>NZ_CP147913.1:3435666-3748000 GCF_037414475.1 Myxococcus stipitatus | reverse complement strand
TGGCGGCTGCTCCGTGACGTGCCCCGCCAGGTTCACGGCCGTCAGCTGCCCCCAGCGCCGCCGCGCCAGGCCGAAGGCCAGCCGGGACGTGGCCAGCGACAGGTCCTCCCTCGCTTCGGAGGGCTCGTCGCCCGGGGAGAGGGCTCGGGACAGCGGGCCTTCGTCCCAGCCTTCCTCCCGCAGCGAGACGACGAGCACATCGTCCACGCCGTGGGGATGCGCGCGGACGGGCGTGGAGGCGCCGGCCTGTGCGAAGCGCTGGATGGCGCTCACCGAGGCGAACAGCGACAACTCCCGCCGCAGGCGCGACAGGTCCGCCGCCGCTCCACCTGGCGCCGAGCCGTCATGGGCCGGAATCGAGGTCAGGACCGCGGAGGCCTGACGGCAGACCTCCACGGTGTCCCGCCAGGTCGACGGCGTCAGGGGGCGCTCCACCAATTCGAAGTCATGGCCGAACCGCTCGGCCATCCAGCGCAGCAGGCCACAGGCATGCTCGGCATCCCTGGCACCGGCACCCTCGCCCGTTTCCGGGATGACGACGATTCGCTCGGTCATGTGCCCTCCGCCAAGGCGGCTTCGTCCACGGCGTCGGGGCCGGTGATTTCAAACAGGCCCAGACTCGGGTGATACATGTGGCTGGCCCAGAACCGCTCATGCTCCGGGGTCAGCGGATAGGGAATGCGCATGGGCCTGGTGACCGTCACCGCGCCAGTCCCCTTGAGCTTCTCCCGGGCCCGCTGGAAGTCATTCGTCTTGAAGCAGACGTGGTAGACCGCTGTCTCCTTGTCCCCCAGCAGCTCGGTCACGACACTCGGGCCACCGCGCGACTCGACCAGCTCCGCGACGTGATGGTCCTGGGAGACCAGCTTCGTCACGAAGACATTGAACTTGTCGATCTCCTGTTTGTAAATCTTGACGGTGAATCCCAACGCCTCGAAGAGCTTCACCGAGGCGTCGGTATCCCGCGTGGCGTATGCGATGTGGTCATACCCAATGAACAGCGCTCCGTCGTCTGCCATGACTGGACGCCTCAAGAGGGGGACGCGAGCGAGCCTCCTTTCAGGAAGACCTCGATGCGCTCCTTGCCCTTGCCAATGTTCTTGCGTTTGAGCTCGAGCTCCCCCACCTCACCTGTCCGCCGCAGGTGGGTCCCGCCGCAGGGAACTCGCGCGAAGCCTTCCACTTCCCAATAGCGGATTCCCGCCGCCTCGTCGGAGAAGTCGCTGATGATGGGCACGTTCGACGTCACGACCTGGAGCGCCTGGCTGGAGATGTCCGGCAAGAGGCTGGAGATGCTCTCCGGGTACGTGAAGTCGATGCGTGCCTTGTCCTGCGCGATGTGGGCACCAATCTTGGGAATGCCCACCACCCGCCGGGACACCAGCTCCAGGACCAGCTCCGCAGCGAAGTGCAACCGCATGAGCCGGTATCTGCGCTCCCAATCGATGAGGACCGTCACCGCCTCGCCAGGTGTCAGGCCATGCCCTTCGTCGAGCGTGTAGTGGATGTCGGAGCCAGCCTTGCGCGCCTCTCGCACCCGGCGCCCGCCAATGGTCCCTTCATCACTCTCCTGCCCACCGGAGAAGGCATAGAAAATCGTGTCCTCGAGCGTGATGACATTGCCTCTCACGTCGTGGACCCGGGTCTCCAGCTCCGTCCGGTAGGGCTCTGGCCAGAACACCTTTCGCGTCATGCGGCGACTCCTTGCCCCTCTCTGCGCGCGAAGCGCTCCCCTCGCAGGTTCACTTCGCGCACCCGGTTGGTGGGGTGGTGATTCCTTCCGGAGACCACCACTGTCCCATATTTCTCGAGCGAAATCTCGCTGCCGAACTCCTTCACCGTGTCTGTGTCTGGATAGACCTTGACGCGGCCGGGGACGTAGCGCGCCACGTAGCCCAGGCGGGGGATGTCCTTCGTGCTGTTGGGTTTGGAGGCGTGCAGGAGCGTTGAGCGGAAGACGATGAACTCCCCGGGCTTCATGACCATGTTGACCGCGCGCGACTCATCCGGCTTCCAGTGCGGGTCCTTCTGGAGGTCGCGGTAGTCGTACCCGTTGAAGCCGCGCGGGACGTTGTCCTTGACGACGTTGTGGTTCTTCTCGGGGTCCCACTTCAGCCCCTTGGACTCGTCGTAGTGCATCTGCTTGTGCGTCCCCGGGACGAACATCAGACAACCATTCGCCTCGGTCGCCTCGGTGAAGGCGGTCCAGACGTTGATGGTGCCTCCGGCGCCACCGCCTTCCTCCTTGGGCCACACGAGCTGGGGCGCGCCCGACGCGTGCTCGAAGGTGTCCGCCTGGTGCCAGTCCGTGCCTTCCGCGCCCGGAGGCTTGGGGATGAACTCGCTGCGCCAGCAGAGGATGTCGTCGCCCAGGATGCCGCGCAGCCGGTCCACGATGGCCGCCTGGCAGACGTGCTGGCTCAAGAAGGACACGTCCAGGTGCCGGTCATAATTGGCGATGGCGCTGTCGATGGGGGCGTCGTAGGGAGCGAACTCCCGGTTCAGCAGCGCGGCCCGGACCTTCTTGTGGATGTTCTTCATCTCCTCCGGGGGATAGAGCGTGAAGGGGCCGATGTAGCCATTGGTGTCGAAGTCCTGAAGCTCCTTGGGGCTCAGCGGAAACTGCTTCAATGCATCCATGAACGGCCTCCGGTGATGTCGTGCTTCACGCTCCGCTCGGGGCGGAGTGATGTCGTTGATAGACGTCTGCCCATTCGAGCGGCGTGTGGGCCCGGGCGAGCAGGGCCGGGTCCACCAGGCACTTGAGCCGGGCATTCAGCTCGCTCTGGACCACCATGACGGTGAGGGAGGACGCCCCATGGTCGAAGACGGAGGCGGTCGCCTGGAGCCCCGGCGCGCCCAGCCGCTGCCGCCACACGTCGAGCACCACCTGCGCGCAGCCCGCGGCCCGAGGCTCGGGAGGTGTGCCGGGTGTGGGCTCGGGGGGCGTCTCCCGCCGCAGCCGGGCCCGGTCCAGCTTGCCATTGTGGGTGAGTGGAAACGCGTCCAGCACGTGGAGGCGCGAGGGGACCATGTAGTGCGGCAGCCGCTCCGCCAGGTCCTGCTTGAGGGCGGCGGCGTCCAGGGGCACGTCCACGGACCGCCGCTTCACGTAGGCGACAAGCTGCTTCTCTCCACCGGGCTCCAGCGTCTCCGCCAGCACCACGGACTCCGCCACCTCCGGCCAGAGGTTGAGGGCGTGCTCGATTTCACCGGGCTCCACCCGGAAGCCGCGAATCTTCAGCTGGCTGTCGACCCGCCCGACGAAGTGGAGCTGTCCGTCGGGTCCCTCGCGCACCAGGTCGCCCGTGGCGTAGAGGACCGGGCCGGACTCGGGGAAGGGCGAGTCGATGAAGTGCCGGCGCGTCAGCTCCGGCTGATGGAGGTAGCCGTTCGCCAGCCCCAGGCCATTGGTGAAGAGCTGGCCCACCTCGCCGGGCCGCACCGGGCGCAGCTGGGCATCGAGGAGGAAGACGTTCGTCCCGCCAATGGGCCTGCCGATGGGAATCGTCTCCTCCAGCGGCGTCTGGCGGGTGATGGGGAAGCAGCAGGTGAAGGTCGTGTTCTCCGTGGGGCCGTAGCCGTTGATGATGAGCAGGTGGGGATGCAGGTCGAGGACGGCCTTGACCTCGCGGACCCGGAGCACGTCACCGCCCGTCACGACATGCCGCAGCGGCCCGAGGGCCTCCGGTTTGTGCTCGGCCACCAGGTGGAAGACAGACGTGGTGAGCAGCAGCGTGGTGATGCCCTGGTCGCGAAGGAGCGCTCCCAGGCTGTCCAACTCCAGCGCGGGGCGGTGGATGACCAGCCGTCCCCCGTTGAGCAGCGCCGCCCAGATTTCGAAGGTCGCCGCGTCGAACGAGCACGTCGAGTGGTGCAGGACGGTGATGCTCTCATCCAGCTCCAGGTACGTCGAATGCCTCACCAGCCTCACGATGCCACTCTGGGGAATCTCGGCCCCCTTGGGCTCTCCGGTGGTCCCCGACGTGTACATGACGTAGGCGGAGAAGGAGGGCTGCGGGGCCGTGGCCAGGTCCGTGTCTTCGTAGGTGTCGGTCAGGTGCTCGTCATCCACGCACACGCAGGTGGGCCCGGGGAGCGAGGGCACAAGCTCGCGGGTGGTCAACACCAGACGCACGGCCGAGTCGCGCAGGATGAAGCGGATGCGCTCCGCGGGGTAGCGGTGGTCGATGGGGACGTATGCCCCGCCCGCCTTCAGGATGGCGAGACAGCCCACCACGGACTCGACGGAGCGCTCCAGGCAGATGCCGACGAGCGCCCGGGGCCTGACGCCCAGCTTCACCAGGTGGCGGGCCAGCCGGTTGGCCCTCGCGTTCAGCTCGCGGTAGGTGAGCCGCCGCGCACCGTCCACGAGCGCGAGGGCCTCCGGCGCGCGCTGGACCTGCTCCTGGAACACTGAGACGACATCCCTGCTCCATCGCGAGGAGGGGAGCCGAGCCGTGGCATCCATAAGGTGTCTGGGTCCTCTTGCTCCGCGTTAGACTTCAGCCGACAGGAATTGACGCATTCTCTCCAGCGTGGCTTCTCGCGCCCTGCACAAGGAATAGTGGTCGGCTTCGCTGTCCACGCTGTGCTGGCTCCGGGCAATGCGTGACGCAATCAGCGCGGAGCTGGCGGGGTGGGTCCGGTCGTCCTTCCCTCCCGACATCACCAGGGTGGGGAGGGTGATGGCTTCCGCCGACTGGCAAGCGTCCGCCTGGATGCACTGCGCGAGGCCGACGCCATAGCGGTGGAAGGTCTCGACGCTCGCATAAGGCAGACAGATGTCCCGGGCGAACTCGTGGTCGGGTTGGTGGAACGAACCGCTCGCCAGGGCGGCCTTGAAGACCGCCGCGGCGGTGTCCCGGTTCATGGCGATGAGCGGCGCCAGGGCCAGGACGTCTCGTTCGTACTGGGTGACGTCACACACCTCGGGCGCGAGGAAGTAGGCCCCGTTGACCAGCACCAGCTTGTGGAACCGGGCGGCATGGGCCTCGGCCATCCTCAGGGCCAGCGCCGCACCGGAGCAATAACCGACCAGCGAGGCCCGGGGGACCTGGAAGTGGTCCAGGACCGCCAGCGCGTCCCGGGCATGGGCATCCAGCGAGAGCGCGCTGTCGCCGGACCATCCCTGCTCCGGCTCGAGCAGCAGCCGGGCCTCCCAGGTGATGACGTTGAAGTGTTGAGCCAGCCGTTGGAGGGCCCGTTCCACGAACGTCGGGCGTGTGGCGAGCGGCAGCACGAGGGCGACCTGCTCGCGGCCTGGAACGGGAGGTGTCCGGAAGGCACGTATCCGAACCCCGTCGAAGCTCACGATGTCGACTTCCCACGACATGAGCCACCCCCTCTGCGTCATCGCCCCGGAGGGCCGCTAGGCGGGCTCGCGCCGTGACTCGGCGCCCCGGGTGATGATGTCGGCGAGCTTGGAGATGGAGGAGCTTTCGAAGAAGGATTCGACGTCGATTTCGACGCGATAGTCCTTCTGGACCTCCATGACCATGCGAAGCGCGGTCAATGAGTTTCCGCCCGCCTCGAAGAAGTCATCGGTGAGCGCGATGTCTCGCTTCAAGAGCCGCCGCCAGAGCTCGGTGAGGTACGTATGGACCGCTTGCGGGTCCAGGGGTTGCTGGGCGTTCATGGGCGTCTTTCTAGGTTCCCGTCGCGGCGAGCCGGCGCTGCCCCGACTCGAGGAGGGCGGCGTCGAGGAGGTCCCACATCGCGGCCACGGTGTTGAGGAAGTCGTCCGCGCCCTCCTGGACCAGGGGCATGGTCGAAGGATTGAGGACCTGGGCGATGGCGTTGATGCCGTTCTGCTCGTGCTGGGCCTCCGCGCCCGCCTCGCCCCAGTGCTCCATCAGGTAGTGCATCTCCGGCTCTTCCAGCGAGGCCTTGTACAGCCCGCTGTCGACCAGGCAGAGCTTCTCCCCCGGGATGAGCTGGCGGTTGGAAATCATCTCCAGCGCGAGCGTCGTCCCGAGGTTGCGGTACACGGACTTCTCATCCATGTCCTTGCGCCGCTCGAAGACCGCGATGGCGTTGCGCGTCTGTGGCATCAGGCCCGACTTCTTGTCGTAGCCAGGCAGCGAGTTGAGCAGCCGGTCCGAGCACTCCTTCAGCGTCCCCTCGACGGCCGCCTGGTCGAAGACGTTCGGGCAGACCGTCTTTCCCGCCGAGCGGTTGAGGATGTGCCCCGCCATGGCGGCGAGCTCCGGGCCGTGGTCCTCTTCACTCTCGACGATTTCCTCCAACAGGCGGCTCTCGGTGCGCAGCCCCAGGTTCCGCAGCCCCTCGGGTAGGTTCAAGCCGGGGCGGGTGGAGTCACAGAAGCTGCGAATCTGGTGGAACAGCGCGCCGATGGCCTCCGTGGAGGGGGCGTTCTCAGCCCAGTGAGTGAAGACCGGATGAGTGTAGCAACGGTGCGCCTTGACTCGAGCAACGACGTCATTGACATGCATCGGGTGTTCCTCTCTGGGTGGGCCCGACCCGTTTCAGGCGGCGCGGGCAGTGAAGATTCGTCCGCCGGAGATGCCCAGGCGGGACACCGAGACATTGGGGAAGCCCGCGTCGGTGAGCCGCTGCTTCCATTCGCTCTCGGGCTGGAGCCTGCGCGCCATGAAGTGGCTGTGCAGGAACGTGAAGGCGGCGGAGAAGGCGTGCTCGTCGGGCTCCGGGCCGTAGGGGACGGCGTCCACCACGATCACCGCCGCCTTGGGGGCCGCCACGCGGAAGGTCTTGAGCAGCGCGTTGAGCGTCGCTTCCTCGTCGGGCATCAGGTCGTGGAACACGAAGCCGCCGTGGATGACGTCGGCGCCCTCCACCGGGGACGGGTCGTTGACCAGGCTTTGGATGGGCGCCTCGATGACGGAGACGCGTGAGTCCATTCCCGCCGCCTGGACGATGGAGCGCGCCTTGACGCAAGCGTCATGGCTCAAGTCGATACCCACGCCCCGCGACTCCGGCAGCTTGCGCAGACACCGGAGCAGCAGTCCGCACGTCCCCGACCCCAGGTCGACAATCTTCCGAGGCGACGACGCCAGGATGGCGGCCTCGGCCTGGGGATAGAAGTCCTGCTCACCCATCCACCGCGACGTCCGGGCCACGTGCTCGCCGTCCCGGACGTGGAGGTTGGCCGCCGTGGGCAGGTCCTTCGCGAAGGCCACGGCGTTGGCAATCAATGGCGCGCAGGAGCCCAGGCCCCACAGCACGTAGCCCACGTCGTTGATGGATTGCTGGAGGTCCGGCGCCGCATGGTAGTGCGTCACCTCACCCCCGACCTTCGGCCCCGGGCGCGCCAGGCCCGCGTGTGACAGCGCGGCATAATAGGAGGCAATCCATGGCGGGGCGACGCCCGACTCCTTGGCCACGTCCGCGACGGAGATCTCCTTGTGTGTCAGGAATGTATCCAAGACGCCCAGCTTCGAGCCGATTTCCAGAAGGATGGCGCGACCAGTGATGGTCTGCGCGGAGTTCTGCCGCGCGGGGACGGTAGCGGTGTTGGTCATGGGGCCAATCCAATACACAGCATTTGAATTCAAAGCAAGCCATGCCGTCTAGAATATGTCTGTTGAAAGTTTATGTCGGGTTGGGCGGGTGGGAGTGACGTCGGTGGGAGGCATGGGTTGACCGCCGCCAGTGGAGCACCGCGGAGGTCAGCATTCCCAGGATGAGCGCCCAGAAGGCCGCGCCCATTCCAAATAGAGAGACATTCGACAACGCCACGAGAAACGTCACGATGGCCGCCTCGCGGTGGGGTTCTTCGGCCATCGCGGCCGTCAGGCTGTTCGCGATGGTGCCAAACAGGGCCATGCCGGCGATGGCGAGGACGAGCTCCCGTGGGAAGGCGGCGAACAGGGTGGCGAACGTCGCGCCGAACAGGCCTGTCAGCAGGAAGAAGAGGCCCGCGAAGACGCCCGCGGCGTAGCGTTTGGAGGGGTCCGGATGGGCCTCGCGTCCCAGGCAGATGGCGGCGGTGATGGCGGCCAGATTGAGGGCGAAGCAGCCGAAGGGGGCCAGCAGCACCGTGGTCAGCCCCGTCGTGGTGATGATGGGGGAGATGGGGGGCTGGTAGCCCGAGGCGCGTATCACCGCGACCCCGGGAACGTTCTGGGAGGCCATCGTCACGACGAACAGGGGGACGCCGATGCCCAGCAGGGAGGACAAGGAAAAGCTCGGCGCGGTGAAGACGGGCGTGGCGAGGGCGAGCTGGATTTCGGAGAGGCGCATGAGGCCCAGGCCCCAGGCGAGGGCGCATCCCCACCCCAGGACGCCCAGGATGGTGTAGCGCGGCCACAGCCGGCGGCCGAGCAGGTAGGCGGTGAGCATGGTGGCGATGAGCAGGGGTTGGGCCTTCAGCGAGGTGAAGACATCCAACCCGAAGCGGGCCAGGATTCCCGCCAGCATCGCCGAGGTGAGGGGGAGTGAGAGGTGTCCCAGGGCCCGCTCGAACCAGCCGGTGACGCCACACAGCGTGATGAGCGCGCCACAGAAGAGGAACACGCCGATGGCCTCGGACATGGGGACGCCGACGAGGCTCGTGGCGAGCAGCGCCGCGCCCGGCGTGGACCACGCGGTGACGACGGGGGTTCGGTAGCGCAGCGACAGGGCCAGGCTCGTCAGCCCGATGCCGACCCCCAAGGCCCCCATCCAGGAGCTCACTTGCTCGGGGCTGGCGCCCGCGGCCTCCGCGGCTTGGAAGATGATGGCGCCCGTGCTCGTGAAGCCCACGAGCACGGTGACGAAGCCCGCCGAAAGCGTGGACCAGGTCATGGCCCTCGCGGGTGCCGGCTGCGCGGTCAGTGTCTGCATCTGCTTCAGTGCCCAGACTTCTTGAGGAAGGGCATCACCAGGGACTCCACGACGCGGCCCTGGATGAAGTGCTCCTCCACGAGCATTGGAATCGCATCCACGCTCACCCCGCCGTACCAGACCCCCTCTGGGTAGATGACCACGGACACGCCGAGGGGGCATGTTCCCAGACAGCCACTTTCATTGACCCTCATTCCGACCCTGCATCCGCGCTTCTCCAGCTCCGCCTTGAGGGCGGACCTCACGGCTTCGCCTTCCTTGGAGGCGCAGCACCCTCGAGGGCTCCCCTCCGGCCGGCGGTTGGTACAGACAAACACGTGTCGCTTATAGGGAGGGCGCATGTCTGTCTCCGCTCCGGGTGTCGTGTCCCCAGAATGGCAGATAGAAAGATTGGGTGCAAATGATTGTCGTGTTTTGCTTGAATTGAAAAGGTTTGGAATGGAGGGTGGCAAAGTGTGGTGTCTTTGTTCGGGCGTGTGCTGTGTCGGGGTGGGGTGTACAGATTGAGGGATGGGGTGGCGGTACAGTTGTGCCCGGAATGCTGTTGGGAATGGGAGGGGTGGTGTTTGTGTTTGTCTGGTCTATCCTCCAGGCATGCCAGATACCTATGAGGTAGGGGCCGTGAGAGGTGTTGAGGAGCTCGAGCAGATTCTTGCCTTGCAGCGCAAGAACCTGAAGCAGCACGTGAGCGCGGAGGAGGCGCGCTCCGAGGGCTTTGTCACGGTGGAGCATGACCTGCGGGCGCTGCGGCGGATGCATGCGCTGGCGCCCAGCATCGTCGCGCGGCATGAGGGCGTCATCGTGGGCTATGCGCTGACGATGCCGCGCGAATGCCGGGACTTGTTGCCGGTGCTGGTCCCCATGTTCGATTTGTTGGAGCGGCTCGACTTCCAGGGGCGCCCGTTGAGCGCGCGGCGTTTCTACGTCATGGGGCAGGTCTGCGTGGACAAGGCGCACCGGGGACGCGGGGTGTTCGACTCGCTCTTCGCGACGCATCGCGACCTGTATCGGGAGCGATATGACATGCTCGTCACAGAGGTTTCCACGAGCAATCCCCGCTCGCAGCGCGCGCACGAGCGTGTGGGCTTCGTTCCCGTACACACCTACCGGGACGCAACCGATGAGTGGGTGGTGTCGTTGTGGAACTGGGACGAGTCCCCCCGGCGCTGAGGGGCGTTGGCGGCCTCCCCCTCAGTGCAGGGTGCTCTCGAGGAGCTGGAAGCCCGTGCCGATGCCTCGCACGTTGGTCAGCTTCAGCAGGGCCTCACCCGAGGGGAGCTGCCAGTAGGTGTCCGCGCGTGCGTAGTCGTCCGGCAGGAGGCGGGGGTAGGCCATGAACTCCTTCCAGGTGCGGCCGTCCGCGCTCATGAAGACATGGGCGGTCTCGTCGCCCGGGGCGTACACGTCCCCGCCGGTCTCGCGCGTGGTTCCCATCAGGTAGCCGCCATCGCGAAGCCGGAGCACGGAGTAGCTGGGCCCGGGAAGCCGTGTCATCTCGACCATCTCATCGTTCGACTGCACGCGGCGGATGCTGGGAATGGCGGGCCGGTACAGGGTGTCCGCGCCGAAGAGCAGGCCGAGCGGGGTGATGATGCCGTCCGTCGCGACGCCTCGAAGGCCGTCCACCACGGTTCTCCACGTGACGCCGTCGTCCACCGAGCGCAGCAGTCCTCCGCGGGCATCGCCCATCATCGCCCACAGCACGCCCTGTTCCGGGTCCGCCACCAGCGAGTGGCAATGGCGGCGTCCAGTCAGCGTGGCGCGCACCTTCCACGTGGCGCCCCCGTTCCTGCTCACCCAGATGCGGATGGGCGACTCGATGGCGAACACCTGGTATTCGCCAAAGAAGACGGTGCCGCGCAGCTCGCGGATGTTGCCTGGCTGAAGCATGCGGAACAGCCCCAGGGGCAGCACGTCGCTCCAGGTGACGCCGTGGTCCGTGGAGCGCGCGAGCGCGTGCATGCCATCCTGGCCCAGGGTGTCCGCGAGCAGGGTTCCGTCCTTCAGCGACGTCATCACCTGGAAGGAAGAGCCCCGCGGGTGGGTGCCGCGCGGCTGCCAGGAGCGCGCGTTGTCCGTGCTGGCCCACAGGTGCGCACGGCCCATCCCGCGGTTCACGGCGAACACGGTGCCTGCGGTGTCCACGGTGAGCACGTCATGGCTGGCGTTCGTCAGGGCCACCTTGACGGTCATCGTCCTCGGGGGCTCCTCGGGAGGCTCGCGTCCGAGCCGCCGTGCCATCTCGGCCCCCATCCACGCCTGGGCCCGTTCGGAGAGGCCTCCCGTGTCATCCTGCATGTTGGGTTGGCAGCGCTCGGGATTGCTCGGGTCCCGCAGCAGCACGTCGAAGTCCACGACCTGGGCCGCCGAGGCCGGCGAGCGCAGCCAGTCATTCACGACGCGGCGCGCATCCCGGGACGACTCCCCGATGGTGGGCGAGGTGCCCTGGGGCGGGAGCGTTCCGGCGAGGACATGACATCGCGAGCGCAGCCGCGACAGCAGCGCGTCCAGCGAGGAGGGGAGCGTGGACGTGTCGACGGAGGGCGCTTCGTTGCCGCCCAGCACCACCAGGCAGTCCGTGACACCCGCGAGCCGGAGCGTTCCCGCGTCGAGCGCCGCGACCACCGAGGCGATGCTCTGGCCTTCCTGGCTGGCATTGAGGACCGGCTGGCCGAGCAGACGCTCGGCCACGGCGGGCCAGCTCTCCCTGAAGTCATCGGTGGGCGCGCCCTTGCCGGCGGCGAGCCCACCGCCGATGAGCGCGATGGTGCGCGTCGCCTTGGCGTCGACCTCGATGCCACCGAGCCCCACGAGCCGCTTCTGGGCCTTGCCGAATCGGCCGGGCTCCGAGGTGTGGCTCCCCTCGGCGGCGTAGCTCTGGGGGAAGAGGTCCACTTGTCCCTCGGCGATGGCGCCCTCGACCTCGAAGGAGATGGCCAGCTCCTCGCGGAAGCTCACGGACAGCGCCACGGGGTCGCTGTGCAAGGCGCGGCGAGCAGGGCGCCGGGTGCGCCCTGGAAGGTGAGTGGCAAGGGGGCGGACGCGAGCACGCCGTCGGCATCCGCGCGGGCCACGGTGGCCGCGTGGATTCTCAGCACGTCGTCCCCCGCGAAGAAGACGAAGCTCAGCCGCTCGCCGGCGCGCGCCACGGGGATGCGGAAGCGAAACGTCGTGCGCTTCGCCACGGTCCGAGAGCCCGGCAGCGCTTGCTGGAACGCCAGGGGGAACACCGGCTGTCCGGAATCCTCCGTCGGCGCTTCACCCGGTGATGGCACCGTGGGGCCTGGCGGGGGGCCTCCATCGGGAATCGAGGGCTCGACGGGCGTGGGTGCATCCGGGGTGGGCGGCGGCGTGTTCTTCCCTGGAGACGAGTTGCATGCCACGCCGATGCAGAGCACCCAGGCGACCAGACACACCGCCCCTGAATCCCATCGCAGCGCCATGAGTCCCCATCCCTCCACTCAGCCGCCCGGAAAGCTGAGGAAGGGGGGAGGTTGAGGCCAGCGACTCGATGGGACCTGGTCCGCGTTGGTGACCACGCAGGACATCTGCCTCGTGGGACGGTGACACCGCGGTGCATCACGAATTCGTGTTCTCCGCCTGCCGTCGTAGGTTCGTGCCGTTCCTGGCCTCGAGGCCTGGCGGGGGTGCACACAATGGCAGACGCGAACCAGCGGACGATGCGGGCAGCGCGCTTCGACACGGCGGCTCGAACCCTGAAGGTGATGGACGTTCCGGTGCCCCAGCCTCAACCGGGCGAGGTGAGGGTGCGAGTCAAGGCGTGTGGCATCTGTCTTTCGGACGCGCACCTGCTCGACGGCTCACTGCAGTCGCCGCTGCCGGTGGTGACGCCGGGGCATGAGTCGTCCGGCATCATCGACGAGGTGGGCCCGGGCGTGCCGCGCTGGAAGGTGGGGCAGCGCGTGGCCATGGCGGGCGGCAAGCCGTGTGGACGGTGCGCGAGGTGTACCAACGGCCAGCTCGCGGAGTGCCTCGACTTCCACATCATGGGTTTCCACTACGACGGCGCGTGGGCGGAGTACGTCGTGGTGCCGTACTTCGTCCTGTCTGCGATTCCGGACCATCTGCCCTTCGAGCAGGCGGCGATTCTCGCGGACGCGGTGGCCACGCCCTATGCGGGGTTGGTGGACACGGCGGGCTTGCGGCCCGCGCAGTCGGTGGGCCTGTGGGGCATCGGCGGGCTGGGCGTCCACGCGGTGCAGATTGCGCGCATGATGGGGGCCACGCCGATTCTCGCGTTCGACACGAACGAGGCCGCGCGCGCACGGGCGCTGGAGTTCGGCGCGGACGTGGCGTTGGACCCGCGAGCCCCGGACGTCCGCGACCAGATTCTCAAGCACACCGGAGGCATGGGCCTGGATGTCGCGGTGGACCTGGTGGGGGCGAACGTGGTGCTGGCCCAGGCGGCCAAGAGCATCGGCCGGCATGGGCGCGCGGTGATGGTGGGCCTGTCGCCCGAGCCCATCCAACTGGGGTCCGGGGTGAACTTCGGGGTGCGCTCCCAGGCGCTGCTCGGGCACCTGGGCTACGAGAAGAAGCACCTGGACCAGCTCGTGTCCCTGGTGGGGACGAAGCGGCTGGATGTCTCGCGCTCGGTGACGGCGACGCTGCCGCTGGAGGACGTGGCCCAGGGGGTGGAGCGCCTGGTGAAGAAGGAGGGCAACCCCATCCGCCTGGTCGTCACTCCCTGAGCCCAGGGAGGGGGGCCATGTAGGTCTCCCGCCCTGCCCAGGGGCGGACGGCACCCTGGCTGGCCGGCCTCGGGCATGGGAAGCGCGGCTGGGGGGTTCGGAAGAGTCCTCCTCTGGCGTCCCCCGTGGCATATAGGGCGCCGCGCCCGCTTCCTGGGCCCCCATCGCACATGATTCGTCTCGACAACATCAGCAAGCAGCACGGCCAGCAGATTCTCTTCATCGAGGCCTCGGCCGCTCTCCACAAGGGGGAGAAGGTCGGGCTGGTCGGTCCCAACGGCGCGGGCAAGTCGACGCTGTTCCGGATGATCACCAACCAGGAGCACCCGGACGAGGGCCAGGTGGCCATCGACCGTGGCGTCACCATTGGCTACTTCAGCCAGGACGTGGGCGAGATGGAGGGCCGCAGCGCCGTCTCGGAGGTGATGGACGGCGCGGGCCCCGTGAGCACGGTGGCCGCGGAGCTCAAGCAGCTCGAGGCCGACCTGGCGGACCCGGACAAGGCGGACGAGATGGAGAAGCTCGTCGAGCGCTACGGCCTGGTGCAGGGGCGCTTCGAGGAGCTGGGCGGGTACGCGCTGGAGGGCCGCGCGCGGGAGATTCTCGCGGGCCTGGGCTTCAGCGAGGAGATGATGGACGGCGACGTCGGCGCGCTGTCCGGTGGTTGGAAGATGCGCGTGGCGCTCGCGCGCATCCTGCTCATGCGTCCGGACGCGATGCTGCTCGACGAGCCGAGCAACCACCTGGACCTGGAGAGCCTCATCTGGCTGGAGGGCTTCCTCAAGGGCTACGAGGGCGGACTCCTGATGACCTCGCACGACCGCGAGTTCATGAACCGCATCGTCACCAAGATGGTGGAAATCGACGGCGGCTCGCTGACGACGTACTCGGGCAACTACGACTTCTACGAGCAGCAACGCGCGCAGAACGAGAAGCAGCAGCAGGCGCAGTATGAGCGTCAGCAGGCGATGCTCGCCAAGGAGCTGAAGTTCATCGAGCGCTTCAAGGCGCGCGCCTCACACGCGGCGCAGGTGCAGAGCCGCGTGAAGAAGCTGGAGAAAATCGAGAAGGTGGAGCCGCCCAAGCGCCGCCAGACGGTGCTGTTCGAGTTCCAGCCGGCGCCGCGCTCCGGCGACGACGTGGTGAGCCTGAAGGCGGTGCACAAGGCCTACGGCAAGAAGCGCATCTACGACGGAATGGACTTCCTCGTGCGCCGCGGCGAGCGCTGGTGTGTCATGGGCATCAACGGCGCGGGCAAGTCGACGCTGCTCAAGTTGGTGGTGGGCTCGACGACGCCGGACCAGGGCGCGGTGACGATGGGCGGCAGCGTGAAGCTGGGTTACTTCGCGCAGCACGCCATGGACCTGCTGGATGGTGAGCGCACGGTGTTCCAGTCGCTGGAGGACGCATTCCCCCGCGCGGGGCAGGGCTCGCTGCGAGCCTTGGCCGGGTGCTTCGGCTTCTCCGGTGACGAGGTGGAGAAGAAGTGCCGCGTGCTGTCCGGTGGTGAGAAGGCGCGGTTGGTGATGGCGAAGATGCTCTTCGACCCGCCCAACTTCCTGGTGCTGGACGAGCCCACCAACCACCTGGACATGGCGACGAAGGAGATGCTCATCACGGCGCTGTCGCGCTACGAGGGCACCATGCTGTTCGTCTCGCACGACCGTCACTTCCTGGGCGCGCTGTCCAACCGCGTGCTGGAGCTGACGCCGGACGGCATCCACCAGTACGGCGGTGGCTACACCGAGTACGTTGCGCGCACGGGCCACGAGGCCCCCGGCCTGCGCACCTGAGACGAGGCCCAGGCGGGCCGGCTCTTCACTCGAACAGCCGGCTCGCCAGCCGCACCAGCTTCTGTGCCTTGCCCGTGAAGGGCGGGAAGAACACGTGCGCCAGCGACGTGCGCCCCTGGCGCAGCACCGCGCGCTCGTGGCTGAAGGTCTTGAAGCCCGTCTCGCCGTGGTACGCGCCCAGGCCGCTGGTCCCCACGCCGCCGAAGGGCAGGTTCGGGTTCACGTTGTGCAGCACCACGGTGTTGATGCACGTGCCGCCCGCGCTCGTCTCTCGCAGGAGCAGCTCCACCGCCGTCTCGTCCTGGCTGAACACGTAGAGCGCCAGCGGCTTGCCACCCGCGCGCACGTGCGTCACCACCTGGTCGAGCGAGTCGTAGCGCAGCACCGGCAACACCGGGCCGAAAATCTCCTCCTCCATCAGCGGTGAGTCCGGCGCCACGTCCGCCACCACCGTGGGCGCGATGAAGCGCGTCTCCGCGTCCACGCCGCCTCCGGTCACCACGCGCGCGCCCGCGGCGACTGCTCCATCCAACATCCCGCGCACCCGCGCGAAGGCGCCGTCATCCACCATGCGGCAGAAGTCCGGGCTCGCGCGGCGCGCCTCCTCGGTGCGTCCGTAGAAGCGCTCCAGCGCGGACTTGAGCGCGCTCAAGAACGCCTCCTCGCGCGAGGCATGCACCCAGACATGGTCCGGGGCGATACACGTCTGCCCGCCGTTGAGGAACTTGCCCCACGCGACGCGCTCCGCCGCGCTCTCGACGTCGGCCGTGGAGTCCACGACGACGGGCGACTTGCCCCCCAGCTCCAGCGTCACGCTGGCCAGGTGCTTCGCCGCGGCCTCCATCACCCGGCGCCCCACGCGCGGCCCGCCGGTGAAGAAGAAGTGGTCGAAAGGCAAGCGCAGCAGCGCCTCACCCAGCTCCACGCCGCCTTCCACCAGCGCGACTTCATCCTCGGGGAAGGCATCGCGCACCAGCGCGGCGAGGAAGGCGGACGTGTGCGGCGTCTTCTCGCTGGGCTTGCACATCACCGTGTTGCCCGCGGCCACGGCCCCCACCAGCGGCGACACCAGCAGGTTGAAGGGGTAGTTCCACGGCGCCATCACCAGCACCACGCCGCGAGGCTCATGGCGCAGATAGCTGGAGGTCCCCGTGAGCAGCAGCGGGGTGGCCACCTTGCGGGGCTTCATCCACCCCTTGAGGTGCTTGCGCACGTGCTCCAGCTCCATGAGCACGGGGAGAATCTCCGTGGCCTCCACCTCCGCGCGCGGCTTGCGGAAGTCCACGTGGAGGGCGTCCGCCAGCGCCTCGCGCCGCTCGAGGATGAGCGCCTTGAGCTTCTCCAGCCGGGCCAGCCGCTCGGGGGCGCCGCGGCGCGCCACCTCCCAACGGCGAGCCCGCAGGCGCTCGAATGCCTCCCGAAGTCCCCGGGGAACCAGCTCCTCCTCCAGCTTGACCACGCGCATCCCGGCTCCTCCGGGAGTGTCCCCTCGGTGTGGACACCCCTCGCACCGGCTGTCCTGCCTACTCCAACAGCCGGGTGAAGCGGGAGGCCATTTCCTGCAGCTTCCCGCGGTACGGCGGGAAGAACACCGCGACCATGGACTTCATCCACTGAACCGACACGGCGCGCTCATGGCTGAAGGTCCGGAAGCCGTAGAGGCCGTGGTAGTGGCCCAGGCCACTCATGCCCACCCCGCCAAACGGAAGGTGGGGGTTGGCCACGTGGACCAGGACGTTGTTCACCACCGCCCCGCCGGACGTCGTGTTGCGGAACACGTCCTCGATGGCTCGCTTGTTCTCGCTGAAGACATAGAGGGCCAGCGGCTTGTCGCCCCGCTGGATGTGCGCGTACACCTCTTCACGCGAGCGGTACGTCATTACCGGCAGCACCGGGCCGAAGATTTCCCCCGACATGATGGCCATGTCCGGCGTCACGTCCGTGAGCACGGTGGGCGACAGGTAACGCGAGGGCCCGTCCGCCACCCCGCCCACCTCCGCCTTCGCGCCCGCCGCCACGGAGCGGTCCACCAAATCCTTCACCCGGCGCCACGCCACCGTGTCCACCAGGCGCGAGAAGTCCGCGCTCGCCTGCCGCTCGGACTCCGTCGCGCCGTAGAAGCGGGTGATGACCGCCTTGAGCGCGTCCACCAGCGCCTGCTTCCGCGACTCGTGGACGAAGACGTAGTCGGGCGCGACACACGTCTGGCCGCCGTTGAGGAACTTGCCCCACGCCAGCCGCTCCGCCGTCGCCTGGAGGTCCGCCGTCTCGTCGACGATGGCCGGCGACTTGCCACCCAACTCCAACGTCACGCTGGTCAGGTGCTTCGCCGCCGCCTCCATCACCTTGCGGCCGATGCGCGGGTTGCCCGTGAAGAAGATGTGGTCGAACGGCAGCTCCAGGAGCGCCTCCGCCGTCTCCGCGCCGCCCTCGAACAGCGCCACCTCGTTCTCCGGAAAGATGTCCCGCACCAGCCGCGCCAGGAAGCGCGACGTGTTCGGCGTCTTCTCGCTGGGCTTGCACACCACGGTGTTGCCCGCGGAGAGGGCCGCGATGAGCGGCGCCATCATCAGCTGGAAGGGGTAGTTCCACGGCGCCAGAATCAGCACCACGCCGCGCGCCTCGTAGCGCACGTGGGAGGACGAACCCGCCAGCAGCAGGGGCGTGCCCACGCGCGTGGGCTTCATCCACGACGACAGGTGCTTCACCGTGTGGTTCAGCTCCTCCAGCGTGGGGTGGATTTCCGTCAGCTCCACCTCGAGCGCCGGCTTGCGGAAGTCCCGGTGGATGGCCTCCGCCAGCTCACCCCGGCGCGCGATGATGGCCTCGCGCAGCCGCTTGAGCCGGGAGATGCGCTCGGCCGCCGTCGTGCGCGACATCGTCCAACGGTGCGCGCGCTGGGCCTCGAACACGGCCTGGATGCGCGAGACGTCGACCTCGGGCTTCGACTCGGGGACAGCGGGCACGAGCTCCAGCATGGCTTGCTCCTGGGGTGGGGTGTTTCAGCGGGCCTCGAGCCCGCGCAGAAGGGTGGTGAGCGCCGCCGTCAGCTCGGCGGTGAAGTCGATGCGCAACGGCGCCATGTGCTCGGCGGCCAGCACCTCGCGCGCCACGGGGGCCACGTCCGCCATCTGCCTGAGGCCCGTCACCAGCGCGTGCAGATGCACCAGGAAGCGCGCGCCCTCGCCCGGCCGCAGGAAGGACAGCTTCGCCTCCAGCGTCACGCCCGTGCGCGACAGCGCCTCCAACAGCCGCTCCTTGAACCGCCGCGCTTGCTCCACGGACACGTTCTGCTCCAGCACCGTCTGCAGGAGCGCGAGCAGCCGCGTCAGGGACGTCTCGCCCTCCAGCGACTCGGCCACCGTGCGCGCCAGCCACGCCCCCGTCCACTCTGAATCCGGCGCGGCGAGTTTCACCTCCAGCCGCTCGAACCAGGCGAAGAGCAGGTCCTCCAGCAGCGCGAGGAACAGCGCCTCCTTCGTGGGGAAGTAGAGGAACACCGTCCCCTTGGCCAGCCGGGCCCGCTCCGCCACGTCCGCCATCTTCACCTCCGCGTAGGAGGTGGCCGCGTAGAGCGCCAGGGCCTCGTCGAGCAGCAGCCGCCGCCGCGCTTCCTTGTCCTCGTCCTTGCGCGCTCGCAGCGGCCCCGCCCGCCCCTCCTTCGCGCCCAGATTGCTGACCATGGGTCATTGCTAAGTGACTCCCGGTCAGTCGTCAAGTGACTGGAGGTCAGTTTCCGGAGTTGGACACAGAGGGGCCCCTGGAGGGTGGTGGGTGAATGTGTGAGAATGGGCGCATGCGACCCATCCAGGCGGAGCTGCTGTCCGGACGAGAGCTGTACCGGGAGGTGGTGCTGGAGAAGCTGCTGCACGCGCGCGAGTCGGTGTGGTTGGCGACGGCGAACGTGAAGGCGATGTACGTGGAGTCGAAGGGTCGCTTCGTGCCGTTGGTGGAGGTGTTGGATGGGCTGGCGGCGAAGGGGCTGTCGCTGCGGCTGTTGCACGCGGAATTGCCCAGCCGCCCGTTCCGCGCGGCGTTCGATGCCCGGGCGCGGCTGGTGGCCGGAGGGCTGGAGCTGAAGGTCTGCCCGCGCGTGCACTTCAAGGCGGTGGTGGTGGATGGCGCGTGGGCCTACCTGGGGAGTGCCAACCTCACGGGCGCGGGCCTGGGCGCCAAGGGCGACGCGGTGCGCAACTTCGAGCTGGGCTTCGTGACGGAGGATTTCGACGTCATCGACCGGGTGACAGCCCTCTACGAGGCGGTGTGGAGTGGGGCCGAGTGCCGGGCGTGCAAGCTGCGCGCGGTGTGCCCGGATCCGATAGTCCCCCCACCCACGAAGAAGGGTGGGATGCGAAAGTCTCGGGGCGCTTCGCGGCTGGGCAAGGCTCGCCGGCTCAAGCGCCATACCTCGGAGCGCCGATGACGACGATGAAGCTCTACTTCGCCCAGAACACGCGAGCCACCCGGCCCCGCTGGTTGCTTGAGGAGCTGGGGGTCCCCTACGAGCTGGTGCCGGTGGACGTGCATCAGCGCGAGCACAAGAGCCCCGAGTACCTGCGCATCCACCCGATGGGCTCCATGCCCGCGCTGGAGGATGACGGGCACGCCATCTTCGAATCGGCGGCCATCCTGCTGCACGTGGCGGACAAGTACCCGGAGAAGGGCTTCGCGCCGGCGGCGGGCACGGTGGAGCGCGCCGAGTACTACCAGTGGATGATGTTCTGCATGGCCACCATGGAGCCGCCCTTGTCCGCGTACTCCGCGCACAGCCGCTTCCTGCCGGAGAGCGACCGGGTGCCCGGCGAGGCCGAGCGCGGCAAGAAGCGCTTCACGGACATCGCGCGGATGTTGGAGGAGAAGCTCAGCGCGAGAAGCTTCATCGTCGGGGAGCGCTTCACCGCGGCCGACGTGGTGATGGCGTCCATCCTCAACTGGGGCGCGAGCATGGGGCTGCTCGAGGACTTCCCGGTGCTGCGCGCCTACGTGGCGCGGCAGATTTCGCGCCCGGCGGCGCGGCGCGCCCTGCAGTAGGCCCGGAAGGGGTTACTCGTCCACGCGGGGACGCGCGGGCGGCTCGGTGGTGTCGGTGGGAACGCGGAGGGAGCCGTCGGAGGAGGCTCCGCCCTGTTGGCGCTCGCGCCACGAACTGGGCGAGTCCCCCACGAGCTTCCGGAACAGGCTGCTGAAGTGCTGGAGCGACGCGCAGCCCACCTCCACCGCGACGGCGGTGAGCTTCATGTCCGTCTCCAGGAGCAGCGCCTGCGCCATGCGCACCTGCACGGCGTTGAGCTCCGCTTGGAAGGACGTGCCGGCCTCCTTCAGCCGCCGCTGGAGCGTGCGCTCGGACATGCCCATCTCGCGGGCCACCTCCGTCAGGTGGATGTCCGGCAATTTGCCCTTCATCACCTGGTGCAGCTCGCGCAGGAGCGGAGACTGGCCGGTGGCCTCGGCGACCAGGTCATTGAGCTTGGACACGAGCGGCGCCGCCCGGCTCTCGGGCTGGCCCAGCCACGTCAGCGCGGACGTCGGGTCGGTGAACACCTTGCTCGGATAGGCCCCGGTGAGCAGCGTGTAGAAGCCGCCCACCACCGCGCCCGCCACGCCCTCCGGACGCACCAACGCCTGGCGTTGCACGGAGACGCTGAAGGACTTCTCGCGCGCCTGCATGTACTTCACGAGCACCGCGAAGGCCGCGGGGTCCGCCGCCTCCAGCCGGCGCGCGTCCACCAGCGAGGCATGGGGCGCCGCGGGGGCCAGCTCCACGTCGAGCACGTGCACCAGCCGCCGCACGTGGGCCTCGGACGGGCGGCCCCACAGGATGAAGCCGCACAGGTCCGCCGAGGCGTACCAGTGAAGGAATCCCTCCCCGACTAGATAACGGCCGAGTGGGTCCTGGAAGTAATCGTCGACGCCGTCTGCCGATCGCACGGCTCGGCAGAATAGCGCTTCGCCACCTTGACCACCCACAAGGGATTGATGGGGGCCTGGGACGTCACCAGTTCCGGACGCACCAGTGCCTTCCCGGACAGCTCCTGCGTCATGCCCGGCAACACCCGCCAGGGCGCCTGGGGCTTCAGGTGGTGGGCTTGATGGTAACCCGCATTGAAAAAGAACAGGTTGTACAGACGGGAGGTGGACGTCGTGCCCAGGGCGCCGCGCTGGGTGGAGTCCGTCTCGAAGTGGGCCGCCAGGTTGAGCCAGTGGATGCAGAGCTGTCCCACCAGGAGCACGCCCCACCAGGCCAGGCCCAGCGCGGGCCTCCAGATGATGACCGCCAGGAGGGCCCCGTCCACGATGAGGAAGTCGAGGACCAATTCCGTGCGTTGGTGGTGCCGGCGGGCCCAACGCCACACGTTGGCCACGGCCTCGAAGGGCCAGAACCACGGGGTCAGCGCCGAGCGCAGGCAGTAGCGCAGGGCCCCTTCACCCGGACGGCGCTGGCCCCAGTCCCCGGGGCCGTCGTTGAAGCGGTGGTGGTTGAAGTGGTGGATGAAGTAGCCCCGGTAGGGGAACCCACACGCCATCCCCAGCGTCCTGGAGAAGAGCCAGTGCAGCGGCCGGGGGCGCGCGATGGAGACATGCATGTGGTTGTGCAGCACGGCGTAGTTCCAGAACAACACCGCCCAGCCCACCACGCACATCCCTACTCGGCCCCAGACGCCCAGGGCATCCCAGCTCCACAAGAAGGCGGGGAGCCAGGCCCACCACAACGCGTGCACCGCGAGCTGCGGTAAATCGAGAGTGGGGGCGGCGAGGGGGCGATTCATGGAGGGCGAAAGTAGGCCCGGCCCTTTCTGGCTGCTTCATTCCATGCGCCAAGCGCTTGCGTAAACGCGCAACCTCAAGCGTCGTCCCCCCAATCCATCTCAACCCGGGTCCACCCCGCCCCGGTGTCTGCCTTCCGCCCGCTCGGCGCTGGCCTCCGTGAGGAAGCAGCGCGTCGCGGGCGGCCTGTCCGCGCTCACGACTCGAGCGCGTGAGCGACCTGCCCCAACAGCCGCAGCTGAGGCGCATCCAGCTTGCGAACGGTGCGAAGCAGCCGGCGGACCTCGGGACGCTCGCGGTACTCGGGCGGGTCCTCGGCGAGGGCGGGAGCGCCTTCGACGCCGGACATGCCGAGCAGCACGTCCGACGAGCAGTTGAGAACCAGACACAGCTTCCTCAGCGTGCGGACGCTGGGGAGCATGTGGCCTCGCTCCAGCCGTCCGTACACCTCGGTGGCGATGCCCACGCGCTCGGCCACATCGGCCTGGGTGAGCTCCAGCCGCTGCCGCGCCGCGCGAACTGCATTTCCAATGATGGTGGCCAGTCGTTGTTCCATGGCGTGCGGAAACCTGTCGAAAAGAGGGCTTCACCCCCCGCGCTCAGGCGGAGAGGTTCCGGGGAGAAGTGACTGCGGGTTCGGTGCCTCGTGGAACACAGACTACGGGTGGGGTCTGACATTCCGGTGCATCCGGAAGGGCGTGCGAAAGCGCTTGAAAACGGGGGGGCTTCAAGGCCTCGCCGGATGCGTGGGGAAGGGCGCGTGGGGCGGGCTTCGCGCGTGGGGTTTCGTCGGTGGGCGGCGAGGCCATGGTGCGTGCTTGCATCGCCGCGCGAGGCCGAAAATCCGGCCCGCGAACGTTTCGCGTGGATCACTCGGTATGAAGCCCGGCGCACGGGTGAGGGTGCATTCACCTGGAGCGATGGACGGCGTGCGCGGTGCTTCGCGCGCGGTTCACTGCGCGGACGTCGGGTGGTGGACGTGCCCGCCTGGACGGCCGCACTCGGGGTGGTGGTGAGGCGGGGGGGACGGGGGGGAGGTGGCGCGCGCGGGGTTTGCGCTCGGGGCCGAAAAATCGGCCTGCGCGGCGTTGTCAATGGACAGGCCCGGAGTTCACGGAAAAGCCCTGGTGTTTCCGTGGTTTACGAAGGCGGGACGTCTGACGTAGGGTGGGCGCCCCCCGGTGGGTCGGGGATGCACCGCGCTGCCTCGCGGGGAGGGCCGTTGAGGTCGTGAGCGACGAGCGTCCGGACGCGCTACTCAAGAGCGCGCTCGAGAAAATTGTCTACTTCGAGGCGCGCGCCGAGCAGCTGCTCAGCGAGCTGGGTTCGACGCGCGAGGAGATGGAGCACCTCAAGCGGGAGCTGGGCGAGAAGCACCAGCGGGAGCTCGAGTTGCGCCGCGAGGTGGCGGAGCTGGAGGTTCGCGCCAGGCGGGCCCAGGCCGAGCGCGAGGAGGCCGTGCGGCTGACGCAGGCGCTGCGGGGTGAGCGCGACCAGCTCATGGACCGGTTGCTGGATGCGAGCCGGCTGCGTACGTCCACGCAGGTGCGCGACGCGGAGGACGACGACCTGGGGTTCGACCTGGCGTCGTTCATCTCGCAGCTGCGCAGCGAGGCGCTGCTGCACGGAGAGACGAGCCGGGTGGGGCCTTCGGTGAAGGTGCCCGCGCGAGCGGTGGCGGTGCCGCTCGAGGCGCTGGTGGCGAAGGCTTCGGTGTCCGTGGAGCCGGGGGCGGTGGCGCAGCCGGAGTTGCTCGCGCCGTTGTTGGAGGGGTTGTCGCCGGTGGCGCGCGAGGCGCAGCGGTTCCTCCAGGCGGGGCGGTTGGGGGTGAGCGCCGCGCAGCTCGCGGAGTTGTCGGGGCAGGGTGGGTTGGGGGTGGCGACGGACGAGACGCTTTTTGGATTCTCGGTGCGAGAGTTGTCCGCGCCGGATTCGGCCGCGCGGGTTCGCGCCGCCGAGCGGTTGAAGGCGCTGTCGCAGCCGGCGGCGGCTCCGGCGCTCGCGAGCGCGTTGCACGCGGAGTCGGATCCGGTGGCGCAGGTGGCGCTGCTCCAGGCGTTCGCGGCGTTGTGCAGGGATGAGGGTGCGCAGGTGGTGTCGCCGCTGTTGGTGTCGCCGGTGCCGGAGGTTCGCATCGCGGCGTTGAAGGCGTTGTTGACGCTGGCGCCTCGGGACGCGGCGCCGCATCTGGCGCAGGCGATGAAGGACCCGGACCGTTCGGTCCGGCGGCGTGCGTCGTTGTTGGCGTTGGGGTTGGAAGGGGAGACGGCGCGGCGGCTGGGTGAAGAGGCGATTCACGACACGGACCCGGAGGTCCGCTCGTTGGCGGCGCTCGCGCTGGGAGCTGGGAGCGGGGAGAACGCTCGCGCGTTGCTCTTGGAGGCGCTGGGAGACCGCGAGCCGCGCGTGCGCAAGTCCGCGGCGCAGAGCCTGTCGCGCATCCTGGGGCAGGACGTGTCCTCCGTGGTGGCGCTGGACGAGACGCACCGGCGCCGAGAGATTCGACGGCTGGCGACGTTGCCCGTGAAGCCCGTTCGAGCGCGGCTGGAGGAGGCGTCGCGGCCCGTGGCCGTGGGTGCCGCGCAGGGCGGCGCTGTGGGCACGGCGCAGGGAGTGAGTGCCGCGCAGGTCGTTGTTGCCGGCTCGGCGCAGCGGATGACTTCCGCGCAGGCCGCCGCTTCTGGTGTGGCGCAGGGAGTGAGTGCCGCGCAGGTGGTTGTTGCCGGCTCGGCGCAGCGGATGACTGCGCAGGGCGTGGGTGGTGCCGCGCAGGTGGTCGTTGCTGGCGCGGCGCAGAGGATGACCACGGCTGCTCAGGCGGGTGTCGCCGGTGCGGCGCAGCCCATGGCGGCGGCGGGCTCCGTTCAGCGGGGCACACTTGGTGCGGCGCAGCCCATGGCGGTCGCAGGTGCCGCGCAGCGGGGCGCCGCCGTCGCGGGCGCTGCTGCTCAGCCGATGGTTCCCGGTGGCATGCACGCCGCTGGGACGTCGGCCGCCTCCGCGCAGGGGGCGCCTCCGAGCCTCGCGGGTGCCTCGAGCATTCGGATGATGGTCTCCGCGGGCCCCGCGCACGCAGCCTCCGCCCCAGCCAACGCGGGCGCGCGGCAGGGCGCCGCCCCCGTTGCGCCCCAGCATCCCCCCCGGGCTCCGAGCGCCGCTCGTCTGTCGCCTGTCCAGGCGGCCCTGGTGGCGATGGGGGCTCCGGCGCCCCAGCCTCCGCAGGCCCAGGCTCCAGCCCCCGCGCCTGCTTCGGCCCGCGCCGAGGCCCGCCCCCCCTCGGGCCGTCCGGGCGCCTCGCCTGTCGAGGCACTCTGTGGCCAGATGCTCCACGAGGTCCGCGTCGCCGTTCGCGGACGCTCGCTCGCCGAGCTGACGGCGGCCCTGGGGGCCCCCGTGGAGCTCGCCCAGGAGGCACTCACCCTGCTGTCTGCTCGGGGAACCGTGGTCCGAAGGGGGCACAAATACTTCGCCGCTTGAGGCAAGGTATCCGTCCCGTACGTCTTACGAAGGGTCGTTCATGGAAGCGCCGACATACAGCTCGAAGCAGGTGGCCGAGATGCTCGGCGTGTCTCCGAAAACCATCCCGGAGGACGCGAGGAAGGACCTCTACACGCCCGATGACGTCTGGGACCTGCGCGCCACGCTCAACCGCTTCCCGGACAAGATAGGCCACCGCCGCCAGCTCTTCCTGAACTTCAAGGGCGGCACCGGCAAGACGTCCCTCTCCACGTCCTACGCCTGGCGCATCGCGGAGCTGGGCTACTCGGTCCTCCTCATCGACCTGGACAGCCAGGGCCACGCCACCAAGTGCCTGGGCTACGAGGGCGAGGAGTTCGAGAAGACGCTGCTCGACGTGCTGGTGCGCAAGACGCCGCTGGCCCAGGTCATCCAGAAGTCCTCGCTGCCCAACCTGGACTTCGTCCCGTCCAACCTCAGCATGTCCACCATGGACCTCTCGCTGATGCCCATGGCCGGCCGCGAGTTCAAGCTGCGCAACGCCCTCAAGGAAGTGGAAGCGCAGTACGACGTCATCGTCTTCGACGCCCCGCCGTCCTTCGGCCTGCTCAACCTCAACGCGCTCATGGCGGCCAACGACTTGTTCGTCCCCGTGCTCGCGGACTTCCTCTCCTTCCACGGCCTCAAGCTCCTCTTCGAGACGGTGCAGAGCCTGGAGGAGGATTTGAACCACGTGCTCGACCACGTCTACATCGTGGTCAACTCCTTCAACGCCACCTTCAAGCTGGCCAAGGAGGCGCTGGAGGCGCTCCAGACGCACTACCCGGAGTTCCTGCTGCCGACCATCATCCGGCAGTGCACCAAGTTCGCCCAGGCCTCGAGCGAGGGCCGTCCCGTCTTCGTCGCGGACCCCACGTCGAAGGGCGCGGCGGATATCCAGGCCATGATTGACAACGTCCTGCCCCGTCTCGTCGCCGCGGCGGCCGCCACCGCGAAGAAGGGCTCCCAGCAGGCCGGCTGAGATTCGACATGATGAAGAAAGCCTTCGAACAAAACGTGTCTCGCGCCAAGCCGCGCCTCCGGTTGGGGGCGTTCACGGGCGTCGCCGAATCGGCCGAATCCTCGGCCCCCGCCGAGTCCCCGGAGCCGCAGGCCCCGGCCGAGCCCCCCGCCGCAGACCTGTCCGCGGAGGTCCGCAACCGCGTCGAGCGCGCCCGCGCCCCGCGCCCCTCCGCCGCCGAGGCGATGGAGGCCGCCCTGGCCGCCGAGCCCCCGCGTGCGCAGGCCGTGCGCGAGCCGGTGTTCACCGCGCAGGTCGCCGAGCCCCTCACGTATGCGTCGCCGGAGCCGGAGGCCGCGCGGTTCGATGAAGGCGTGGACGAGGCACCTGTCACCTTCGCGGCGCCGCCCGCGGCGGCGTTCCACCTGGACGGTCTCGTGGCCGGGCACTCGATGGAGGCCCACCCCATGACGCACGCTTCGATTCCGCAGGTCACCGCGATGGTCGCCGAGCCGGTGGCTCGCGTCGAGGCTCCGCCCCAGGAGGTGGAAGTGCAGACGCCCATGCCGCCGCGAGAAGAGGCCGTGGATGACTCCGAGGCTCGCCGTGAGCGGCTCAAGGCCCGGCTCAAGGCGGTGCGTGAGAATCCGCGTCCAGAGCCGTTGCCGGCCACCGTGGCCGAGGCGGGTCAGCGCGCGGTGGAGCGCATCACCCACCTCCAGGCGGAGCTGGTGAAGGTGAAGGCCGCCAACCTCGCGCTCACGCAGGAGCTGGAAGTGGCGCGCCGTCAGGCGGAGAAGGCCACCGAGGAAGCGCGGTTGCGCATGGATGAGGCGCGCCGGCTGTCGTCGGAGATGGAAGGCCGCGTGAAGTTGCTGGCGGACCTGGAGCGGGAGCTGGCCGCGCTCGAGGGTGAGCGTGACGAGGCGCTCCTGTCCCTCCAGGAGAACCGGCAGGCGCTCCAGGCGTCCGCGAAGGAGCACGAGGCGCTCGAGGAGGAGGTGTCGCGGGGCAAGCAGGCCCTCGTGGACAGCCTCGCCGAGGAGGAGCGTCTCGCGGGTGAGCTCGAGTCCGCCAAGGACGAGTCCACTTCGCTGCGCCGCGCGGTGGAAGCGCTCCAGGGCGAGCGGGATGTGCTGGCCCAGCAGGTGGCCTCGCTCACCGCCGAGCGCGCCGAGTTGCTCGAGGCGCGCAAGGCCCTCGAGGCCGTGCACCGCGCGCTGAGCCAGGCCGCCGCGCGCTGAGCTGGCCTTGAACGGGGCGCCCGCGAAAGGGCGCCCCGGTATCGCTACTTCGAGTCCTTCGCCACGCCGCTTCGCTTCGCGCCCTGCACGGCGGAGACGAGCTCCGGCTTGAGGGGCGGGCTGCTCAGTCCCTCCAGCGACAGCTCGGTGAACTCCCCATCCCGCGCCTTCATCCCATCGAGGAACGCGACGATGCGCTTCTCGCGGTCCTCCTTCTTCGGGTGGCGTGAGCCGATGCCGGACGCGTCCTCCGTCTTGCGCAGGAGCGCGCGGTACTCGTTCGGGTCATAGCCCGCGGAGATCATCATCCGGACCGCCATCTTGTCCGCGGCGTACTCCTGCTCGCGGTCATTGCCGCTCTCGGCGAGCCCGATGACCTTCTCCGTCAAGTTGCCGAGCAGCGCTGAGTCGCTGTCCAGGTCCAGGTTGCCACCACTTCCCCCCGCGGCGATGAGCTGCCCCGAGCCGGGCACGTTCTTCTCCAACGTGACGGCCACCTGGCACAGGCTCACCTTGGCGGAGTTGTATTGCTTGATGGAGTGCTTGAGCACGATGTGAGCAATCTCGTGCGCCAGCACGCCCGCGAGCTGACTCTCGTTGTCCAGCTCCGAGAGCAGCTTGCGCGTGACGAAGACGTAGGCGCCGGGCGTCGACACCGCGTTGAAGTTCTTGTCGTCGTTGAGCACGCCGAAGGTCCACTCCAGCGTGGGCCTCGCGGACTGCGCGCCCAGGTTCTTCCCCACGGTGTTGAGATACTCGTGGACGGAGTGGACCCCGGTACCCTTGGTGCCCTCGGCCATCAGGCCGCCACCGCTCTGCACCCAGTGAACCGCCATGGCGCTGCCGATGGCGTACTCCTCCTTCACCGTGGGCTCCACGTCGAGCTTCTTGCACTCGTCGCGCTGCTTCTGCGACGCCACGGAGTTGTCGACCACCTGCCCGACACCTTGGGCCACCTGGTCCAACGTCATGCCCTTGCATGACACCGTCATCATGCCCAGGCCCGCGAAGGCCCACGCCTTCCAGCGCGTCTTCATCACGAGCCTCCCTTCGACTTGCCCTTGGCCCCACCCGTCTTCGCCGTGGCGGACTCACCCACCACCGGGAACAGCCCGGCCTCCGCCGCGTGGCGCGCGATGTCCGCCGTCGAGACCTCCTTGGCCGTCTTCTCGAGCTGCTGAAGCTGCGCCACGGCCTGCTTGTGGCTGCCGCCCTTCTTGTTGCCGTACTCGATGGCGCCAGGGCTGAGCGCCTTCACCGCGGCGCCGCTGGCGACGAAGCCCGCGGGGTTCACCTTGCGCTTGTCCTTGTCCTCGACGACGAGCTCCATGTTGGGCGCCGTGGTGGACAGGTTCGACTGGAACACGAAGCCCCGCTTCCCCGCGGAGGTCTTCACCTTGTGCCACTGCTTGTTCTTGGTGTCCGCGCCCTCCCACTTCACCTGCTCACCCGGCTGGAGGATGACCACCGCGTTGGCCGTGGGCGACGGGCTCTCCATCACCCGTGTGTTCTTGGCCTTCACATACAGCGAGCCCCCCACCGCCACGGCCGAGGCCACGCCGGGCACCCCCAGCGCCAGCATCACCGCGGCCCAGGCCGCTCTCGTTCTCGTCCTCATCGCGCTTCGACTCCTTTCCCGCTCACTTGTCCAGGCTCGCCACGCCGTCGAAGTCCGGCGGCGGCGCCTTGGCGTACTTGTGGCAACGCTCCAGCAAGGCCCGCGTGGGCCCATCGTCCGGAGCGTCCGCCTTGAGTGCTTCCAATCTCGACGCGGCCTCGTCGAACCGGGCCTCACGGTAGAGCGCCAGCGCCTCCTGGTAGCGCTCCACCGTGGCCCGCTTGTGCGCATCCAGGCCGCCCTTGAGCGCGAGCAGCTCGTACACGGTGACGGCCTCCGTCTTCCCGGCCACCCGCACGCGGTCCAGCTCCCGCACCTCGATGTGCTCGCGCGCCAGCTCGTATGTGCGTGGGCCAATCATGATGACGGAGCCATACGCCTTGTTCGCGCCTTCCAGCCGCGCGGCCAGGTTCATCCCATCGCCGATGGCCGTGTAGCTGAAGAGCTGCTCGCTGCCGAAGTTGCCCACGAAGTTCACCGCGGAGTTGACGCCGATGCGCGTGTAGACATCCGGCAGTCCCTTGGCGCGGAACTCCTCGCGCATCTTGTCCACCTCCGCCTTGGCCGCCAGCGCTCCCCGGCACGCGCGCACCGCGTGGTCGTCCTGGCGCATGGGCGCGCCGAACAAGCACACCACGGCATCGCCGATGTACTTGTCCAGGCATCCCCCTTCCTTCAGCAGCGCGCCGCTCACCCGCGTCAGATACGTATTGAGGATGCGCACCAGGCTGCGCGGGTCCTCCTTGAAGCGCTCGCTGAAGGTGGAGAAGCCGCGGATGTCGCTGAAGAAGGCGCTGATTTCGACGTTCTCCCCGTCGAGCCGGGGCAGCTTGCGCTCGGAAATCATCTGCTCCACGAGCTTGGGCTCCATGAAGCGGCTGAACGCGGCGCGCACGAACTCCGTCTCGCGGTTGGCCACCAGGTGGTTGAATGCCACCGCCGCGACGCTGGCCAGGAGGCCCGCCATGGAGGGCAGCGCCGTCAACACGTGGGTCCCCGAGGAGAGAAAGCGCCCCGTCACCAGGTGCATGCCCAGCAGCAGCGCCACGGGCCAGAAGATCTCCAGCGGTAGCCAGCGCGTCGTCATCAACAGCACCACCGAGAGCAGCGCCACCACCAGCGTGAGCGACACGTCCACCGCCAGCGGCGTCCGGGTGATGAAGCGGCCCGAGCCCAGCAGCGTGTCCAACACCGCCGCCTGCTTCATGACTCCGGGGACCTCCGCGCGGAAGGACGTGGCCTTGATGTCGCCCAGTCCCAACGCGGTTCCACCGATGACCACCACCTTGCCGCGGATGGCCTCGGAGGGAAGTCCCGACGGCTGCCCGTTCTCCCGCCGCACCCACCCGTCGAGCACCTCCAAGAGCGGCACCGTGTGGAAGCGCTCGTGCAGCTCACCGCCGCCGTAGTCGATGGCCGCGCCACCGTCCGAGTCCACCGCGTAGGTCCGGGTTCCCACCCGCAACTTCCCTCGCGCGAGCGTCACCTCGTTCGCGTCATACAGGCCCGCGACGACACGCAGCGGGAGCGTCGGGTAGGTGTTGACGCCGTCCGTGTAGGCGAAGCGCGTGCGCCGCATGAAGCCGTCGGGGTCCGTCTCCGTGTCTACCAGTCCGAAGCCATCCACCGCGCCCACCAGCACGGGGATGGGCGGGACAGGACGGCGCCTCACGTGGTCATGCTTCTCGGAGGCGGGCGCGGACGGCTCTCCCTCGAAGTCCGGGCCCTCCAACACGGGGGGCTCCACGCCGCGCATGTGGATGGGATAGGCGAGCGCATGGGCGAACTGCTCGGGCGTGACGGACGCGAGCGCCTTGTCGTCGTGCGTGCCGCCGAACTCGCCGCCCGTGTCGGAGGGAAAGCTCTCCGAGGTGGCGCTGGAGGGCAGCGCCTCCTGGGGCAGGGAGTCGTCCTGCGCGGAGGCCACGGGCGCGGCGGTGCGCGAGGGCGGCGGCGCGAGCGCGGAGGCGGGCGTGGCGGTGAAGTCCACGCGCGGCAGGGACTGGGCGTTGGCGTTGGTGGAGACGCCCAGGAAGAACGGGACGCGTGTGTCGCGCAGCACCTCGGCGAGGGCCAGGTCCGTGGACTCGTCGGAGGAGCGCTCGTCCATCACCGCGTCGAAGACGACGGCGCGAGCTCCCTCCGCTTCCAACTGCTCCACCACGCGGGCCCACAGGTTGCGGCTGTAGGGCCAGCTTCCGAAGTTGAGCGTGTAGCGCTCGTTGGCGCGGATGCCGTCCAGGCTCGACTGGTCGATGACCACCACGGACACGTTCGGCGACACCCCGCGTCCGCCGGTGAAGCGCGTGAGCGCCTGGTCATAGGCGCCGCGCTCCAGGTCATGGAGCCACCCGCCCCACCAGGCCAGCGTCGCCAGCGCGGTGGACAACACGGCCACGCCCAGCATCAGCAGCCCGTGTTCACGCCAGCGCAGCCGGATGATTTTCCAGGTGTCCCCTGCCACGGCCCCTCACGAGGAATGCGTGGGCTGCCACACTAGCCCAGCCGCCGCCGCGCGAGGCATCTCCCCGGCCGGATGGATGCCCTCGCGGCCCTGACTACACTGAAGTGACGCTCCGGTGTCACGTCCGGAGTCGAGCGCCGGGACGCTCGCCTGCCCATGGACGCGGAAGGGGGACTGTTCCAGTGTTGGGACGAGCGGCCCGTCCGCGAAAAGGGCGGGCAGGCTAGAAGGACGAGCCGGGCTCCTGGAGGAAGCGCGCCTCCTCGGGCGTCGAGGTGCGTCCCAGCGCGATGTTGCGGTGCGGGAAGCGTCCGAAGCGCTCGATGACGACCAGGTGCCGGCGTGCCCAGCCCAGCGACTCATCGCTGCCGGAGTGGTGCATCGTCAGCAGTTGGAAGAGGGAGACGGACAGCCGCTGGTCGTGGAGCTCCTCGCTGTGCTCGAAGGGGAGGTACATGAACCAGCGCCACACGGAGGGCAGCGTCAGGTCCAGGCCCCGCGCCAGCGCGTGACGCGCCACCGCGCGCGCACGTGCATCCGTGGCGAAGGCGCGAGGTGTCCCTCGGAAGAGGTTGCGAGGCACCTGGTCCAGCAGCAGGAGCAGCGCCAGGCAGCTTCGCGGCTCGTCGCGCCAGTGGCACAGCTCTCCGGCCGCCGCGCGCTCATGAAGCTCCATGAAGCGCTCCCGGCACTCCGCGTCGAATGCCGGGTCTCGCTCGAACCACACCGCGCGAGGCCGGATACAGGCGGGGTTGCGGACCGGGTCCGCAGGTTGACCAAACCAGAAGTCGAGGACTCCCTCCGCACTCTCCATGTCGTTCCTCCCCAGGGTCTCGATAGAGCGAGCAACCGTCAACAGTCAACGGGGTGGCCAGCGATGCGCGCCGTCACCACCTTGCAGCGAACATTGGCGCACCGCGCGACCCGGAGCTTCGCATGCACACCTCGTGGGAACCGTCGACTCGAAGAGGGCTGGGGCCCGTGAAGCGCATCGCACTCAATCCCACGCTGCGCACCGAGGCCGTGGTGGCGCTGGGTGCCTTCAGCGCGCTCACCGCGGGCACGGCGTGGTTGGGCGCCCGGCACAGCACCGCCAACACCTGGTGGTACCGGCGGCTGCGCAAGCCGCCCTTCCAACCTCCGCCCCGGCTCTTCGCTCCCGTGTGGACGGTGCTGTATGGGCTCATCGCCCTCTCGGGCTGGCGCGTGTGGACCGCGCCCTCGGGGGCCGCGCGCTCGCGAGCCCTGGGGTGGTGGGGCGTGCAACTGGGGTTGAACGCCGCCTGGTCCTGGCTCTTCTTCGGGCGCCACCAGCCGCGCCGGGCGCTGGTGGACAACGTGGCCTTGCTGGGCAGCATCGGCGCGTACGTCGCGGCGACGCGCGAGGTGGACCGGCCCGCGGCGTGGCTGGTGGCGCCCTACCTGGCCTGGGTGGGCTTCGCCAACGTCCTGAACGGCGAAGTCGTCCGGCGCAATCCTCGGGCGGAGCGCTGAGCCGCGGAGCACGGGGGCTGCCTCAGTTGCGCAGCTTCGAGGGCTGCGGTGGGTTCAGGGCCAGCACGCCCGCGATGTAGCGCGCCTGACTCTCGGTGCTGCAGCGGACCTCTTGAATGCGTCCGCCCACTTTTACGCGGACGAGCCAACCGTCGTTGTCGCGCGTCCAGGCTGGAGTCTCCGGGGTCATGTGTCTGCTCCTCTTGGTTTCGGCCTCGGGCTTCTTGAAAAGCAGCCGTCATGCCAGCGCCCGCAGCGTGTGAATCCAGGCGGAAAAGCCCACGGGATGCCGAGTGGTGGACAGCCGTGGCTGTAGTTCTTTCGAAACGAGGGGTGGCGGAGCTTCAGTGGACGGGGCGTCGGCGGGGGTGTCTCGGCTGATACACAGGCCACCCTGCGAGCGCGCGGAGACTCTGCGGGCTCGGAAGTATCGCTCGAACAACAGCGCCTGTTCGTCCTGGGGAATGCCGATGCCCGGGGCCATCACGGACAACAGCGCCATCTCTCCGTGTGTCTCTCTTGTCACGCGGCCGAGGCCGCTATCGGGGCAAGCGAGGCGAGCTCAAGCTCCCGAGAGCGATGCTCGCTCACGAGCGCATGATGCGCGTTCGGTCCGTCGTCCGCGAACACCCCAGCGCGCGTGGAATCCCGCGCGCCGGAGCGTCCGGGTGAACCGGACCTACCGACGACGTCCCCCGTTGCCGGGCTTGCCCGCCTTCTTGCGAGCCGTGGGCGCTTGCCGGCTGGGGGCCTTCGCGACACGGGCCCCGCCGCTGGTGGGCTTCTCGCGAGCCGTGGAGGCCTTCTTGCCAGAGGTCTTCGCGCGCCGGGCCGTGGACTTCTCGGCGACGCGCGACGGCGTGAGCACCTCCAGCCGCTCGCGCATCGCGCGCGTCACCTCCTTCAACGCATCCACTTCCTCACGCAGCGCGGCCAGTTCACGCGCCTGCGGCTCGCCCTCGCGCAGTGCGCGCACCGTCTCCCGCGCGGCACGCCGGGCTCGCACGTCGCTCAGCGGCGTGGACTCCAGCGCGCCGATGATGCGCCGGTCCCCGAGCGTCCGCGCCGCCTCGAACACGCCCATCTGCACCCGGAACATCGGGTCCCGGAGCAGCTCCGAAAGCAGGTCCACCGCCTCGCGTTGCCTCCCCGCCACCTCCGCCAGCTTCGCCACCGCTTGCGTCGCCGCCCGGCGCAGGAACGGCGGCTGGCCATACGCCGTGCGCGCCTCCACCAACGCGAAGGCCGCGGGGTCCTGCGACTCCGCGAGCCCGTCCATCGCCCCTACCGCGATGACATCCTGGAACGACGAACGCGTCGCCGTGGTCTCCAGCACCGTCAGCGCATCCGACGCCCTCAACTTGCCGTAGCTGCGCGCGGCCTCCGCCTCAACGAAGTAACTGGTGTCTCCCGACTGCAACAACGCCCGCAGGAGCGCGATGACCTCCGCGTCGCGGCGGAACTCCCCCAACGCGGCCACCACCGCGCGGCGGACACGAGGGTGCTCGGCGCGCAGGGACGCAAGCAGCCTCGCGCGGGCCTCCGGCGTTCGGATGCGACCCAGGGCCTTGGCGCTCGCGGCGCGCGTACCCCAGAACAAACTCGAGTCTCCCAGTGCCGTCCCCAGGGCCTCCACCGCGCGGAAACCGCCATCGCGGCCCAGCGCGTTCGCCGCCTCGGTCCGTGCGCGCGACTCCGGGGCGGACCTCAACTCCTCCATCCAGAGCCCCACCGACTTGTCCACCTCCAGCGTCCCCAGCACGTCGCGCCGCGGGTCCACGCGAACCTGCGTGGGCGCGGACGGACAGGGCAGGTGGAAGAAGTGCTCCGCGTCCGTCACCTCCAACCTGTGGAACACGTCGCGCCCATCCGTCTGGACGATGACATCCAGCGGCAGCCGGAACACCGGCGTCCCCGCGTCCGTGCGCTGCGTCTGCTTCACCTTGAGGCGCAGCCTCGCCTCCTCGGGCTCGTAGCGCACCTCCACCTTGAGCTCGGGATGCCCAGGCGCGAAGACGTACTGGTCGAAGAAGGCATCCAGGTTGTGGCCCGTGGCCTGCTCGAACGCGCGCGCCAGGTCCACCGTCTCCACCGAACCGTGGCGGTGGCGCGACACGTAGTGACGCAGGCCCCGGAAGAACAGGTCATCACCCAGCCGGCGGCGCAGCTCGTGGAGGACCAGGCCGCCCTTTTCGTAGAGGTGCCGGTCGAAGACATCCAGCGGCGCGTGGAACCGCCGCGAGACGATGGCGCGCGCATAGCGCTCCTTCACCTCCGACAGGTACGCCTCCAGGTCGGTGAGGCGATGCTGGTCCGCCTCGTCCAGCCCGTCGGCGCGCTCCTTCCACAGCACCTCGAACCACGTGGCGAAGCCCTCGTTGAGCCAGCCGTGTGGCCAGTCGCGGCAGGTGAGCAGATCCCCGAACCACTGGTGCGCCAGTTCATGCGAGATGAGCGGCTCCGCGTTGTAGTCGGCGTGCGCGCGCGCGTCGTGGAGGACGGAGTCCGTGAGGCTCGTCGCGGTGGTGTTCTCCATCCCACCGAAGATGAACTCGGTGAGGAACACCTGCGCGTAACCACTCCACGGGAAGGGCTCCCCGGTGGCCTCCTGGAACACCCGCACCATCTCCGGCGTGCGGCGCACGCAGCGCAGCGCGTCCTCGCGCCGGCCCCGGGCAAACAGGTAGCGCAGCGGGACGGTGCCCACCGTGTCGGTGACCTCCTCGAAGTCTCCCACCGCGAGCGTGATGAGGTAGGGCGAGTGCGGCTGCTCCATCCGGTAGTGCTGCGTGCGGCGGCCGTCCTGGACGCGGTCCAGCACGAGCACCCCGTTGGACAGCGCCATCAACCCCTCGGGGAAGGTGGCGATGAGCTCGGACGTGGCCTTCTGCGCGGGGGTGTCCAGGCAGGGGAACCAGCAACGCGCGTCGGTGTCCTGGTTCTGCGTCCAGGCCTGCCGCGGCCGGTCCGGATACGCGGCCTCGGGACCCCAGAAGTACAGGCCCCGGCGAGGCCGGGCCACGTAGTGGATGGCGACCTCCGCGGCGCTGCCCGGCGTGAGCGGCGCGGGCAACTCCACGCGCACGTGTGCGCCGGAGTTGGAGAAGCGCGCGGAGCGCCCATCCACGGTGACCCCCGAGACCTCCAGGTCCACCGCGTCGAAGGTGAGGGTGGACACCAGCCGGACCGCGGAGACGCGGGTGGTGCAGAGGCCGGTGATTCGGCCCTGGTCGAAGTCGAGCTCCAGCTCGATGCGGACATGCTCGGCGCGGATGGGCCGCTCGGCGGCGTAGTGCTCGGTGGCGCCGGGGAGGCTGAAGGCTCGGGACTGAGGGCGGGCGGGCTCGGAGGCGTGACGGTGGCAGCAGCGCATAAGCAGGGACGACTCTTTCTCAAGCGCGAGCCAGCGTCGAGACGGTGTTTCGTCGCACTGTCTCACCCTGCACCCTCGTCGCGCGCCGCGAGGAGGCCCTGTCTGGACGGAGCACTTCGGACTACGTTGTCCACCGTGCAGTTCGTCCTCTACTTTTCAGACCGGCAGGTGCGTGAGCAGCTCTTCGCCCACGTGGACGCGACTCGAGGCTTGTTGCTCGTGACCGGGGTGCGTCATGGACCCGCCATGCGCTCCCCTGAGGCGCGCGAGCCCTTCGCCACGCTGGAGTTCCTCCACGGCCGCGTGTTGACGCAGGTGCTCGTGGCCGACGAGGGCACCCCGGATGGCATGTGGAGGGACCCCCTGGGTGACCTGGCCGACCGGCTCTACCCCGACAGCCGGGATGACGCCTATGCCGTCACCAACGGCTACCTGCTGCTGGAGGACGGGCACCCGCGCGCCGTGGTGCGCAAGCACGGCCTGCCCGCCGACGACTTGTGGTTCCTCGAGGACGCGCTCAGTCAATGGACGCCGCGCGTGCCCGCGCCGGACCCCGGGAGACGGCCCGGAAAGAAGCGCCCCGAGCCCGCCCCTCGCGCCCCCCGGCGCCCCGCGAGCAGCCGCGCCCGCCCTTCGCCCGAGCCTCACGCCGCGGCCCCCGAGGACCCGGACACCACCCCGCCCCGGGGCAGCCGTCCCCTCGAGCCCGAGCGTCAGGACGCGTGGACGTTGCTGGGGCTCCAGCGGGGCATGGCGCTGGATGAGGCGCGCAAGGTCTTCCGCACGCTCATCTCGGGCTATCACCCGGACAAGGTGGCGCACCTGGCGCCGGAGTTCCGCGAGCTGGCCGAGCGCCGCACGCGCGAAATCCTGGAGGCGTGGGAAGAGGTGGAGGGCGAGCTGAAGTCCCGCGCGTGAGCCGCCGGCTCACCCCACCGTGGGCACGGGGGGCGCCAGGATGACGGGGGGCGCGTCCAGCGCGAAGCGCCCGACGATGGGCATGTGGTCCGACAGGCCGTGGAAGCGGCTCTTGAGGTCCCCGAACGGATGCGTCTCCTGCGTGTCGAGCCAGCGCACGCCGCCGCCGGAGAACACGTGGTCCAGGTGCATGCGCATGTGCATGAAGCCCGCGGTGGGGAAGCCGCGCGACACATTCGGGTCAATCTGGCCCACGGCGGCCTGCGCGCACGTCAGCCGCGCGGCGCCGGTGAGGTAGCGGAACACGGGCGAGGACGGCGGCGAGTTGAAGTCCCCGCACACGACGAAGGGCTCGCTGTCCGAGTGGGTGCTCACGAAGTCCGCAAGCTTGCGCGCCTCGTGCAACTGATTGACGCCGCAGCCCATCTTGTCCTTGGTGGACCAGAACTCCCGCGCGAAGGGCGTGGGCAGGCTCAAGTGGGTGTTGAAGACGTGGAACGGGCGCCCGTCCTCGCGCCGCACCAGGCGCATGTGCGCGCAGATGCGGCTCTGCTTGCGGTCCTTCAGCCTCAGGACGTGGTGGTGGGTGATGGACTGGGGCGCGTCCACGTTGTGCTTGTCCACCTGGAGCGTGCGCTTGTTGACGAGCACCGCCAGGCCCGTGGTGTAGAGCGACACCTCGCCCAGCTTGTAGTGGTGCGCGCGGAAGTAGAACGCCTCGTAGGGCATGTCGCGCGACTGGGCGGAGAACGTCTCGTCCATGCGGCCCATGAAGGCCATGAGCTGCGTCTGGCCGGGGTGCTTGGGGCGGTCGGCGATGGTGCTGCGCAGCGAGGTCGTCTCCACCTCCTGCAGGCACACCACGTCCGGCAGCGGGTCCAGGGCCGCCAGGGCCGCGGCCACGCGGCGCTTGGGGCCCATGGTGCTCGCCAGGCCCCGGAGCATGTGGCCGAAGTAGCGGACGTTGTACGTGACGATTCGCAACGGAGAGTCGGGCATACGAGGTCCGTGCCCGTGGGCGGGCGGGCACAGGAGGAAGCTACTCACCCCTCCCCGCGCGCGCCTCTCATTCCGCGAGGAGGGAGCCTCCGCCGGACAGTCCGCCCACCCTCCGGCGCGCCGCGTGAAGGGTGTGTTCCCCCACTGCCCGCGCCGTGCTTTGCTCCCCGCCTCGGGATGAAGGCGCCCGCCGCCCCCTGCGGAGGGCCAGCGGGCGTGCCAGCGCGTGGAGGGCCGGTCAGAGCCGCGCGGGAGTCCCAGAGGAGGAACCGCGATGCCGGGTGACGTGAGGACGAGGGGATTGCCGCTGGTGCTGCTCCTGGTGGCCTGCGGCGGGTTCGAGCAGGAGTCGTATGACGTGGTGCTGGACGAGGCCGACGCCCAGGCCGTCCCCTACTCGTGCACGGACAAGACGGGGAAGGAGGACGTGACGACGACGGGGACCGGAGGCCCCTCGGGGCTCGCCCCCACGCAGCGGTGGACGGTGCGCGCCGACGAGTTCGGCGCGACCCGCCTGGAGCTGCCCGACGTCACCTTCCAGAACCACCTCGGCGAGCCCATCTGGTTCGACGAGGAGGCGAAGGAGGAGGACAAGCGGCCGGACATCCTCGAGGGGACCGACTCCTCGAAGGGGCCGTTCCAGTACATCAACATCCGCGCCATTCCCTTGGCGGACAACACCGGCGTCGTCACGTACGTGCTGCGCGTCTTCATCGACAACAAGTCGCTGGAGGACGACACCCTCCACGGCACCATCTCCCTGCGCGGCACGAGGGACCTGGGGTTCGGCGCCAACGCGGAGGAGCAGGAGGTCTGCACCTCCACGGTGCGCTTCACCGGGACTCGCGTGAGGTAGGCGCGTCGGGTCACCGCGCGTGCTTCACGCGCACCACGGTGTCCATCAGGTGCTCCAGGGCCTTCTGGGGCTCCTGGCTCAGGCCCGAATGCACCGGCCCCGTCTGGAGGATGGTGCTGCGCGGGGCCACCAGCCAGTGCCAGCGCTCCTTCTGGGGCAGCTGGCCGATGGGGCCCGCGCTCTTGCCGCCCTCGCTGACGCGGCGGAAGCTCTCCAGGTGGCCGCGCACCGTGTCCAGGTCCACGTCCGGGGACAGGGCCTTCAAGCGCGCCTCGTCCAGCTCCACGCGCACGCCCAGGAAGCGCTGCGTGGTGCAGAAGAGGGCGACCCCCACGTTGATGAACTCCTCGCGCTCCACGCGGGGCACCACGCGGATGATGGCGTAATCAAACGAGCTGTGCGCGGGCACGGACCGCCTCCTCGATGAAGGCCGGCAGGGCCTCGGTGCGCTTGAGCAACCAGGTGACGTAGGCGGCGCGGTGCGCCTCCACGGTGGGGAAGGGGGACTCGGCCGCGGCCAGCCAGCCCTCCGGGATTCCGGCGACCGTGGCCTCCACCACCTCGCGCGTCAGCGCGCCGCGCAGGGTGGCCTCGGCCTGTTGCAGCTGGCTTGCCCACGGCAGCAGCACGTGGTCCTTGATGGGCGCGAAGCGGCCCTGGCTGCGCTCCTCCCAGTCCGCCCACGCGTGGTGGAAGTAGAGCGAGGCCCCATGGTCGATGAGCCACAGCTCCCGGTGCCAGCACAGCAGGTTGGGGTTCTTCGGCGTGCGGTCCACGTTGGTGATGAAGGCGTCGAACGCCACGATGGCGGACGCCTCGGCCGCGGGCGGCACGGGCCCCGCCACGGGGTCGAACGTCACCGAGCCCGGCAGGTAGTCCAAGGCCAGATTGAGCCCCTCGCTCGCCTTGATGAGGCCGCGAATCTCGCTGTCCGGCTCGTTGCGCCCCAGCGCCGCGTCCAGCTCCACCAGCACCATCTCCGGCACCCGCAGGCCCGCCGCCCGCGCCAGCTCCGCCGCGATGTACTCCGCGATGAGCGCCTTGGCGCCCTGACCCGCCCCCCGGAACTTCACGACATACAGCCCCGCGTCCTCCGCCTCGACGATGGCGGGCAGTGAACCCCCCTCGCGCAAGGGCGTCACGTAACGCGTGGCGACAATGGTCCTCGGCATTCGTTGGCTCCCGCGCCGCGCTCTAACATGGGCCGGTAGTTTTGGGGTTTCACCCGCAGTAGAAAATACAGTCCGCGAGAAACTGTGCGTGATGGGGTGCGACAATGGGTGACAGGCCGTTGCAGTCGTCCCCCACGGAGCCTCTTCATGACTGTCACCCGCAAGCCGCTGTCGCTCCCGACGTCCACCCCTCGCGCTGGTGAGGCCGCCCGCTCCGAGTCGACCGCGCCCTCGCGCGTGGTGGCCCGGCCCGGCAAGGGAGGCACGGATGGGTTCGACTCGGGGAAGACGGCCCGGCCCTCCAACTTCGTGGACCGCCCCACGGGCCAGCGGCCGGACCCGAACGCGCCGGTGCTGCCGGCCACGGCGTTCGCGTTCGGCGGCGGCAACAAGGTGTCGGTGGGCTCCCGGGATGCGTCCACGTCCGTGACGCTGACGGCGTCCGCCACGCCCAACGCGGCGGTGAAGGACCTGCAGACGCTCACGTCCACGGTGAGCTTCGACAAGGACGTGCCGCTGGAGTCGCTGAAGCTGAACCTGGACCTGGCGCACACCTACCGGGGCGACCTGGTGGTGAAGCTGACCAGCCCGTCCGGCAAGACGGCGACGGTGACGGACCGCCAGGGTGGGAACGCGGACGACGTGAAGGGCTCTTTCGACCTGAGCACGGCGTTCAAGGGCGAGTCGGCCAAGGGCACCTGGACGCTGTCGGTGGAGGACAAGGCCCGCGCGGACACGGGCACGCTGAAGAGCTGGGGCCTGGAGGCGTCCGGCAAGGCGCAGGGCCCGGTGGACCCCAAGCCCCCGCGTCCGTCGGGTCCGCCGGTTGTCGCGGTGTTCGATGGCGGCGTGGACTTCAAGCACTCGGACCTGTCCACGGGTATGTGGACCAACCCGAATGAAGTCGCGGGCGACGGCAAGGACAACGACGGCAACGGCGTGGTGGATGACATCCACGGCTACAACGTGGGCTTCAACAGCGGCGACGTGATGAAGGGTGAGGGCACGGACCACGGCACCCACGTGGCCGGCATCATCGCCGCCGACGACAACGGCAAGGGCAACACGGGCATCGCCGCAGGCAAGGCGAAGGTGATGAGCATCGGCGGGCTGTACGACGGGGCCGACCTGCTCACCAACTTCGAGCGTGGCGTGGACTACATCGTGAACATGAAGCAGAACCACGGCGTCAACGTCCGGGCCCTCAACGCCAGCTTCGGCGACGAGTACCGCGACGCGGCCTCGCAGGCGCGCTGGAAGGCGGCCGTGCAGAAGCTGGCGGACGCGGACATCCTGCTCGTGGCGGCCACGGCCAACGGCAATGGCAGCAACCTGAACGACGTGGCGGACATGCCCGCCAACATCGACCTGCCCAACGTCATCACCGTGGCGTCCATGGACAAGCGCAACGACAAGCTGGCGCGCTTCTCCTCCTACGGCGACAAGGTGGTGGAGCTGGCCGCGGTGGGCGAGGACGTGCTCTCCACCGTGCCGGGCGGCGACTGGGAGAAGATGAGCGGCACCTCCATGGCCACCCCGACGGTGGCGGGCGCCGCGGCCCTGATGTTCGCCGCCAACCCCGACCTGACGGCCGCCCAGGTGAGGGACTTGCTCGTGAAGACGGTGGAGGTGGACCCCGACCTCAAGGGCAAGGTGAGCACCAGCGGCAAGCTGGACATCAACGCCGCGGTGAAGGCCGCGAAGGAGACCGTCACCACGCCTCCCACCTCCGTCGCTGGCCGCTAGCCTCCGCCCGCCCCCTGGCCTACCTCCGCTCCCCGTGTGGGAGCGGGGCGGACGGACAGGGGGCTTTTTCCGGCCGAATCAAATCGTGCGCAACTAAATAGCGCCCCAGGCATTTATCGGGACGAGAGCAGGTTGGTCCCCATCCCGAAGTCCTTGAAGGAGAGACGCCATGGCCCCCGTCACCATTTCGCCCCTGTACACCGCCCACGCCACCACCCATGGAGGCCGCAACGGTGAAGTGAAGTCCTCCGATGGCGTCATCAACCTGAAGCTGTCGATGCCCAAGGAGCTGGGGGGCGCGGCGGCGGCTGGGGCCACCAACCCCGAGCAGCTCTTCGCGGCCGGGTACTCCGCCTGCTTCGAGAGCGCGCTGCGGCTGGTGGCGGGGAAGCTGGGCAAGAAGCTGGGCGCCGACGCGGGCATCTCCGCGGCGGTCACCATCGGGAAGACGCCGGATGGCGGCTTCGGGTTGGCGGTGGAGCTCACGGGCATCCTCCCCGGAATCCCTCGCGAGGAGGCGCAAGGCCTGATGCACGCGGCCCATGAAGTGTGCCCCTACTCGCGCGCCACGCGCGGTAACATCGACGTGAAGCTCTCCGTCGCGGAGTAGTGCGAAGCGGGCACCGCGCCGCGTGAAGGCTTTCGCGGCGCGGAGGCCACGATGTGTTCCTCGTGACTCACGGGATTCCTCGTAGCGGCGCCGCGCGTGCGCGCGGCACGCGAGTGCGTTGTGTCTCGACGCGCCCACTCAGGAGGGCGGGTGCGGGGTTCTCCCACGACGGCTTGCTGGCATGCCCCTTGAAGTAGTTCTTCAGCGAAGGGGGGACGTCAGCATGCGGGAGCGACAGCTCATTCCAATGGATGTTGCGGGTGCGGAGGTTTCGGGGGCCGTGCGGATGTTGCTCGAAGAGCCGGATATCGAAGAGGTCTTCGGGTGGTGGAAGCCCGAGTCGGGGGGCCGGCCCCCTGGGCGATGGAGCGCGGCGGAGGGGACGCGGCTGTTCGCGGTGGCGGAGCGAGGGGTGGGCATCATCGGCCTCGCGGCGCTGACGAACATCCGCAGGGAGGAGCAGTACGCCCGGGTGAGCTGCGCCATTCTGGGAGAGCATCGCCAGAATGGTGCAGGCCACTGGTCCATGACGGAGCTCATCCGCCGGGGTGTGCGACTGGATGCGCTACGGCGCCTGGAGACCTGTGTCCGCGCGGGCAACACGTCCTCGCGAGTGCTGCTGGAGTCCCTGGGTTTCCGGCCGCTGGATGTCCCGGGGTTTCCAACGGACAACGCGCCCATCGGCAGCTACGTCTACCTGCGGTTGGACCTGCCCGCCGCGTCCCCGGGGTATTTTCCTCGCGGGGTGTCGCGGCGGTTGTGCGCGTGAAGCCAGGCGGTCAGAACCGCTTCACCTCGCTGAGCACCTGACGGGTGTAGCGCGTCACGGTGCCGAAGCGGGAGAGCGACTCGGCGCGCAGGTGCTTCGCCGCGTCGCTCGTGGTGTAGCGCTGGAAGTCCGCTTCACTCGACAGCTCGAAGTGGCACACGTAGCGAGCCCATCCATCTGGTGCTCGCTCCGTGTCCTTCCACTTGCGGCAGCCCAGGAAGCCCGGCTCGCGGAGGACCTCGGGCACGTGGAGGTCCTCGTGCCACGGGTTCCACGCGGCCTCCGCGCCGGGCTCCACCTCGATGACCACCGTGTAGAGGGCCGTCACGGCTGCCACGTGCCCCAGGCCGTCAGCTTCGAGCCCCCCATGGACTCGCGCTTGCCCTTGGAGGTGACGCGGTAGAGGAAGTCGGAGAGCGCGGAGAAGCGCGCCTCCTGGCTGAGTCCGTCCACCGACTTGTCCCACGGGTCGACGAGGAACATCCGCGTGCCCACCTGCTTCACGCCCTCCGCGCCCTCTTTCGAGTCCACCTGAAGCACGGGCAGCGGCCTGGTGCCCACGGTGAGCGTCTCGCGCGTGGGGGGCGCGGCGTTGGGGATTGCGGGGGGCCACTGCTTGGGCTCCAACCCCTCCCAGATGAAGGACAGCAGTACTTCCTCCAGGGGGACACCACTGGCCTGCGCGAGGTCGCGGCACGGCGGTGCGTCCTTGTCCGCGGCGGTGAGCTGCGTTTCCTGGCGCAGCACGAAGCCGCGCTCCGCGGCGAGGCACGTGCGCAACACCGACTTCGCGCCCTCCGACTCAATCTCCCGGTCGAAGTATGTCCCGGGGCCCAAGGGCCTCTCCGAGCCCGGCGCCTTCCCATGGCCCCCCGGGCCCTGGCGGAACTCCGTCAGCGTGAGCTGGTAGCTGCCCGCGCCGCCGAAGCCCGACAGCGTGGTGCTCGCGTCGAGCAGTCCGTTGGTCAGGTACAGCGGCCCCGCGTCCAGCGCGTACAGCCGGTTCTCCAGCGGTCCGTCCACCGGCCGATTGTCGCGCAGATAACGCTTCGCTTCCCAGGTGCGTCCGGCGGCCGTGGGCTGCTCGGTGGTCTGCGTGCCTTCGCGCGAGGCCTCCAGCGTGCGCGTGGTGTCCGTGAGCACGGGCAGGGTCAGCTTGCGCGCCAGGCGCGGCAGCTCCAGCGGCTGCCCCGAGTCGCTGGTGAAGGCGAGCGTCAGCCACACCCACGCGCCCTCCACCGCGGCGACCTCCACCGTCAACATGCCCGCGGCCGCGGAGGTGTCCACGTTCCCCCGGCCGCCACCGCGGCTCGCGGAGAACGCGTAGACGACGCGGTCGCCCACGCGCGCGTTCTGCCAGGCGGAGTGGCCCTTCTGCGGCGCGGGCGGGGTGGTGGGGCTGGAGGGCGTCGCCGCGTTGGGAGCAGTGCCCTGGGGCTGCTGCTCCTCGGCCGTGCCGCCGCCTTGCGAGATGGGCACACCATCCGAGGGGCTCACGGCGCGCGGCTTCGTGCTCTCACAGCCCGTGCCGAGCATGAGCGCCGCGCAGACCAGTGAGGACCGCGACAGGAGGGATGCGGTGGGCTTTCGCAGCATCAGGGCGACACCTCGCGAGCGGGGCCTGGACGCGGGATTGCGCGGCCCTCGGCGCTAGATACACCGGGCATGAGGCCATCCCCAACTTCCTGGAGTTCCATCATTTGAGAGGGCTCCACGCGCCGTCCGCTACAGGATGCATGGCGTGGGCTTTCGCGAGCGGGGCCCGCGTCAGAACGAGATGCCGGTATGGACGCGGACCAGGCCATACAGGCTTTGAGGTGTGAGGGCGCTCAACGTGGGGAGGGTGTCGTGGACCATGAACTGGTCTACCGACTCGTCCTGCCTGTCGTGGAACTGGAGCGCGGCGATGTAGCACTCGGCCAGGCTGTGGAAGTGGTTCTTGACCATGAACGCCGCGACCACGGCGAAGAAGTGCCAGAACGTCTTTCCGGAGAGGTGTCCGAAGTAGCGGAAGATGTCGCGCGTCGTTCCGGAGATGCCGCCCATGAGCGGCAGGCCCGCGTCGTGGAGCCTGTTGATGATGGGCTCGTGCTGGAACACCTGGAAGCGCGTGTTGCTCGTCTGGACGGAGCCGCTCAGCGGCTGCTTTCCGAACCACGACGAGGACGTGAAGCCCGGTCGCTTGTGGCCATCGAGCGAGTCGACGGCGTAGGCCATGCCGTGGGTGTTCGCGCGGTGGGAGACGCCCACCTCGAACTTCAGGTCCCGAAGCGGCGGGAAGCGGAACTTCTCCGGGGGGCTCTTCACCTCGCCCTTCACGACCTCGCCCTTGGTGCTGATGGCCTTGAAGGTGTTCTTGAAGTTGCCGCTGCCCGAGCACAGGAAGCGCAGCATCACGTTCAAGCACTCGATGAACGTGGCGTTGTGGAAGTGATTGCCGTTGTTGATGAGGCCGAGCGCGGTGTTCAGCGCCCCGTCGTAGGTGGTCTCGGTGGAGTGGGGGCCCAACAGCGCGTTCACGTTCGCCGCGCAGTCCGGGGGCATGGGGTGGGTTGCCGCCTTGAGGTTCGCCCTCAGCTCTCCTACCACCGTCAGCAGCGAGGCGTGCCACGCGGTCGACTTGTGGACCGCGACCATGAACCGGCTCTCGCGGCCCAGGTTCTCCACCACCAGGCCCGAGCTGGTGTAGCGGGCCTTGGTGTTGAACCGCTGGGGGCTCACGCCGTTGTAGAGCAGGAGGTTGGCGAACGTCCGCACCTCCTCCGCGGTGAGGTCCTTGAGCTTCGCGAAGGCTTCCGAGGAGTCGTCGCTCAGCAGGTTGATGAGGTCCAGCAGCTGGACGTCCTGCCTGGACGCCTCCTCGTTCATCGTGAGGTTTCCGTCCGAGTCGCTCACGGCGGTGCTGAGGTTCTGGAAGCGGTCCTCGATGCCCGTGGGGATGCCGAGGTGGTCGATGAGCCGCTGGATGTCGCGGCACTCGCCGTCGCGCTTGCTGGGGACATGTCTGCCATTCGGGTCGTGGTACGTCACCAGACGCGAGCTCATCTTCACGAACTCGCGGCCGAAGTCCGTGAGCTGCCCGTCCTCGTCATGGGTCCAGAGTCCGAACTGATTGGTCGCCCGGTGGTCGCAGAGCTCGACGTGGAATCGCGTGTTGGTCTTTCCGCCCGGTTTCTGTCCCTCCCGCTTGTAGAACTCCTTCATGTCCTTGATTTGGGCTTCGGTGCCCGTGGAGTCCAGGAGCCGCTCGAAGTAGCTCGCGGGAATCTCCCACATCCGGATGAGCGCGGTGCGAGAGCCCTGGGACGTGTAGTTGAAGAACCAGCCGAGGCTCCGGTAGGGATTGCCGATGCTGACGTTGCACTTGCCGCCCGCGGGCTGGATGACCAGCTGGGGCTTGCCCTTCACGTGATGAAGGTAGACGTCCTTGTATGTGTTTTCACCGTAGGACGGCCCGAACACGGCTTGATACACCTTGACGTGGCCCGGCTGACAGCCGAGCTCCCCGTCCGTCCCCGAGCCGCAGTTCACCATCACGTTCGGGTTGTGCATCTTGTCGTCCTTCTGCCGCTTGAGTGTCGCGGCAGGGTCAACGGGCGGGGTGTCCGGGGACGCGCCGTCCTCCAACGGAGGCGCGGAGGACCTGAGCTCCTGCTTCATGGCCCGGTAGGCCGACTGGAGCCGCTTGAGCCCGCGCAGCTGGTCCTCGTCGAAGCGGCTGGGTGTGCCTGTGGTCTCGTCGAGGCTCTTCTGGTGGGCCTTGAGCTGCGCCTTGAGCGGCGCCTGGCAGACCTCGGCGTACTCGTACAGCATCCGCCGCATGGTGGCCCCGTGCCTCAGGCGCTCCAGCAGGGCCGCGATGTTGTCGAGCAAGGTCTTGTATTCGCCCTGGCTCGAATCGGGCAGGGGCGTGTCCAGGCGAATCAGCCCCAGCTTCACACCGCGCCGAATCAGTCTCTCGACGTTGGCTTTGACGATCATCTCTCGAGAAGAACTCCATCCAGGTGAGCACCCGAATCTAGCACCCGCGGGTGACGGGGGCGGGCACGCCATTGCATGACCCCGGGCGAAGCTTGATAGACCTGGGGTTCGCCGCGCCCACTTCCCGGAGGTCCAGCGCCCATGCCCAGTCCCCTGTCCATCCGCCGCGTCGTCCTCTACAAGCATGGCGTCGGCTACTTCGAGCGCAGGGGAGGTGTGGTGGGCAGCAACGCGCTGCACCTGGACTTCAAGGCGCGCGACATGAACGACGTGCTCAAGTCGCTCACCGTGTTGGACTTGTCGGGGGGCTCGGTGTCGGCGGTGAGCTACGACTCGACGAAGCCGCTGGAGCAGCTGCTCGCGGAGGCCACCATCCGCATTCCGGAGGACGGCAGCCTCACGGCGCTGCTGGGACAAATCAAGGGCGCGCGCGTGAGGGCGCGGGTGGGCGGCGGACAGGTGGAGGGCGCCATCATCGGCCTGGAGTCCCTGGCGCTCGCGGCGGGAGAGACCAGCCTGGTGCGCCCGTTCCTCACGCTGCTGGTGGGCGGCTCGCTGCGCACCTTCGACGTGCTGGATATCGCCGAGCTGGAGTTCCTCGACGAGGCGGTGCGCAAGGACCTGGAGTTCTACCTGGCCACGGTGTTGTCCTCGTACAAGAAGGACAGCAAGCGGATGACCATCCTCACCTCCGGCGAGGGCGAGCGGGAGGTCTTCGTCAGCTACGTCCTGGAGTCGCCGGTGTGGAAGACCAGCTACCGCATCCTCCTGGATGAGGGTGAGCCGCCGCTGCTGCAGGGCTGGGCGCTGGTGGACAACACGGGCGACGAGGACTGGGTGGACGTGCGCCTGTCGCTCGTGGCGGGCCTGCCGGTGTCGTTCGTGCACGACCTCTACAATCCCCGCTACATGCAGCGGCCCGTGGTGGAGGTGCGCACGGAGGCCGCCGCAGCGCCGGTGATTCCCGAGGAGAGCTACGCGCCGGAGCCGGTGTTCGACGAGATGGCGGACGAGGCGCCCATGGCCGCGGCCCCACCGCCCGCCGCGGCGCCGATGCGGGCGCGGGGGATGATGCGCAAGGAGATGGCGAGCTCGATGGGCGGAGGCGGCCTCCGGCAGCGCGAGGTGCTGGAGCAGAGCATGGCGGTGACGACGCTGACGAAGGAGGTGGGAGACCTCTTCGAGTACAGCGTGGACCGCCCGGTGACGGTGCACCGCAACCAGAGCGCGCTGGTGCCCATCCTCCACCGCCCCTTCGAGGGGCGCCGCGTGCTGCTCTACAACCGGGCCACGCGCGAGAAGAACCCCATGGCCTGCATCGAGCTGAAGAACACCACGGGCCTGACGCTCGAGGGCGGGCCGGTGACGGTGACGGAGGACGAGCGCTACGTGGGCGAGGCGATGCTCGACACCATGAAGCCGCAGGACCTGCGCTTCGTCCCGTACGCGGTGGAGCTGGGCTGCGTCGTCTCGGTGGAGGACAAGACGGACGACGGGCCGGTGTTCCGCGCGGTGGTGAGCCGGGGCATGTTGGTGACGGAGTTCTTCCACGTGCGGCGCACGAAGTACCTGGTGCGAAACAAGGCGCAGCGTCCCCAGGTCCTCTACGTGGAGCATCCGCGCACGGGCTGGGAGCTGGACAAGGACATGGCCGCGCCGGCCGAGACGACGGATGGCTTCTGGCGCTTCAAGCGCGAGCTGGCGGCGGGCGGACAGGACGAGCTGGTGGTGGCCGAGCGCACGCGGGGCCAGCGTCAGTACGCCATCAGCAGCCTGGGCTCGGACGAGGTGGCCTTCTTCCTGTCGCAGCGCTACGTGGACAAGGCCATGGCGGACGCGCTGCGCGAGGTGATGGTCCTGCGCGAGAAGGTGGCCACGCTCAACCGCGACGAGCAGCAGCTCACCCAGGAGCGGGCGCAGCTCTTCAAGGACCAGGAGCGCATCCGCTCCAACATCGAGTCGCTCAAGAGCGGCGCCTCGCAGCGCGAGCTGGTCGAGCGCTTCGTGACCAAGCTCAACGAGCAGGAGGACCGCCTGGAGGTCATCACCCGCGAGCTGGAGCGGATGGCGAAGGAGCGGCAGGTGGCCCTGGATGAGCTCAACCGCCGCGCCCTGTCGCTCAGCTCGGTGACGGACCTCTAGGCGCCGCTCACTTCTCCTCGGCGCGGTAGACCTCGTCGCCGCCCACCACCGTCAGGCGCACCTGGGCGCCTGGCAGCTCGGAGGCGGGCCCGTCCACCGGGTCCACCGACAGCGCGACGAAGTCCGCGTCCATGCCCGGCTGGAGCCGGCCGCGCCGCGCCTCCGCGAACGAGGCGTAGGCGGCGCCCACGGTGAAGCCCTCCAGCGCCTCCGCGCCGCTGAGCCGCTGGTCCGCGTACCACCCGTTGGCGGGGTTGCCTTGTGCGTCCTGCCGCGTGCGCGCCGCGTAGAGGCCGGCCAGCACGTCCGGACGCTCCACCGGGAAGTCGCTGCCCAGCGCCAGCACCGCGCCGGAGGACTTCAGCCGCTGCCACGCATAGGCGCCCCGGATGCGGTCCGGGCCCACGCGTGTCTCCGCCCAGGGCATGTCGCTGGTGGCGTGCATGGGCTGCACGCTGGCGACGAAGCCGCTCTTGCCCAGCCGGTCGATGTCCTCCAGCCGCATCACCTGCGCGTGCTCCACGCGGTGGCGCCCGTCCTTGGAGCCCGTGGCCTGGGCCGCGCGCAGCAGCGTGTCCAGCACCAGCGTGTTGGCGCGGTCTCCAATCGCATGCGTGCACACCTGGAAGCCCGCGGCCATGAAGGCCGTGACTCGCCGCTCGTACTCGTCGGGTGGCATCATCAGCAGGCCGCGGTGGCCGTGCTCGTCGGTGTAGTCCTGGTGCAGCGCCGCGCCCCGGCTGCCCAGCGCGCCATCCAGGACCAGCTTCACCGCGCGCAGCGTGAGGCGGTCGCCTTGGTAGATGCCTTCGCGCAGGAAGGTGTCGCGCTCGGGGCTGGACCCGTCCGCCATGGCGTAGACGCGCAGGGGGAGCTTGCCCTCCTTGTCCCACTTCTGGAGGAGGCGGAAGGTGTGCAGGTCCATGCCCGCGTCGTGCACGCCGGTGAGCCCCACCCGCGCGGCCCAGGCGAGCGCCGCGCTCAGGTGCGTGGCGCGCTCGGCCTCCGTGAGCGGAGGCACCACGGAGAACGTCAGGCCCATGGCGTTGTCGAGGAGGATGCCGGTGGCCTCACCGCTCGCGTCGCGGAGAATCCGGCCGCCGGTGGGGTCCTGGGTGTCGCGGGTGATGCCCGCGCGCCGCAGCGCCTCGCTGTTGACCCAGGCCGCGTGCCCGTCGATGCGCGTGAGCATCACCGGCACCTGGGGATGGAGGGCATCCAAATCCTGGCGCGTGGGGAAGCTCTTCTCCGGCCAGTCGTTCTGGTCCCAGCCCTGACCGATGAGCCACGCCCCCTGGTACGACGTGGACGGCGCGGAGGCGATTCGCGAGAGAGCCTCCTCTTTGCTGGCCGCGCCCACCAGGCTCACCTGCGCCTCCCACTGGCCCAGCCCGGACAGGTGGCCATGCGCGTCCGTCAGGCCCGGCACCACCGTGGCCTCGCCCAGGTCCACCACGCGCGCGCCCGGGCCCGCCGACTGGAGCACCTCTTCGCGGGTGCCGGTGGCCAGCACCTTGCCGTCGCGCACCGCCAGGGCCTCCACCACCGGCCGCGCCGGGTCCTGCGTGCGGATGCGCCGCGCCACGTAGACAGAGGTCCCCGGGGTCACCGCGCCCGGGGTGTTCCGGGTACAGCCGCCGAGTCCCGAAAAGACAATCACCGCACCCACGAGCCCGCAGAGTCGTCGCAGCATGGTTTCGCGCACCTGCCTGGTTGGCCGTCCCAAGGCTGGGACGCGCGCGCGACACTCTGGCGCACCCGGCCCCCGCGGGCCAGCGTCGGGCGTCCAACGCGCCGGGCCGTGAAAGCCTCACATGCGCCGGGCAGGCGCGTAACCTGCCGGCATGGACTCCATGCCTCTGGCCCGTCTGTCCATTCCGCTGGACTCGCTGCGCGTGCAGGCGCTGGAGGCAGGGCCCCCCGACGGTCCGCTGGTGCTGCTGCTGCACGGCTTCCCGGAGCTGTCGGAGAGCTGGCGGGACGTGCTGCCCAGGCTGGCCGCGGAGGGATATCACGCGGTGGCCCCGGACCTGCGCGGCTATGGCGGCACGGACCGGCCCCGGTGGGGCTACGACCTGGACACGCTGGCGCAGGACGTCGAGCAGCTGGCCCATCACCTCCAGCCGGGACGTCCGGTGCACGTGGTGGGACACGACTGGGGAGGCGCCATCGCCTATCACCTGGCGGCCACGCGGCCGGAGGTGGTGGCCACGCTGACGGTGGTGAACTGCCCGCATCCGTCGGTCCTGGTCCGGCGCATCTGGAAGCCCGCCCAGCTGCGGCGCTCCTGGTACATGTTCTTCTTCCAGCTCCCCTGGCTGCCCGAGCGGCTGCTGTCCGCGCACGGCGGTCAGCGGGTGCCGTGGCTCATCCGGCGGGGGATGGCGCCGGGCACGCGGATGAGCGACGAGCGCCTGTCTCCCTATGCCGCGAACCTGTCGCACCCGGACGCCGCGCGGGCCGCGGTGGAGTACTACCGCCAGTCGATGCGCGGCCTGCTCAACCCGGCCCAGGCGCGGAGGATGCTGCGGGACTACCCGCGCATCCGCGCGCCCTTCCGGCTGGTGTGGGCGGAGGAGGACCCCGCGCTGGGCCGGGAGCTCACGGTGGACCTGGAGCCGTACTTCGAGCAGCCGCCCCAGGTCTCATACCTCCCCGGCGTGGGCCACTTCGCCCCGCTGGAGGCGCCCGAGCAGGTGGCGGCGCGCATCCTGGAGCACTTGGAGGCCCATCCGCCGCGGTCCGTACACTGAGCGTGGGTCGGCGCGGAACGGATGTTTGCGTGTGGCAAGCTTTCCGGGCGGGGGCTTGGCGTCGGGCTGGGGGTGAGGGATGGTCCGGTGTCTCTCATTCCCCCATGGAGTCATGAGCATGAACCCGTCCCAGTCCCGGCTTGGGGCTCTGTCGATGTTGGTGGTCGCCGCCGCCTGTGCGGTCTCCGTCGCTGGTTGTGCCGCCAGCCGCAAGGAGGCCTTCCTCTTCGACAAGACGCGCGAGCACGTCTACCGCAAGCCCGTCGCCGAGGTGTGGCCGCAGGCGCTGGCCCTCATCACGGAGAAGGGTTACTCCCTGCGGCAGACCAAGGACGGCTTCGAGGCCGCCACCGAGTGGTTGATGCAGGGCGCCCCCTCGTCGCTGGGCACCACCCAGGTCCGCTACATCATCCGCGGCATCGCGCGCGGCCCGGGCCAGTGCTCCATCGAGTACCACAAGCACGTCACCACGGAGACCCGCGGCCGTGGCCAGGCGCAGGTTGAAGCGTCGGGCCGTCCCGACTCCGCGAACTTCAGCCGCGACCCGGAGCTGGAGTGGGAGCTGCTCCAGCGCGTGGACGCCGAGTCCGCCACGTCGCTGCGCGCCGAGGCCGACAAGATTCAGTAGCACCTGCTTCCTCGGGGCCGCCGCCGCGAGGCTTCAGTCGCGCAGCGGCAGCTCCAGGGTGAGGCCGTCGTAGGCCACTTCCAGGGGCCCCTTGTACTCCTCGCGCGCTTGCGTGAGCAGCTTCCCGGGGTCCGTGTCGTGGCGGCTGGACAGGTGGGTGAGCACCAGCCTGCGCACGCCCGCCTCGCGTGCCACCCGCCCCGCCTCGCGCGCCGTGGAGTGATGGGTCTCCAGCGCTCGCGCCTGCTCGTCATCGGAGAAGGTGGACTCGTGGATCAACAGGTCCGCGTCCTTCGCCGCTCGCACCATGGCCGCGCACGGCCGCGTGTCTCCGGAGATGACCACCTTGCGGCCGGAGCGCGCCGGGCCCAGCACGTCCTCGGGCTTCACCGTCCGCCCATCCTCGAGCGTCACGGCCTCGCCCTTCTGGAGCTTGCCGAAGCTGGGGCCCGGGGGCACACCCAGCTCCTTCGCCTTCTCCAGGTGGAAGCGCCCCGGCCGCCCGTCCTCCACCAGCGCGTAGGCCAGGGCGTTGATGCGGTGGTCCACGCCCACCACGTGCAGCGAGTAGCCGTTGCGCGGGATGACGTCCCCGTCCTTCACCTCGTGGATTTCGATGGGGAAGGACATGGACTCCAGGCCCAGGTGCACCGCCTGGTGGAGCAGCCGCCGCGCGGGGGGCGGGCCATACAGGTGGATGGCGTGCTCGCGCCCCATCATTCCCAGCGTGCGCAGGAAGCCGATGATTCCCAGGTAGTGGTCGGCGTGGAAGTGGGTGAAGAAGACGGCGTCCACGGTGAAGCCGGTGCCGAAGCGCACCATCTGCCGCTGGCTGCCCTCGCCGCAGTCGAAGAGAAGCAGGTCCGTGTCCACCTTGACCGCCAGTCCGGACAGGTTGCGGTGCAGGGTGGGCTGGGCGGCGGAGGTGCCGAGGAAGGTGAGCCTGAGGAGGGACATGCCGGCACTTCCCACGCGAAGAGGGGCGGCCGCGCGGGGCGCGGCGCGATGCGCCATTTAGCAGGGTTTGGACGCGCCCGTGCTATGTGAGGCCGCCCTCCCGGATACCGCCATGCCTGAATCCCTGACGTTCGCCCCCACCTCGGACCCCAAGCGTGTGCGTGCCCCGGATGGCCGCGTGCTCAGCGTGCCGGAGGGCTGGGCCCTGCTGCCTCCCGGTGACGCGGGGCTCACCCGCAGGGTGAAGGCCGCGGGCCCCACCTGGACGGTGGTGGAGAAGGTGGGGCGCAAGCTGTTCTCCCGGGGTGTCTGGGCTCCGGAGCCGCACATCCTCCAGGCCCGCGCCGCGCTGGAGGCCGAGCGCGCCACGCCCGCGTACGCGAAGAAGCTGGCCGCGGGCCGCGAGCGCCGCGCCCGTGAGCAGGAGGAGTACGAGGTCGACTTCGCCAACGCGGTGCTGCGCTTCCTGGCGTTCTCACCCGCGTGGTTGCCTCACGCGAAGAGGCTGGCCGTGCTGGTCTCCGCCCACGCCACCCCGGTGGGCAGCGGCACCGTGGCGCGCACCGAACGCATCCCCGTGGAGCGCCGCGCCGAAGCCGCCGTCATCGCCTGGATGCGCCACCAGACCACGGGCTACGACGACTTGAAGATTGCCCGCGTGAAGGGCGCCCGCCGCGAGGTGCGCCGCGAGCTGGCGGAAATCTCCCGCGCCGTGCTGGACCTGCATCGCCGCGATGTCCCGCATGGGCCCTCCGCGTGCCCGCTGTGTGGCGCCCTGGCGCGTGTGGGCGCCGGTGCGCGCGAGGCCTGATTCCACCGTTGAACGCACGGGTGGCCCGGATTCCTGACCCACCGGTCAGTCATATTGCCAGTTAATGACCCGTGGGTTAGTAACCGGCTTCCATGCCGAGACCCGCGGACCCCCATGCCAGGGAAGCGCTGCTGACCGCGGCCCGGGCGGAATTCGCCCGCAAGGGCCTGCGCGGTGCGCGCATCGAGGACATCACCGCCGCCTGTGGGCTGTCCAAGGGCGCCTTCTATCTGCACTTCGATTCGAAGGAGGCGCTGTTCGGCGAGGTGCTGACCGCGTTCGAGGCGCGGCTGGGCGAGGTGAACACGCGGCGCATGCGGTCCACGGAGGCGTTCTTCCGGGAGCAGGGCAACGTCGAGCCCGGAGAGCGGCTGCAACGCAGCGAGCGCTACCAGCGGTTCTGTGAGCTGGAGCGGACGTTCGACGTGGAGGCGCTGGAGTTGATGTGGTCCTACCGGGACGTGGTCTCGGTGTTGGTCAGCGGCAGCCAGGGCACGGCCTACGAATCGCTGTTGTGGCAGATGACGGACGCGCAGGTGGAGCGGCTGGCCGGCGACTTCCAGCGCTTGCAGGCGACGGGCGCGGTGGACCCGAAGATGGACCCGCGGCTGCTCGCCTCCGTCATCGTGGGGGCCTATCTGCTGCTGTCGCAGCGCATGATTTCTCACACCGAGAAGCCGGACCTGTCGGCGTGGGCGCTCACGCTGCACCGCGTGTTCGAGGGCGGCACCATGCCCCGCCTGGATTCGCTGGCCACGTGTGTCGCCGCGGAACCCGCCAAGACTTCGCAACCCAAGACGTCTCCATCCAAGACCTCCCGTCGTGGGCAGCAGCGGGCCCGCGCGAAGACTCACCACACCCCGAGGAAACGCCAGTGAACCCCTACCGGAAACCCTCCGCCCCGCGCTTGCTGGCCGTGGCGGGTGTCGTCGCCACGGCTGTGTTGTCATTGTCGGCCTGTGGCAAGGCGGATGCTTCGTCGAAGAGCGCCTCTCCCGCGGAGTCGAAGACGGCCGCCGCGCTGCCTTCCGTGAAGCTGGTCCCGGCGCGCGCGGTGCGAGCGGCTCCCCGCGAGGAGGTGACGGGCACGCTGTTCCCCGCGCAGGCGTTGCAGGTGGGCTTCGAGGTGGGAGGCCGGCTGGCGGTGGTGAAGGTGGGCAAGGGGGCGGCGGTCAAGAAGGGGGACGTGCTGGGGCAGCTCGACGTGGAGATTTCCGACGCGCAGGTGGCGCAGGCGGAGGCCGCCGTGGCCGCCGCGGAGGCCGGCGCGACGATGGCCGCCGACGTGGCCGCGCGGAACGCGACGCTCCAGAAGGAGGGCGGGGTGAGCGACCTGCAGAACCGCTCCTCGTCCGCGACGGCGGCGCAGGCGCAGGCGCAGCTGTTGGCCGCGAAGGCGCAGCTCGCGCAGGCGCGGGCGGCCCGGCGGCGGCATGACTTGAAGGCGCCCTTCGCGGGCACGCTCATCGACGCGCCGGAGCAGACGGGGGCCACGGTGGGGCCGGGCACGCCGCTGTTCACGTTGGAGCACCTGGACACGCTGCTGCTGAAGACGACGGTGGCGGAGTCGCTGCGCGGCCGGCTCAAGCCCGGCACGAAGGTGCGGGTGGAGGCCATCGGGAGCGCGGGGGTGTTCACGCAGGACGCGGTGGTGCGCACGGTGCTGCCCTCGGCGGACCCGGCGACGCGGCGGGTGCCGGTGGAGCTGGCGGTGCCCAACGCGGATGGCCGCTTCGTGGCGCACACGCTGGCGCGCGCGGTGCTGCCGCTGGGCGAGGACCAGGACGCACAGGTGGTGCCGGGCACGGCGCTGTCGTCGTCGAACGGGGACCACGTCTGGGTGGTGAGCACCGCGGGTGAGGTGAGCCGCGTGGACGTGCGGGTGTTGGAGCGGCGGGAGCGGGAGGTGGTGGTGCTGGCGAGCCCCGCGCTCGAGTCCGTCATCGACTACCCCACGCCGAGCCTGGCGCAGGGCTCACGCGTCACGGTGAAGTAAGGGGACGCCGCCATGTTGCTCAGCGACGTTTCCATTCGCAGGCCGGTCTTCACCACCATGATGTCGCTGGGGCTCATCGTCCTGGGACTGATGGGGTTGGGGCGCCTGGGCACGGACCTCTATCCGGACGTGTCGTTCCCCGTCGTCGTCGTCACCACCGTCTACAAGGGCGCGGGCCCGGGCGAAATCGAGACCCAGGTCGTCAAGCCCGTGGAGGACGCCGTCGCGGGCATCAGCGGCGTGGACAAGATCCACTCCTGGAGCCGAGAGAACCTGGCCACGGTGGTGGTGCAGTTCACCCTGTCCACCAACCTGGACCGGGCGGTGCAGGAGGTGCGCGACAAGGTGGCGGGGATTGCCAACCGGCTGCCGCAGACGGCGGACGCGCCGGTGGTGGGCCGGGTGGACCTGTCCGCCACGCCCATCCTCACCTACGCGGTGTCGGCGGACCTGCCGTCGCAGGCGCTGCGCCGGCTCATCGACGACCGCATCAAGCCCGCGCTCGCGCAGCTGGAGGGCGCCGCGGAGGTGCGCATCACGGGTGGCGACACGCGTGAGATTCAAATCGACCTGGACCTGGACAAGACGCGGGCGGCGGGGGTGTCCCCGTTCGACATCGCGCGGCGGGTGGGGGCGGAGAACCTGGACCTGCCGGCGGGCCGGCTCAAGCTGGGCGCCAGTGAGTTGACCGTGCGCTCGCTGGGGCAGTTCCGGGACGTGGACGAGATTCGCGCGTTGCCGGTGGCGCGCAGCCGGACGGGCGCGCAGGTGCGGCTGGATGAAATCGCCACGGTGACGGACGGCGTGGCGGAGCGGCGCACGGTGGCGCGGCTCAACAGCAAGGACGCCGTCATCCTGGAGGTGGTGAAGCAGCCGGGCTCGAACACGGTGGCGGTGAGCGACGCGGTGAAGCGGGTGTTGAAGGAGATGGGGCCGGAGGTGGGGCACGGCTTCACGGCGCGGCTGCTCATCGACCAGTCGGACCTCATCCGGGAGAACGCCCACGAGGTGTGGGTCGCGCTCATCTTCGGTGGCGCGATGGCGGTGCTCATCATCCTGATGTTCCTCTTGGATGGGCGCGGCACGTTCATCTCCTCGCTGGCCTTGCCCACGTCCGTCATCGGCACGTTCTTCGTGATGTACGTGCTGGATTACACGCTGAACCAGATGACGCTGCTGGGGTTGTCGCTGGCCATCGGTCTGCTCATCGACGACGCGGTGGTGGTGCGCGAGGCGATTACGCACCGGCTGGAGAAGGGCGAGGACCCGATGAGCGCGGCGGCCAACGGCACGCGGGACGTGGGGCTCGCGGTGCTCGCGACGACGCTGTCGCTGGTGGCCGTGTTCGTGCCCGTGGCCTTCATGCCCGGCATCGTCGGGCAGTTCTTCAAGCAGTTCGGCATCACCATCTCCATGGCGGTGCTGGTGTCGCTGTTCATCTCCTTCACGTTGGACCCCATGCTCTCGGCGCGGCTGGCGAAGCGGCGGGTGCCAGGGGAGGTGCACAAGGAGAACGCGGTGGCGGCGGCGCTGCGGCGCATGCTGGATGGGACGGAGCGCTTCTACGCGTCGGTGCTGCGCTGGGTGCTGTCGCACAAGTGGACGACGGCGGGAATCACGCTGCTGCTGTTGGTGATGTCCTTCGGGGCGGCGAGCCGGCTGGGCGCGGAGTTCATCTCACCGGAGGACCGCTCGCAGTTCCTGGTGGACCTGAAGCTGCCGGACTCGGCGAGCCTGGCGGAGACGGTGTCCCGCACGGCCGAGGCGGAGGCGCTGGTGCGCAAGATTCCGGAGGTGACGGATGTCTATTCCATCGTCGGCACCAACGGAGACGTGAACAAGGCGCGCATGCGGGTGTTGACGCTGGGCAAGAACGAGCGCGCGAAGGGCGTCCCGGAGATGAAGGACGAGGCGCGCGCGCTGTTGTCCTCGCTGGTGGCGACGCAGGTGAACCTGAGCGACCCGCCGACCATCGAGGGCCTGGGCGACTACTACCCCATCATGGTGCGTGTCACCGGCCCGGACCTGGTGCGGGTGAACCAGGAGGCGGAGCGCATCGCGGGCATCCTGCGGGGGCTGAAGGGGACGGAGGATGTGCGCGTGGAGGCGAATCCGCCCAAGCCGGAGCTCCAGGTGCGCATCGACCGGGAGCGGGCGAGCGACGCGGACGTGAATGCGCAGGTCCTCGCGACGCAGCTGCGCCTGGCCATCGACGGTGACGTGGTGGCGAAGCTGCGCGAGGGGACGACGGAGACGGACATCCGGGTGCGGCTGGCGGAGAAGGACCGGAGCACGCCGGAGCGGGTGAGTCAGCTGGAGGTGTACACGGCGCGCGGGCTGATTCCGGTGTCGGACCTGGCGCACCTGGAGCTGAAGGACGGGCCGAGCGTCATCGAGCACGAGAACCGGGAGCGGCAGCTCGTGGTCTTCTCACAGCTGGCGAAGGGGGCGGCGCTGGGCGACGTGGTGGTGGACCTCAAGAAGCAGGTGGCCTCGCAGTCGCTGCCGCCGGGGTACTCCATCATCTACGACGGGCAGATGAAGGAGATGGAGTCGCAGAACAGCGCGTTCGGCATGGCGTTCTTGTTGGCGTTCGTCTTCATCTACATGGTGTTGGCGAGCCAGTTCGAGTCGTTCAAGCACCCGTTCACCATCATGGCGTCGCTGCCGTTGGCGCTGGTGGGCGCGCTGTTGTCGCTGGTGGTGACGGGGTATCACCTGTCGATGGGGGCGATGATTGGCGTCATCCTGTTGATGGGGCTGGTGACGAAGAACGCGATTCTGCTCATCGACGGTGCGTTGCAGCACCTGCGTGAGGGGGACTCGGTGGACGAGGCCATGATGAAGGCGGGGCCTCGGCGCTTGCGCCCGATTCTGATGACGAGCGCGGCGATGGCCATCGGCATGGTGCCGACGGCGGTGGGCACGGGGACGGGCTCGGAGTTCCGGGCGCCCATGGCCATCTCGGTGATTGGAGGGGTCATCACCTCCACGTTCCTCACGCTGCTGGTGGTGCCCGTGGTCTTCGCGGCGATGGAGCGGGTGGGCTTCAAGCGCCGGGCCAAGTCCCAGGCGCCGGCCCATGTGGAGCCGCCCGCTCAGCCCGGGCCCAGCCAGGCCGCGTGACGCAGCCACGGATGTGACACGCCGGGCCCGAGTGTTCTCCTCGGGCCCGGTTTGTTTTTCCGGGCGGACTTCAGCGCGCGGACGCCCCGGCTTCAGCGGGCGTGGGCGAGGCCCGGCTCGTTCATCAGGAAGTGGCGCGTGCGGGCCTTCGTCAGCTGCCGCTCCGCCTCCTCCAATGACACACAATCCACCGTGATGTCGTCATTGGGCGCCGCCTCCGACGCCACCCGCGCCGTCTGCAGCCGGGCGATGGTGGAATCCGACACGTGCGCGCACATCAGACAACCGCGCTGCCGCCCATAGAGCACCACCTCGCCGAAGATGGCGGCCGACTCGGGCTCCAGCGCCTTCAACCCCCTCATGTCCGCCAGCACCAGGTGCCGGCCTCCTGCATACGTATCCGTCGCGGCCCGATAGGCCGAGGCGAAATCCTTCATCTCATTGGGACGGACAAAGCCCTTCAATCGAACGGTAACCGTACGGCGGTTCGTATCGTTGGTGACTTCGAACATGGCCCCCCCTTCCAAGGGAGACCAAATAATAACAAACAACCCCGCTGACTCGAAACCACCCCTCAAACACTCTGTCATCCCCGAAATAATGGAAAGACATTGTGTCGAGGCAGACCCCGCCCTACAGGGTTGTGTCTCGTGCCAGCGCAAACCTTCATCCGCCGTGAGAACTCGAGTCGAGGTGGACTCAGGCGCGCTGGCTGCTCTCGCCGGTGACGACGGCGGAGCCAATCAGGTGCGCCAGCCGCAGCGCCTCGGGGACGTGGCCCCGGTCCGTCACCCTCGCCAGGGCGTCCGCGATGAGCGAGGGCTCCGCGCCCTGGACCTGGAAGGTGAACCCGCCCAACTGGTGGATGGGCCCCGCACTCTGAAGCCGCGCCCAGCGCTCGTCCGCGCGAGGCAACCGCCGCAGCGCTTGCTCCACCGCGGCCAGGTCCGGATGCCGCCGCATCACCGCCACACACGGCTTGCGCAGCCGCGTCGCCAGCCCCGGCAGGTCCACGACGTTGAAACCTCCAAACGCGATGCCATCCAGCAACACCAGATGCACCTGCGGCAGAAACTTCCCTCCCTCCAGCAGCCGGCAGACCTGCTCTGTCGCATTCCAACCATCCCGGCGCACGCGCCCCCAGACCAGGCCCTCGAACCGCGTGCCTCCGCAGACCACCCCCGCCAGCGGAACCGCCGCGCCCGGGCGGCGCGCGAAGGGGCCATCATCGAAACCAATCACTCGGGGGAAGCGGGGCAGTCGTCGCATGGCGGGCCGGGACTCATGAATCACACGAAGTCTGAAATCACACGAAGTCTGAAAAGGAAGAAGCCCGGCCCCGCATGCGCGGAGTCGGGCTTCAGGGCTGCCGAGGCAGGATGACTTCAGGCCGCGCGCACGTTCTGCGCCTGGAGGCCCTTGGGGCCACGGCCGACTTCGAACTCCACCTTCTGGCCTTCCTGCAGCGTGCGGAACCCATCCATGTTGATGGCCGTGTGGTGGACGAACACGTCCTCACCGCCACCATCCTGCACGATGAAGCCAAAGCCCTTTGCATCGTTGAACCACTTGACGGTACCAGTCGCCATGTATCGCTATCTCTCGGGTGGTGCGGCTCGCCGCGGTTATTGGCCTGTAAGAAACCAGGGGCCGTAATTCGTGCGTAGTCTGCCCGGAGCGGCCGGTTGAGTGGAAGCCCCCTTGGCTGCCTGCTCCCCTGGACGAGGTGAGGAGTGGTGGCTGGACTCCCTACTTCTGGAGCGGAGGCACGCGGGGCGGGTGTCGGGGGCGCGTACCTACCCTCAGGGAGAGCCCCTCGCTTCACCCGGAAGGAGCACCCCATGGCTGGATTGACCCCGTTGAATCCCTCCCCCTCGCTGGTGTCCGTCCCGCCTCATGCGGAGAGCGCGCCCCGCCGGCTGGTGAGACACCTGTTCGACAAGAGCGCCCGGGCGGGCATCCTGTCCCGGCCGTTGCTCGAGCGGCTCCCCCTGCGCCGGTGGGTGCCCTCGGCGGTGCACTCGGTGCTGGACTACCGGGGTGGGGTGGCGGCGCTGGTGTCCGGGCAACTGTCCGGGGACAAGGCGGCGCGCCGGGTGGGGCGGGTGCTGGGCCTGTCCGCCATCGCCGTGGCGCTCTTCACCGACACGCGCCTGAGCCTGTCGCGGCGCATCCCCATCGAGGCGCACGAAATCTTCGACTACGCGCAAGGCACGGCGTTGATGTTCGCGCCCTTCGCCCTGGGGTACGCGCGGCGCACGCCCTGGGTGGCGGCGGCGCACTCGGTGCTGGGGTTCGGCACGCTGGTGATGGCGCTGGTGACGGACTACCGCAGCCAGCGCGGCCTGCACCTGGGCGGGGTGCTGCGGACGGACCCGGAGGGCATTGGCGCGTGAAACGCGAAGCGGCGGGCCCCGTGAGAGCGCCCGCCGCTTGTGTGTGTCATTTCACGAAAGGCTTCAGGCGGTCTTCACCGCGGCCTCGGGCTTGGAGGCGGCGGCCGGGGTGGCGCCCGCCAGGCTCTGGATGCGCATGCCGTAGAAGCTGCGGTAGACGAACACCGTCGACAGGACGAAGAACACCACGGAGAAGATGCGGGTGAGCTGGCCCTGGCCGGACGCCTCCAACTCCACCGCCAGCTCCACGGCGAGCAGGCCGAAGAGCGTGGTGAACTTGATGACCGGGTTGAGCGCGACGGAGGACGTGTCCTTGAACGGGTCGCCCACGGTGTCGCCCACGACGGTGGCCGCGTGCAGGTCCGTGCCCTTGGCCTTCAGCTCCACCTCCACCAGCTTCTTCGCGTTGTCCCAAGCGCCGCCCGCGTTGGCCATGAACACGGCTTGATAGAGGCCGAACACGGCGATGGAGATGAGGTAGCCCACGAAGAAGTAGGGCTCCAGACACGCGAAGGCCAGGGTGCTGAAGAAGACGGCGAGGAAGATGTTGATCATCCCCTTCTGCGCGTACTGGGTGCAGATTTCGACGACCTTCTTCGAGTCCGACACGCTGGCCTTCTCCACACCCTCCAGCTTGATGTTGGCCTTGATGAACTCCACCGCGCGGTAGGCGCCCGTGGACACCGCCTGCATGGAGGCGCCGGAGAACCAATAGATGACGGCGCCGCCGGTGATGAGGCCCAGGAGGAAGGGCGCGTGCAGGAGGGAGAGGAACTGGGCCTTCTCCGCGTTGAGCGAGTTGCCGTTGATGCCCACCAGCACCACGATGATGGAGAAAATCATCGTCGTGGCGCCCACCACGGCGGTGCCGATGAGCACCGGCTTGGCGGTGGCCTTGAACGTGTTGCCCGCGCCGTCGTTCTCCTCCAGGTACTCCTTGCCCTTCTCGAAGTCGGGCGTGAAGCCGAAGTCGCGCTTCACCTCCTCCTTCACGTTGGGGACGTTCTCGATGAGCGACAGCTCATAGACGCTCTGCGCGTTGTCCGTCACCGGGCCGTAGGAGTCCACGGCGATGGTGACGGGGCCCATGCCCAGAAAGCCGAACGCGACCAGGCCGAAGGCGAACACCGGCGCGGCAATCATCAGCTGGCCCACGCTCTCGCCGGGGACCCCGGCGCCGCTGAACCAGAACGCCAGGCCCATCAGCCCCGCGATGATGAGCCCCATCCAGTACGCGGAGAAGTTGCCCGCGACCAGACCGGAGATGACGTTGAGCGACGCGCCGCCCTCGCGGCTGGCCGTCACCACCTCGCGCACGTGCCGGCTCTCCGTGGAGGTGAAGACCTTGATGGCCTCCGGGATGATGGCGCCCGCCAGCGTGCCGCAGGTGATGATGGCGGACAGCTTCCACCACAGCGAGGGGTCGCCGTTCAGGTTGGGGATGAGCAGGTAGCTGACCAGGAACGTCAGCGCCACGGAGATGAGCGACGTCAGCCACACCAGCGCGGTGAGCGGGTGCTCGAAGTTCATGTGGTCCGCGTTCTTGTACTTGGCGGACTGATACACGTTGTTGAGCGCGTAGGCGGCCAGCGACGCGAGCACCATCACGATGCGCATCATGAAAATCCAGACGAGCAGATCCACGCGGAAGCCCTCACCCACCGCCAGGAGGATGAAGGTGATGAGCGCCACGCCCGTCACGCCGTAGGTCTCGAAGCCGTCCGCGGAGGGGCCCACGCTGTCGCCCGCGTTGTCGCCCGTGCAGTCGGCGATGACGCCCGGGTTGCGCGCGTCGTCCTCCTTGATGCGGAAGACAATCTTCATCAGGTCCGACCCGATGTCGGCAATCTTGGTGAAGATGCCGCCCGCGATGCGCAGCGCGGAGGCGCCCAGCGACTCACCAATGGCGAAGCCGATGAAGCAGGGGCCCGCGAAGTCCGCGGGGATGAACAGCAGGATGGCCAGCATCAGCAGCAGCTCCGTGCTGATGAGCACCATGCCGATGGACATGCCCGCCTGGAGGGGAATCGCGTACGTGGGGTAGGGCTTGCCGCGCAAGCTGGCGAAGGCGGTGCGGCTGTTGGCGAACGTGTTGACGCGGATGCCGAACCACGCCACGCCGCACGAACCGGCGATGCCGACCAGGCTTGCCACCAGGATGATGGCCACCCGGCCCGCGTCCATGTGACGCAGGAAGCCGAAGTAGCCCACCATCACCACCGCGATGAGCAGCCACAGCACGCCGATGAACTTCATCTGCGTCGCGAGGTAGGTCTTGCACGTCTCGTAGATGAGCTCGGAAATCTCCAGCATCGCCCGGTGCACGGGCATCTTCTGGAGGCTGGAGTATTGGATGAAGCCGAAGACGAGGCCCAGCACGCAGACGGCGATGCCGGACAGCAGGAGTTGATGACCATTGATTCCGCTGTCCAAGAACGTCTTGGACGCGAAGTCGGGGAGGACCAGGTCCGCTTCACTCGCGTGAGCGGCGCCGGAGGCGAGGACCATCAAGAGCCCCAAGGCCCTGACGGCCACGCCGGTGATGCTCCGGGATAGAGCATCCTTGCGTGAAACAGTGCGTGTCATAGGGGTGCAACTCCTCACGAAACTCGGCCGGAAGCGCGACCCACAACGCCGCGCCCCGGGATGACAGGGAGTGGTGTCGAGGGGTTGGCCGCCTGCGAGCGAAGTTGCCGCGCGCCGACGCTTCAGCACAGCCTCGCCCTTCCTGGTGCGCTTGCACGCACCGTGAAGGCAAGACGGCGAATAGCATGGGTCTGACTGGGAAGTCGAATTCCGAGATGGCCTACCTGTCGGTAAATTCCAACTTGGCTGGGGGTTCTCGCCGGAGGTGACTCCCGGGGTGGCATCCCCTCGGAGATTCGCCGCGATGCGCCAGTGATGACGTGGTGGCGGAGGGCGCTCTCCCACATTCAGTGCGGTTACAGGGGTGTTTGTGTCATGCAAGCCTGATTGGGTGTGTTTCGCTCTGAGTGTTGGCTGGTGAATAGAGGGTTCGTGGCCGAGATGGCCTGGACCCTCCGGTTGAAAGGCAGGGGGCCGCACTCGCCCCCCACGCGCCTCCTCGCCATGCCTGCCCCGTTCCTCGCCGCCTCAAGCCCCCGGCCTCCGGCCACGCCCTGCCTTTCAACCGGGAGGACGTCATTGCAAGGTGATTGCCAGGGAGGCTGTTTCGGAGGTCTTCCCTCGGAGCGCACGGGGGAGATGGGCCCAGGGGGCGATTCACGTGTTGGGTTCTCTGAAAAAATCACTGTCCAGCCGTCAACGCGGCGGGAAAAACGACACACCTGAGTGGATGACAGACAGCCCCGTAGGGCAGGCGCCACTGTGGTGCGAGTGGATGTCCTGTCACGACAACGGGTGTGACCTGGTGCTGGCGAAGATTTGACAGAGTTGAGTCAGCGCGTGTCTGTCCATTCGGGCACCTTGGCTGCCGTCGAATCCGGCGCCGTCTGGTTCGACAGTCCTCTCCAGCGAGCAGGGTGATGCGTCCGCGTCGCGGAAGAGGGCGGCGTCTTGCCTTGAAACCCAGCAACATCCGAGGAGTCGTCCATGAACAGCATGAAGTGGGTGATGTCCGCCACCGTGGTGGCGATGACGGTCGTCGGCTGTGGTCGTACGTCCGCGGTGGAGGCGTCGAATGACACGGAGGCGTCCCGGCAGGGCCTCGCGCTGCCGTCCTTCTATGGCTCGGACACGTTGAAGGAAGTGTTCATCGCGGCGGGCCTTCAGGCGGGCTCCGGACTGGTCGTCGAGGGAAAGGGCTCTGGTGTGGGCGAGGCCTGCCTGCGCAACGGCGTGGGCTCCAGCGGTTTTTGCGCCGCGGGAGCGCAGACGCTGGCCCCCATGTCGCGCGACTTCACCGCGCCGAAGACCGCGTCGGGCGCGGCCTGTCGGAATGGTGCCGCCGCGGACGCCAAGGGCTGCTGCGCGGGTGAGCGGAGCAATGTCATCGCCCTGGATGCGGTGAACGCGTACGTGAGCGCCACCCGGTACGCGGCACTGCCGAGCAATGGCCTCACCACGCAGGAATTGCGCCGCATCTTCTTTGCCACGGACAGCTCCGGCGCCGCCATTCCCGGTGCCTGTCCCACGGACTGGAGTGCACTGGGCCAGCCCTCCGCGCCCATCATCAAGTACCGACGCGATGACCTGTCTGGCACCACGGACACTTTCAAGTCGCTGCTCAAGGGTGGTGCCTTCTGCCCTGGCGTGACGGTCATCGTCGATGAGTCCGCCTCCAATCCCAGCCCCTGCCTCGTGACGGACAATGCGACCACGTGCATTGGCCGGCTGACGGCGTCCAACGATAACGCCATCGGCTATGCCGGCGACTCGGCCTCCCGTCCCGGCAATGCCAAGCTGGCGCTGAAGGCCGTGGCCCCCGTCTCCCCGACGACCAGCACCTACGTTGCGTCCAACGTCGTCAACATCCGCAAGTTGCTCCAGGCTGGTGCCACGGATGTCTATCCGCTGGCCCGCCGCCTCTTCCTGAACGAGAACATCCTCGCCACGCGTTCCTTCGACGAGGAAGCGCTGTACACCTGGGCCTTCTACACCAACCCGGCGGAGTTCGAGGCCATCCTCGTGGAGCAGGGCTTCATCGCGTGCAGCCCGTTTGCCCCGCTGGACTGCGGCCCGGGCCTCTGCACCGCGCAGTGACCTGACATCCGCCCCAGCGACCTCGCGGGGCTCAGTGCCGGGCCGGAGGAGTGGGGGCTCCTCCGGCCCCACGTCTTTTTCCTCTCCACCTCATGAAAGGCATCTTCGCCATGCACCTGAAGAAACGCTTCGTGCCTCGCTCGACGCTGTTCGCCGTCTGCGTTTCGCTCCTGGGCGCGCCTGCCCTGGCCGCTGACACTCAAGCCCTACCGTGGGTGTGTCGTGATTCCCGAGGCACGCTGGGCTCCATCGACGAACTCGCCCTGCCCACGGGCGCTGGACCGGTGAGCATCACCCTGGGGCCGGACCTGGCGCTCTGGTTCACCGAGCAGGCCGCCAACGAGGTGGGCTCCATCTCCACTGAAGGAGTCATCCGCGAGTTCGACCTGCCCGTGGACAGGGGCGGTCCTTCCGCCATCGTCGCGGGCCTGGATGGCAATGTCTGGTTCACCGAGCAGACGGGAAACCGCATCAGCCGCATCACGCCGGAGGGCGTGGTGACGCAGTTCGCCGTTCCCACGGAAGGCAGTCAGCCGAATGCCATCGCGGTGGGACCGGATGGTCAGCTGTGGTTCACCGCGCGGGGAACCCACAAGCTCGGGAAGATTCGCGCGCTCTCCGTCCCCTGACGCTTCCTTTCAGCACCCGCGCGCACCGCCCGCTGTGACGCATTCGTGAAGCGCAAAAGACAGTCGTGACGCGTCATGGTGGGTGCGGGGTGTGTCTGGTTTTGTTGCAAGGACTTGTCATTGACGGGCGGTGCGTGCGGCTAGGGTGCGCCCATCCTGGAGGGTTCCCTCCGTCCGGCTGTACCTGACGGGAGGGGTCCGGGGGTGACCACGGCGCATCCGATGGATGCGGAGGGACATGCACATGGGGATGACACGGATTGGGCCCGGCCCAACCCGCGCGCGGGTGTTGTGTCTGGCATTCACATCAGTCCTCTTTGCTTGTTCCTCCGAGCCCCCCGACACGACGGGCATCCCGGTCGAAGCGCCTCGGCATTCGCGCCTATGCCGGCCCACCCGCTCCGGTGAGCGGATTCCGCTGCGCCAGGCCGCCGCGCGTCCCGCCGTGACGGAGCGCTTCGACGGCCTGCGCGCGAAGGCGGAGGCGCAGTGTGGCACCTGTCACCTCGCGCCCAACGCACAAGGTGGCTTCCAGTTCACCGCGGACCTGGAGGGACTGAAGCGGGAGGGCGCCCGGATGGCGTTGAAGGCGGCGCAAGGAGAGATGCCGCCTCGGGCCTCACCCCAGCAGCTCAAGGAGGCGGTGGAGCTGTCCTGCGCGCTGAGGGCCTGGCTCGCGCGCGGAACTCCAGAAGGGGCGTTTCCCGTCACCTGTGATGCGTCCTCGGAAGGGGGCGTAACGGTGGCGCGCGACGTGGGCGAGGGGATGACCGACCTGGGGCACTGTGTCCCGGAGGTCTACCCGGCGGAGGCTCCGCTGGGCACGGATGCTCCCAAGGACGCCTTCTTCTCCGGGCTCGCGAAGCTGCCGCGTCTGTTGTCAGAGACGGACACGGACATCCTGACGTTCGACACGTTGAAGCTGGTGGAGCACGGCACCGTCGCCTTCGCGCCCACCTATCCACTCTTCTCCGACAACGCGAAGAAGCTGCGCCTGGTCCACGTGCCGGCGGGGCAGTCCATCCGGTACGACGCCGCGACGGGGAGGTTCCACATCCCGCCCAACACACGCTTCTACAAGACCTTCTTCAAGGCGGTCGCGGACAGGAATGGCCAGCGGCGCTATCGGAAGGTGGAGACGCGCCTCATCGTCGTGCGCGAGCCGTGGAACCAGTCTCTCTTCGGCACCTATCTGTGGAACGACGACGAGACGGTCGCGGAGCTGCATGACCTGCGCTACCGGAACGATGAGCCCTTCTCCGACCGGGTGCTCGTCTACACGGCCTATGAGCTGAACGGCGCCACACGCAACTACGCTGTCCCAGGCGCGCACCGGTGCATCCAATGTCACACCGGCTCCGAGGCCCAGAACTTCATCCTGGGCTTCACCCCCTTGCAGCTCAACCGCCGCGCTCCGGGCCAGGCGGGCGTCGATGCGAAGACTGTCATTGGCGAGGACGAGCTGAACCAGATGGAGCGGCTGGTGCACTACGGCGTCATCACCGGTGTGCCCGCCTCCAAGACACGGGAGGCGCTGGAATCATCGCTGCCTCGGCTGGAGCACCCGGCCCAGGCCTTGCCCTCGTCCGAGGAGGCGCGAAACGCGGTGCTGGAGCTCCAGGGGTACCTCGTGGGCAACTGCGCCCAGTGCCACAACCCACAAGGGTTCGCGGTGGTGAGCAACCCCGCCATCGCCTCGCTGGACTTCTCCGCGGGCGGCACGTTGTTCGGCTGGAACCCGTGCGGCGTCAAGGAGAGCAACGGGCAACGCGTGTACGCGGACTGCTCGGTGCCGGACTTCCAGCAGGACCTGCTGCTGCGCAGCCCCTCCAGCACGCTGTATCAGCGCGTGGCGCGCGACACCGATGCCCGCGTCATCCACATGCCCACCAACGTGCCGGGCAAGGACTGCCGCGCGTCGCTGCTGGTGGCGCGCTACCTGGCCACGTTGGAGTGGCCCGCAGACAAGGCCCTGAACGCCGAGCAGAAGCGCGCGGCCGTTCAGGAGCGGCTGCGTCAGGCGGACACCGTCGTGGCGGGCTCGTGCTCGGACCCGGCGGACGTGCAGTGGGTGACCGAGGACTTCACCGACAAGGTGCCTTACACCCCGCGCAATCCCGCGTGGCGAGAGACCATCGGACACGGCCCCTTCGAGTTCCTCACCCGCTACGCCATCACCGACCAGCATGAGCAGCTCGCGCACAAGCGCTTCCCCACCAACTGGTGGCTGCCCAAGCGCGCCTGCCGCTTCCCCACCCAGAACAGCCCGCCCTCGGGGCATGACCCCTGGAACGATTCGCGCGACACGTGGATGGTGAACGCGCTGGGCAACCCGCGCGCGCCCTGGGGTGAGCTCTACTACTCCACCCCTGGCTCCGCCGCCTTCCAGGGCATCTGCGCGAACTGCCATGGGCGCTCGGGGGATGGACAGACGGGCGCGGCCAAGGTGCTGGTGGCGCTCAACGGCGGCCGGGTGGCCAACCTCGTCAGCGGCATGTTCGGCACCACGAATGGCACGTCACACCTCTCGCTGTTCGACAGCCTCAATCCCCACGGCGCCGCGCGCTACCTCGCGTACATGGCGTCGGGGGGAACCACCCTCCAGTTCACCCCGGAGTTCATGAGCGCGTGGATCAAATACGGCGAGGTGGACATCGACTTCTCTCCGCGCGCCTCGGACTGGACGCGGTGGGGCGCGAACATGCTGGGCGCTGGCCGTGGCGCGTGTGACCTCATCCGCACCGGCAACTTCGGCACCGCGTCCGCCGAGCCCCCCAGCGGCAACCGCAACGCGGTGGGCGCCGTGCGCATGTGGGAAGAGGTCTGCACGCTCGACAATCCGCTGACGGATGCCATCCGCGCCGGTCACGAGCCCATGCTGTCGGAGTGGCTCCAGCGCGCGCAGTTCAACGTGGGCGCGATGGCCTACTTCTACCTGCGCGATGAGCTGTCCCGGGGGGCCGAGGGCATCTACCCCCTGCGGACCGAGTGTGAGCGACGGGGGGCTCCATGAGCCGCCGCGTGGGTGCGAGTCCTTCCATCGGGGGAGCCGACATGAAGAGCAACGTCCAGGGGGTGTGGCTGTTGATGTTGGGAGTCCTGCTGGCGCTGGGCTCCGTGGGGTGTGGCGATGATGAAGGAGAGGACTCGCCACGTGACTCGGGCGTCGTCGACGCGGGTCGTGATGGTGGGGCCAGGCCTGACGATGGAGGACGCGACGGTGATGGGGCTCCGGATGGGAGCACCGATGGAGGCTGGAATGGGGGCGGGGACGCCGGACGTGACGGGGGCCCGGATGCGGGAAGGGATGGTGGCCCCCCGGCGATGGATGGAGGCGATGATGGCGGTACGGACGGTGGTTCTGGCGAGCCCGACGCGGGGAAGGACGCCGGGACGGGTGTGCGTCACCGGGCACACGTGCGCTTCGTCAACGCGTTCCTCGGTTCCAAGAGCAACCCCTCGGACCAGGTGGACCGTCCGTGGGATCCGTTCAAGGTGGACCTGTACGTGGGCGACACGAAGCCCTTCGCCGCGGTGTCGGCGGGCAACGCGGCGGTGACGGCGTTCCAGGAAGTGGAACTGACGGGGACCACGCAGGAGGTGCGGCTGGCCGCTCGGAACGCGGAGGGGGATGCGTCTTCGCCGGAGCTGGCCTCGCATACCTTCACGCTGGCGGAGGGGGACTGGGTGACGGTGGTGGGCTCGGGCTCGCTGCTCCAGGTGGGGCAGGAGCGCCCGGACACGCCTCGCCTCGTGGTGCTGAAGGACCATGCCTTCACCGCCGTGACGGAGCCGGACACCGTGCGCGTGCGCTTCATGTCCGCTGACCGCGTCATCTCCGCGACGGCGCGGCGGCGCTTCGCGAACGAGGCGGGTGTGCCCTTCGAGAACAACACCGTGGAGGCCTACTCGGCGGACACGGTGGAGAACGGCGTCGCCATTGCCTCCGACACGTCACGAGTGGCCATCGTCGGCACGACGCCCGCCTTCACGCCCGCGCAGAGCGGCTGGCTGTATTACTCCCTGCCGGAAGGGACGCTGCGCGCGGGACAGGCGTACTACGCCATCAACACCGGAGAGGACCGGCGCACCCTCGCCGATGAAGGCGCCTCCGCGCTGCTCCTCATCAGCGCGAAGCAGGATGTCGCTGTTCGCTTGAAGCGCGGGCCGCTCGTCTACTTCTTCAACGGGGTGTTGCCCGCGACGCCTGGCGGAACGCCGCCTTCTCTCCAGGTCATCCAGGGCTCCTTCAACGTCGCCACCGCCATCACCCACGGCGCGGCGCCCAAGGTCGCGGACCTGCCCGTGACGGCCTCGGGGCTCTCCGTGCGAGTCACCGTGAGTGGCCAGCCCGCGCAAGGCGTCATCGAGTCGGCGGAGGTGGGGCCCCTCGAGGCAGGCCGCCGCTACCTCGGCGTGCTGTGTGGACGACAGGGTGCGTCGCCGATGCTCACGGTGGTGAAGGACGAGTTCGCGGAAGACGCGCCGCAGTCTCCCTTCCTTCGCATCGTCCACTGTTCGGCCAGCGCTCCGACGCCGCTCGACTTCGGCGCGTATTCGTTCCAGGCGGATGGCGCAAGCCGCGACACCTTCACGCCGCTGCTCACCGGGCTCTCGTATCCGCTCCCCACGCAGCCCGTCACGGGTGTGGCCTTCGCTCCGCCAGCCTCCGCCTCCACGCCCGCGTACACGTGGCTGGGCGTGAAGACGGCGGGAGATGCGCCCGTGGAGAGGACCATCCGGGGCCGCGTGCTCGGCACACCTTCCTTCCTCATCCTCATGGGGGAATGGGACAGCACGCTCACCTACCGGACGCTCAACACGCGGCTGAACACCTGGGGGTCCTCCGGGCCCAATGACGCCACGTTCAGCCCGCTGACCCCGCCGCAATGAGACGCTGAAGACACCAACACCCGCTCGGGGCCATGTCCGGCCTCCGGCGGGCGTCGTGTGCCGCGTGAAGCTCGAGGCTTCAGTTCACCTTGACCTGGAGCTCCTTGAGGACCTGGTCGCCGCGCATCACCGTGACGGTCCAGTTGCCCGGCTTGTTCAGCCGCACGCCCGTCCACTGACGCGCGCGCCAGCCGTCGCCCTTGAGCTTCACGTCCTTCGTCTCGCGCACCACGTTGCCCTGCTTGGTCTGCACCATGATGTCCTCGTAGGAGTCACCCTGGGGCACCAGGTACGCCTGCCACAGCATCACGGAGGTGTTGGCCTTCACGCCCTCGGGGCCCACCTCGGCGGTGCACTCGTACTTGTTGGGACCCTCCTTGGCGACTTCAGTACAGAGCTTGGCTTCCACCATCACGGGACCCTGGGACTGACCCTTGTAGAAGTAGTTCCAGGTGTCGCGCACGGCGTCCGCGCTGGGCGCCTTCACGGGCTCCTTGGCCGGAGCCTCGGCCGCGTCCTGCGCCAAGGCCAGCGACGACATCCCCAACACCGCGCACACCATGCTCCGCGTCAGAAGCTTCTTCATGTTTCGGGGTCCCCTCGTTTGGTGAGTACAGCGGGTGCTTGTGTAGCACGAAACCCTTCAGGCCCGCCCACGCTCAGCCCAGCAGGAAGAACGCGAGCGTCACCAGCGGCAGGTACACGAGGAAGGCCACCAGGAGGAAGCCGAGGATGTCCTTGAACTCGAGCCGGGCCACGGCCAGGAGCGGCAGCGCCCAGAAGGGTTGGATGAGGTCGGTGGCCATGTCGCCCCACGCATACGCGAGCACCACCTTCTCGGGCGCCACGCCCAGACGGCTGGCCGCGTCGAGGAGGTAGGGCGCCTCGATGGCCCACTTGGAGCCTCCGGAGGGGACGAAGTAGTTCACCACGCCGCTGTAGAGATAGACGATGGCGGGGAACGTGCTCGTGGTGGACAGCGACACGAAGAGGTGGCCGATGCGGTCCGTCAGGCCCGTGGCCTTGAAGATGCCGTAGATGCCCGCATAGAGCGGGAACTGGAGGACGATGCCGTGCAGCACGCTCCCGGCCTCCTCCGCCGCCTTGATGAGCCGCGCGGGTGTGCCGTGCAGGAGCACCGCGAGCACCAGGAAGGTGAAGTTCACCACGTTGAGGTTGAGCGCGCGCCAGCCTCCGTTCAGCCAGAGGTAGCGGCCCAGCCACAAGAGGCCCAGCACCCCGAAGATGACGTTGAGCAGCCGCGCGTGGTCCAGCCACACCGCGGGGCTCTTCTCCGCGGGACGCTCCGGCGGGACGAAGTCGCCCAGCTTCTCCAGCACCGCCGGGTCCACGCGCACCACGTTCTCCGGCTTGGGATGCAGCGCCCACGCAAGCAACGTGAGGCCCGCGACGACGGACACGGTGAGCAGCACGTTGAAGGCGGAGAAGAGCGTCCGGTCGATGGGGATGAGGCCCATGCTCTTCTCGAGGAAGTGGCCCGGCGTGGCGACGAGCAGCGGCGCGGACGCGGACAGCCCCGCGTGCCACGTGGCGCCCAGGCCGAAGTACGCGCAGGCGACCAGCAGGCGGTAGTCCACGTCGGGCCGGCGCCGCGCGACGAAGCGCACCAGCATGGCGCTGGCGACCAGGGACAGGCCCCAGTTGACGTACGCCAGGGCCATGGACACGAAGGCCATCAGCGCGACGGCGCCTCGAGGCGTGCGCGCCAGCCCGGCGGCCTTCTCCAGGAGCGCGCGCATGGGCGCGGTGAGCGCCAGCAGGTAGCCGGTGAACATCACCAGCGCCATCTGCATGGAGAAGGTGAGCAGCTCCCAGAAGCCGCCGCCCCAGGAGTCCAGCACCTTCGTGGCTGGAGCTCCCGCCCAGCCCATCGCGAGCCCCATGGTGAGCAGGCTCAGCAAGACGGCGATGGAGAACGCGCTGGGGACGAAGCGCGCGGAGAAGCGGCCTAGGGCTTCGGCGATGCGGACGAGGGTCTCCACGCGGCGGCTGCTCCCGGAGGTGCTCCCGCATCCGGAAGGGAGCGGGGCTGCCGCGTTCTACGGCATCCCCGCGCGTGGCGACCACTCCTGTCCGTTCGCGGTGCTACCGGCCGCTGCCGCCGTAGGCCTTGGCCTTGGTGTCGGCCTCCTTCCAGCGGGCCTCGGCCTGACGCTCCTGCTTGAGGTTCGCGTTCACCCGCTCCTGCTCCTTCGTCGCCTCGCCGCGCGCCTTCGCCACCTGCTCGTTGACCTTGTCGCGGTCGAGCTCCTTGGCGCGCGGGTCGTCGTTGCGCGCGAGAGTGCGGTAGCGGGCCTGGTTGAGCTGCGCCTTGGCGACGTCCAGCTCGCGCTCGCGCATCTTCACCATGGACTCACGCGTGGTGACGGCCTTCTCCTTCCACGCCGTCTCCGCCTTGGCGGCGGCCATGTTCTCCTCGGCCTGCTGGAGGTCGTTCTGCGCCCGGGTGACGTCCTGGCTCTGGTCGGTCGTTTTGCCAATCTCCATCGCCTTCTTCGCGACCTTCTGCTGCGACTGGACGACCTTCTCGCGCTCCTTGGCGACCTTGAGCTCGTCCTTGCCATCCTTGAGCGCGACCTTCGAGCGGGTGAGGTTCTCCTCCGCGGTGTTCACGACGAGTTGCGCCTGGCGCACGTCCTCCATGTCATCGGTGGGGACGCGAGCCATCCAGGATTCATCCACCTTTGCGCTGGAGCGGCTCGAGCTACAGCCGCTCAAGCCCAGCAGCAGGGTCGCCGCGAGAACTCCGCTCAAGACACTTCGTCCGCTCGTCTGGAACATGTGGCTCCCTCCAATGTCGTGAGGACTCGCGTTCAGGGTACGCACGCTTGGGAGCAATGCCAGACAGCCCCCTCGCACCTGCCCCTGGCGTGGAGGCGAGGGCTTCTGGGAGGAGCACGCTCGCCAGCCTGGCCTCGGAAGACGCGAGGGAGCGTTGGAGCGCTGGAGGTGCCAGTCCGCCCGCAATGACGGCCAGGACCAGCACCGTCGCCATCCATCGCTCGCGAGGCAATACGTCTTGCAGGGGCATGGGGCTCGCGCGAGCGGGGCCGAGGAAGGCGCGGTGACAGGCTCGCAGCAAGGTGAAGGCATTGAGCGCGAGCGCGGGTGGGAGCAGCAGGGTGTGCCAGGGATGCGCACCCAGCGTGCCGCGGAGCAGGAAGTCCTCGCTCACGAAGGCCAGCGTGCCGGGCAGTCCCATCGCCGCGAGGCAGAGCAGGAGGAAGAGCGTGGCCATCCGGGGCATACGCGCGGAGAGTCCACCGAGGTGTCCCAGGTCCGTCGTGCCGGTGCGTGCCTCGAGGGCGCGCACCAACAGGTCCAGGCCCGTGAAGGTGATGCCCGCGGCGAGGCAATGAAGCCAGGCGCCGTGGATGCCGTCGGGGTCCGCCGAGGCCACTCCCGCGAGCATCAATCCGGATTGGCTCATCACGGCGAAGGCCAGCATGCGCCGCAGGTCCTTCTGGATGAACGCGAGCAGCGCGCCGTACAGCGCGGTGCCCGCGCCCAGGGATGCCAGCACCGGGAGCGCGGTGGTCGTGGCCCACTCCGGGGGCAGGAGCGGAAGGAGCCAGCGGTTCAGGAGGTGGAGGCTCGCGATGAGGCTCATCCAGAGGGTGCTCGAGCCCGAGGGGCTTCGGGTCATCCACACGGGGAGCCACGTGTGGAGAGGCAACATCGCCAGCCGTGTGCACGTGCCCAGGAGCAACAAGGCGCACAGCGTGGGGTGCCATCCGAGCAGCCCGACGAGGAGCGTGGCTGCTCCCAGGGGCACGCCGCCGATGAGCAGGTACATGCGCACCACGCTGCGAGGACGTGGGCCTCCCGTGCTCGGCTCCTCACGTGAGAGGTGGAGGTCGGGGAGCGTCGTCATGGCGATGAAGAGGAGGAGCGCCGTGAAGAGGGTGCTCGCGCAGAAGAAGCCCAGCGCCGCGCTCTGCGTGAGCAGGAGCGTGACGAGCGCACCGCGGCCCAGCGCCTGGCGAGGCGCGGCCAGCATCGTCGCGAGCGTGAGCAGACAGAGGAAGGGCAGCGCCAACGTGCTCGCGCCGTCCAGCGCCAGGTGATGCGGCATCCCGAGCGAGAGGCAGAGCGTGAGCACCGCGGTGACGCTGGCGATGTTCCGCGACCGGGCGGGAGGCGCGTGACGTGGTGCGATGAGCAGCAAGGCGCCCAACGCCGGGAGCAGGGGCAGCAGGAAGAGGGGACTCATGCGGCACCCGTGGAGGGATTGCTGGAGGCGGGCTCGGCGGGGCGTGGGAGCTCGGGCGCTGGAGCGGTGCCTTCCAGCGTGCCAGCCCAGCGCCGCTCCCGTTCGTCGAACCAGTGAACCAGGCGTGTGATGGGATGGAGGCCTCCGCGCTCGAACAACACGTCCAGCGCGAAGCGCTCCATCGCGAGGCGATAGAGCCGGGGCGGTATGAGTCGGTGGGCTCGGGCGATGGAGGGCGCGGGTGTGTCGCGCAATGCCGCGCGGCGGGCCTGGGCATCGCGCAGCGCGGAGGGGGCACGCAGGAGCTGGAGGCACCGCAGGAACGCATGGGCCACGAGGTGGACGAGCGCCAGCGTGTAGAGCCCGAGCCCCACCTCCGCGAACATCAAGCCCAAGTGGGTGAGCACGCCCTGGGCGAGGGCGCCTTTCACGTCGGTCTGGACGCGCCACACCAACGTTGCGTGCAGGGCGGTGAGCAGGCCCACCAGGACCAGGGCGCCTCGCACGAGCGGGGCGTGGACCAGGAGGGGCGCGGCGCGCAGCAGGAGATAGGGGCCCGCGTGCACGGAGAGCGCTCCGTAGAACAGCGCGCTGGAGGGCGTGGGGCCTTCCATCGCACGCGGAAGCCAGGCGCTGAACGGGAGCTGCGCGGACTTGCCCATGGCCGCGAGCAATAGACACAAGCCCAGCACCGTGGCGGGGGCCATGCCCAGGGACATCGCGGCGCGGGGGCCGAAGAGGGTGTCCCACTGCGTCGTGCCCATCAGGTGATGCAGCAGGACCAGCGCCACCACGAGTCCCAGGTCACAGAAGCGATAGGTGCCCAGGGCCACGAGCCCCGCGTCGACGGGTGACGCTCGCTCCTGGAAGAATCCGATGAGCAGCACCGAGGCGAGGCCCACCCATTCCCAGCCCACGAAGAGCAGGGTCAGGCTTCCCGCCTCCACCACCCATGACATCCCCGACGCGAACAAGGCGAGCAGCAGGAAGAACCGCGCGAAGCCCGGCTCGCGATGCAGATAGGTGACCGAGAACCGCCCCAGGAGCAGGGTGAGGGTGCTCGTCAGGAGCATCATCGTCACCGTCAGGCCGTCGATGTGGAGCGAGGGCTCCAGGCTCGCGAGGCCCCGGGTGAGCAGGGGACCCGGGTTGACCTCCAGCACGCTCCAGGAGCGCGACAGGTAGCGCGCCGCGGTCATCACCGCGCAGCCCAAGGAGAGCCACAGGGAGCCGAGGACCCATCGCGCCACCCAGCGCTCACCGGGCGCCCGGTGCAGGAGCATCACACTCCCCAGGACGACGAGCGCCACCAGGGGACTCAAGGGGACAGCCGCCGCGAGCCATCCCTCGGGTAAATCGGTCAGCGCCATGACGCGCTCCTCTCGTGGGGCCGTGGCGCGCTGGAATGGGCTCGGATGAGGGCGGGTGGGAGGAAGTCGTGGTGGCCTCGGTACCAGTCCGGCGAGGACGCCACCTGGGGCAACGAGTCGTCGGGAGGGGCGAGGGGTTCGAATCCCCGAGAGGTGAAGAGGTGCTGCGCGCCCGTCAGCGGGTCGATGCTGGCGAGCCGCACCCACTCGTTTCCGACAAGCTCACGCAGCGGGGGCTGCCGCTCGAGGATGGCCGAGAGCACCTGGGTGCTGGCCTCCACGTACAGGAGCAGCCGCATGGGCTCATGGATTTCAATCATCTGCCGGGGCAGCCCCGTGCGCAGGTCGCTCGAGGCGCCGTCCATCACTCCGAGCAGCCCCGTCACGTTGTGGGGCAGCTTCGAGCCGCAGCCGTGGAGCGGGTTGTCCACGCAGGAGAAGTAGTACTCCAGGCTGATGCCGGCGCCGACGGGACCGGCCGCCAGGAGGATGCGTTCGACGAGCGCGCCATGTGCATCCTGGGACGGGTCGTAGGAGATGAGGAACACCCTGCGGTCCATGAACAGCCCGCGTGTCAGCGCGCGGCGGCCCACGATGCAGGCCGCGTTGGTGACGTGGCCCAATTCGGGACGCGGCTGGCCCAGGTCCTCCGCGCGCGCCTCGACATGGCGGAGCGCCATTGTTGGAGACAGTCCGGGTGGAGCGGACTCGAAGCGGCGGCAGCGCTCCTGCGCGGACAGGGCCCGTGCGCGGTCCAGGGCATCGCGGAGTATCTCCAACTCATCTCGCAGCGGTGGTGGGAGTGAGTCGGTGTCGTGGAGGAGCACCTCGTCCGTGGTGGTGTTGTGCAGTCCTCCGATGAACCACGTCGACGAGGGAATCTGGAGGCCCCGCTCCCGCAGCTTCGCGCGGACCTCGGGGCGGTTCGCCATCTCCGCGAAGAGCCGCGCGTTCGGTCCGCCGTGCCGCCCGCCACACGCGCCGCAGTCATAGGCGGCCTGGTGGGGGTTGTTGACGCTCGCCGCCCCGTGGCCGAGCACCACCACCAGCGGCGCGAAGGTCTTCGTCAACCCCATGCTCTCCAGCGACGCGGCGACACGCGCCGCCTGCTCGTCGAACGTGAAGCCTCGCGGCTTTCCTATGCGGGGGAGCTGGGAGGTGGCGGTGTCTCGCAGGCTGGTGAGCCGGGTGCGCGGACGAGGCAGGAGCTTCGTGCTGATGCTCCGCCGGAACTGACTCATGGCACGCGGGAAGAGGAGCCTTGGGAGCAGCCAGGGAATGGACACGAGCCCGAGCAGCGGCGCGAGCAGCCATGAGGTCTCCAGCGCCAGCGTCCCTTGATGCAGCACGTGCTCGAGTCGTGCCCACAGGCTCCGACGCCGGGCCCGTGTCCTCGCGAGCGGCGCATGCTCCGGATGCGCCTGCTCCTCGACCGCGTGCGCCGGGGTGACTGCCACGGGGCACAGCGCGACGGAGCCCGCGTCGTCGATGCCCTGATAGTCGATGGCCACGCCAAAGAAGCCCGCGATACCCAGGGTCTCGTATCTCGCGTCCAGCTCCTCGAAGTGGCGGCGAAAGGACTCCTCGCGGTCATCCATGCAGAACAGCAACTGGAAGCGCGGCTGCGTCACCGTGCGCTCATGGGTCGGGCGGAGCCGGTTGCGCGCGAGCCCACGTGCGAGCTCCATCCGGTAGTGGTGCTCGTAGGCTTCCTGCCACACGCGCTGTCGCGCACGCGGGCCGAAGTCCTCCAGCCAGGAGAGCAGCGCGCGGCGCTCTCCCGGAGGAAGGGTCCTCGCCTCCATCGCGGAGAGCCCCAGGAGCTGGGCCCATTGGAAGAAGCGCCAGCTCTCCCAGACGCGCGGGCGTTCGGGGCGCGGCGCGGCGGCCATGGCCCGCCTCGCCGCTTCGGACAGACTGGACAGCGGGCCCGAATGGCCGAGCGACCGCCTCGCCACGGCGCGCAGCGCGAATCGCTCCAGCGTGAGCCGCACGGCGACGAAGTCCATCAACCGCGCGGGGGGCGCGTGGGCGGCGCGGTCCGATGGGTGTTGCTCCAGCCGGTGCATCATCCCCGCCCAGCCCCGGAGCGCGAGCAGCACCCGCGAGAGATATGGCTCCCAGTCGGCTTCGGGGACGCCCAGCGCGTCGAGCGCATCCAGCACGGTGTCGTCCGCTGAGCGTGGATGCTCCAGCTCCGCGTCCAAGCCCTCCAGCCAGTCCGGCGTGGCGCCGAGCCCGTCGCGCATCAGGGAGACCCAGGCCGCGTGGAAGCCTCGCTCCCGTTTCGGCATGGGCCACGTGGAGTGCCCCTCATCCAGGAAGGCCGCACACGCGCGGATGAGGTGAGGGTGGAGCAGGTCGTTCACGTCCTCGCCCGTGGCCTGGCACACGAGCTCACGGTGACTGAGCACGGGAGGTGGGGTTGCGCTCGGGCGCTGCTCCAGGGGCGGTGGAGGTGTGCGGCACGCGGACCAGAGCGCGCTCACCGCGAAGGGCTCGGGGGTCTTCTCCAGCCGCTTGCGCAGGGAGTCCAGGCTCCCGTTCCCTCCAAACGCCGTGGCGAGCGCGGCGCACACACACGCCACCTCCGCGTTCAACCAGCCATCGACCGTGAGCCCCTCCAGCCCCTCGAGCCGCGCGGCGACCCGGGAGATGTAGGCCATCCCGCGAGTGGCCGGGATGCCCAGCAGTCGGAGGGAGATGTCTCGCGGCGGTGGCCTGGAGATGTGCGCCGCGACCTCGCGGACGGTGGACTCCAGGTCGGACGTGAGCAGCGCACACGCGAGCTCCGTCATCGTCCAGTCCCGGCCGACGCGGTCCAGCCAGAGATGCAGCCCATGTGACGAGCGCTCGACGAGGCTCCAATGCAACGCTGGCGCCAGGTCCGCGCGAAGCCGCCGGGCCGCGGACTGCTCCTCCAGCTTCCAGCGCAAGGACGCCTCGGTCTCCTCTTCGATGGGGTGAAGCAACGCGAGGAGGGTCAACGCCTCCGGGTCCAAGGATGCCGGGTCGATGCCGGTGGGGCCCTCGAACCGGAGCCGCGGAGGCGGAGGAGGTGTCCAGGTGCCCGGTTGCGCGAGCACCGCGTGCAGGTCTTCATCGGTGATGCGGCCCTGGCGGTACAGCTCCAGGAAGCGCGCTTCGGAGAGGTAGCCCTCCGCGCCGAGCGTGTCGCTCGCGGTGGCCACCGCCTCGTGGAAGGGGAGGTGTTCGAAGGCGTGCAGCGTGTTGTGATGGACGAACACGCCGATGGGGCCCTGCGCTGGCAGCACGTGGCTGGCGCGCGCCAACGCGGCACGAAGCCGTGAGCGCCGGTCCTCGGGCGCCGGAGCAAGACACGGTGCCTGGCTCATGGCGTGAGCTCCAGGTCTCCGCCCGGCACCTTCTTGCGCGCGGAGAGCGGATGCGTGGACAGCCCCCGGTGCCGCTCCAATCCCAGCACCTGGAGCCGCCGTCCCTGTCGCGAGTGCTCCTCCGCCATTTCATGCAGCCGCTGCATCACCGTGTGGTCCACCAGCCGGGCTTCCGTCAGGTCGACCTCGATGCAGGGCGCCTCCGCGTGAAGGGCCAGCTGCTTCTTGAGCGTCAGGAAGTTGGTGAACACCGCCGCGCCGCGCACGTGCAGCACCACCGCGTCCGCTCGCACCTGCTCCTGGATGTCGGGCCGGAACAGCTCCCGGGGCGAGGCTCCGTTGAGCAGGTGGATGCCCGTCTTCAGGACGATGCCCGAGGCCACGCCCACCAACAGGTCCGAGGCCAGCGTGACGACCATCGTGACGCAGAAGATGAGCACCTGCTCCGAGCCCACGCGGTACGCCTTCACCAGCTCCCCGGGCGACGCCAGCCGGACGCCCGTGAAGATGAGCATGCCCGCGAGCGCGGCCAGCGGAATCCGGTGGATGAGTCCCGGCACGAAGGCCACGAACAGCAGCAGGAACAGGCCGTGGAAGAAGTTGGACCACCGGCTCCTGGCGCCATAGCCCAGGTTCGCGGTGCTGCGGACCACCTCCGAAATCATCGGCAGCCCACCCAGCAGGCCCGCGGCGAGGTTGCCCAGGCCCGTGGCGAACAAGTCCCGGTCCAGGTCCGAGCGCCGCTTCAGCGGGTCCATCAGGTCCACCGCCTTGACGGTGAGCAGCGACTCCACGCTGCCCACCAGCGCGAACATGGCGACGTACTTGAGTCCCTTGGGCGTCAGCACCGCGGAGAAGTCCGGGAACGTGACGGCGGTGAGCAGGTTGTCCGGCAGGTTCACCAGGTGGTTGGGCCCCACCGTGAAGAGCGTGTGAGAGAACGTGAAGGTGTGCGCGTGCTCCAGGTCGAACATCAGCCCCAGGGGCACCGCGACCGCCAGCACCAGCAGCGGCGCCGGCACACGCTTCAGCCATGCCACGCGCTTTACGAGGGCCGCGTGTCCGAACAACAACACGAGGCCCAGCGCTCCAATGAAGGCAATCTCCGGATTGAGCCGCGCCGCGCTGGCGGGAATCTCCGCCAGGAGCCCCAGCGGCTCTTTCGCCACGGGTGACACCCCGAGCAGCACATGCGCCTGCTTGGCGCAGATGGTGACGCCGATGGCCGCCAGCATCCCGTGGACCACCGCCGAGGGGAACAGGTCCCCCAGCCTCCCCGCGCGCAAGAGCGCGAAGAGCACCTGGAAGCACGCGGCCACCACGATGGCCGCCAGCGCCCTCCGGTAGCCGAGCACGCCGTCTCCACCCCCCAGCTCTGTCACCGCTCCCAGCGCGATGACGATGAGCCCCGCCGCGGGCCCCTTGATGGTCAGCCCGGCGCTCCCCACCCAGGACGAGAGCAGCCCTCCCACCACCGCCGTGATGATGCCCGCCACCGGCGGAAAGCCGCTGGCCATCGCGATACCCAGACACAACGGCAACGCCAGCAGGAAGACGAGAAAACCCGAGACCAGGTCCTGTCTCCAGGATGTTTGCCCCAGGGACTCAGGGGAATGACTGACATTGGACTGAATGCCTTGCATGGCGCCGCGTCCTCCCGTGTGCACGGGTGGACATCGCATTCAGGAACGAATCGCACCCGTCGACGGCCAGGGATGGAACGAGACGCGTGCGGGTTCCCGTGCTTGATTTGTCTGTGATTTTTGCGCTGATGCGGGACCTGTCTCGGTTGAGCTGACCATTTCTCGCTGAGATGTCTTGGTTTCTCAGGGGATGGGCCGTGGGGGAGCCGCCGTGTCTGAAACGAATCTGGAACAAAGCGGGCAGGAGCGGTTCGAGGCCGCGATGGAGCCGTTGTTGCCCAGGCTCCATCGCTTCTGTCTCGCCTTGTGCCGAAGCCGGCAGGAGGCGGAGGACCTGCTCCAGGACACGCTGGTGCGGGCCTATCTGAGCGGAGACGCACGCGAGCCCGGCTCCCGGCTGGGCTGGTTGTGCCGCATCGCGCGCAACCAGTTCCTGGAGAACCGCCGGTCGCTGGCGCGGCGCCGCTCGCTGCTGGAGTCGGTGATGGAGGGCGCGTCGGCGGTGATGGGTTCGCTCTTCGCGGGAGGCGTGGAGCAGCCGGACCCGGAGGCCCGGTTGTGCCGCTCCGAGGAAGCGGAGTTGTTGCTCGGGTGCCTGCATGCGCTGCCGGAGAAGTTCCGACTGGTGGTGCTGCTGTGCGATGTGGAGGACCTGCCCTATGAGGAGGTGTCCCGGGTGCTGTCGCTGCCCGTCGGCACGGTGAAGAGTCGACACTCCCGGGGCCGCGCGAGGCTGGGGGAGTTGTTCCTGTCGGCCATGGACCGGCAGGCTCATGCTCTTGGTGAGGGAGGCCGCCCATGAGCATGGGAGATGAGAAGCCACCACCGCTCCCGGAGGAGCTCCAGGCCGCGATGATGGCGCTGCGGGGCGAGAAACCCTCGCCTCACCTGCGGGCTCGGCTCAAGGCCTCGCTCGCGCAGGCGGAGCAACTGCGCGCCGCGCCTTCCTCGCCACCGCGCCGGAGGGATGTGGCCGCGTGGGTGAACCATCCTGGAGCGCGGGTGCTGGCGGGCGCGCTGCTCGCGGGCGCGCTGGTGCTGCTCGTGCTTCCTCGCGGCCACGTGGGCTCGGGACCGGAGCTGTTCCCGGCCCGCGAGGTCACCTTCCAGCTCCCAGGCGAAGGCGCAGGCTGGTTGGAGCTGCCCTGGACCCACGGCGTCCACTCAGGGGAACCCGCCACCGTCTGGCTCGAGACGTCACCTCCCCTGGACTCCCATCCCCACCTGAAGGACCTGCCCTCTCTGGAGCTGGTGGGCTGTGACGAAGCGCGTTGTGTTCATGAGTTCACCGCACGCACGGGGGATTCCGCCACTCCGTTGCGAGTGCTCATCGACAAACCAGGACGTTACGAGTTCCGGGTGTCACATGCTTCAGACAACCGGCACGTCCAGGAGCACTTCGTGGTGCTGGCCCTGTAACCTCTCCAGGGGCGCGCCCGCTTTGTTTTGCGGTATGAGCGCCTCATGTCTCCAACCAGGCCCATGCCATGGCGGGATGCCCACGCATTGACGGGTGGGCCGGACCGCGAGGCCGTTTCGAGAGGGAAGCTCGCGCCATGCCGCGGGGCGGCTCAGGGTCTCAGGGGTTTCCACGAGGATGGGGGAAGTGGGGAGGGTGGCCATCCCTGACTCTCGAGAAGCAAGGCCTGCTCGCATGGAGACGCTCCTGGTGGTGGATGACGAGCTGGGCATCCTGGAAGCCCTCGCGGACCTCCTGCGGGAGGAGGGTTACCAGGTGCTGACGGCCACGCATGGCGCGGAGGCCCTGGCGCGGATGGGAGAGCGGCGTCCGGACCTGGTCCTCACGGATTGGATGATGCCGGTGTTGGATGGCCCCGCCCTGGTGGAGTGCATCCGCGCCGAGCCGGGCTGGAGTGGTGTGCCGCTGCTGGGGATGAGCGCGGTGGACGTGGGGGCCCTGCGGGCTCAGTATCCGGGCATCCCCTTCCTCCAGAAGCCCTTCGATATCCCGTCGTTGATGAGGCAGATACGCAAGACCCTGGACAGCCAGCGCGCGCTCTCGGGTTGAACCTCGGTACTCCCGCCCCTGGATGGCTCCATGCTCTATCTGCTCAAGCTCGGCCCCGTGCCGCTCTCCCAGGGAAGCACGCAGGTGTACCTGCGCATCTCCGACCTGGGTGAACCCTCCCAGCCCGTCTTCGAGCCGGACGACGTCTCGGGCCTGCGCGTGCTGGTGCGAGGACTGGAGGACATGAGCGCGGTGCGGTGTGAGCCTCAGCTCGCGGAGGCGGGCGCGGTGTTGGGACTCGCGGCGGAGGAGCCTCCCTCGGCGGCGCTCTCGTCGCGCGCGGCCATCGCGACCTTCCTGGCCTGGGGACAGCGCGGGCTGTCCGGACTGGGCTCGGACAAGGCCTTGTTGTTCGTCCAGGCGGCCACGGAGTACTGGGAGGCGCGGCCCTGGGCGCGGTGGGATGACAGTCAGCCCTTCGAGGTGACGGTCTCCGGCCCCCTGGTGCATACCTTCGAGGGGTGTGTCTTCCACGCGGATGATGGCCGCGCGGGGCTGGCGCTGTACTTCCAGTCGGGCGCGCTCCAGCGGTTGATGGAGATGCAGGCGCGAGGACAACCAGAGGCCGCGCAGGAGCTGCCCGCCATCGCCGTCACGTTGGACACGTCACCTGGCTACGCGGTGGAGGCGCTGGCCGCGGCGAAGCGGGTGCCTCGGCTGCCCATGCCGTTGAAGACGGGGAAGGAGGGCGTGGGCATGCCGTCCTCGGTGGAGTCGTTGGTGCTGGTGGCCGCGCTGCGTGCCGTGGCCCGGCTGACGCCCGAGCAGCCGGAGGTCCTCAGCAGCGTGGTGGCGGGGGATGCGCGCATGGAGGTCCTGGTTCGAGCCCCCACGCCGCGCCTGCGCCACTGAGCCTTCGCGCCGCCGCGGGTTTCACCCGACGCGGTGGAGCGGGCGCGCAAGTGTTGGCCGTCCGACGAGAGGGGGTGGAGGTGTTCGATGTTCACCATCGGCACCGCCCGAGGGGGCTGCTCGCTCCCAAGAGTCGCGGGAGAACGGAGTTGTTCCGAGCTGAAAAACTCCGCGCACTCCAGAGGCTCGTCATGGCCGAGAAGAAGCATGTATCCCGTCGCGCCGTGGCCCGTCCGCCGCGCAGGCCCGTGGAGGACGACTCCGACACGCTGGATTCGCGGCAGCTCCTGCGGGTGCTCACCGCCGTGCGCAAGGGCGACTTCTCCGTGCGCATGCCCGTGGACAAGGTGGGCAACGCCGGCAAGGTGGCGGACTCGCTCAATGAAATCATCGAGCTCAACGAGCGGATGGCGCACGAGTTCGAGCGCATCGGCACCGTGGTGGGCAAGGAGGGCCGCATCACCCAACGCGCGCATCTGGTGAGCGCGCTGGGCTCCTGGGCGCACTGCGTGGAGTCCGTGAACACGTTGGTGGGAGACCTGGTGCAGCCCACCACGGAGATGGGCCGCGTCATCGGCGCGGTGGCGAAGGGAGACCTGTCCCAGACGATGGCGCTGGAGGTGGACAGCCGTCCCCTCAAGGGCGAGTTCCTGCGCACCGCCCGGCTGGTGAACGGGATGGTGGAGCAACTCGGCGCCTTCGCCTCGGAGGTGACGCGTGTGGCGCGCGAGGTCGGCACCGAGGGAAAGCTGGGCGGCCAGGCCAAGGTGAAGGGCGTGGCCGGCACGTGGAAGGACCTCACGGACAACGTGAACTCCATGGCGTCCAACCTCACGTCGCAGGTGCGCAACATCGCGGAAGTCACCACGGCCGTCGCGAAGGGGGACCTGTCGAAGAAAATCACCGTGGACGTGCGCGGCGAGATTCTGGAACTGAAGAACACCATCAACACGATGGTGGATCAGCTCTCGTCCTTCGCGTCGGAGGTGACGCGTGTGGCGCGCGAGGTCGGCACGGAAGGAAAGCTGGGCGGGCAGGCCGTGGTGAAGGGCGTGGGCGGCACGTGGAAGGACCTCACGGACAACGTGAACTCCATGGCGTCCAACCTCACGTCGCAGGTGCGCAACATCGCCGAAGTCACCACGGCGGTCGCGAACGGAGATTTGTCGAAGAAAATCACCGTGGACGTGCGCGGCGAGATTCTGGAGCTGAAGAACACCATCAACACGATGGTGGACCAGCTCAACTCGTTCGCCTCCGAGGTGACGCGCGTGGCGCGCGAGGTCGGCACGGAGGGCAAGCTGGGCGGTCAGGCCGTGGTGCGCGGCGTGGGCGGCACGTGGAAGGACCTCACGGACAACGTGAACTCCATGGCGTCCAACCTCACGGCGCAGATGCGAAACATCGCGGAGGTCACCACGGCGGTCGCGAACGGAGACCTGTCGAAGAAAATCACCGTGGACGTGCGCGGCGAGATTCTGGAGCTGAAGAGCACCATCAACACGATGGTGGACCAGCTCAACTCGTTCGCCTCCGAGGTGACGCGTGTGGCGCGCGAAGTGGGTACGGAGGGCAAGCTGGGCGGCCAGGCCATGGTGCGCGGCGTGGGCGGCACATGGAAGGACCTCACGGACAACGTGAACTCCATGGCGTCCAACCTCACGGCGCAGGTGCGCAACATCGCTGAAGTCACCACGGCGGTGGCGCGTGGGGACCTGTCGAAGAAAATCACCGTGGACGTGCAGGGCGAGATTCTGGAGCTGAAGAACACCATCAACACGATGGTGGACCAGCTCAACTCGTTCGCCTCCGAGGTGACACGTGTGGCGCGCGAAGTGGGCACGGAAGGAAAGCTGGGCGGCCAGGCCGAGGTGAAGGGGGTGGGCGGTACATGGAAGGACCTCACGGACAACGTGAACTCCATGGCGTCCAACCTCACCACGCAGGTGCGAGGCATCGCCAAGGTGGTGACGTCCGTCGCGAATGGAGACCTGAAGCGCAAGCTGGTGGTGGACGCGAAGGGAGAGATCGCCGAGCTGGCGGACACCATCAACGGGATGATTGACACCCTGGCGGTGTTCGCCGACCAGGTGACGACGGTGGCCCGCGAGGTGGGCATCGAGGGGAAGCTGGGCGGACAGGCGCGAGTGCCGGGAACGGCGGGCATCTGGCGCGACCTCACCGACAACGTGAATCAGCTGGCCGCGAACCTGACGACGCAGGTGCGCGCCATCGCCGAGGTGGCCACGGCGGTGACGAAGGGAGACCTCACGCGCTTCATCACCGTGTCCGCGCAGGGCGAGGTGGCCGCCCTCAAGGACAACATCAACGAGATGATTCGCAACCTGAAGGACACCACGCGCAAGAACACGGAGCAGGACTGGCTCAAGACGAACCTGGCCAAGTTCACCCGCGTCCTCCAGGGACAGCGCGACTTGCTCACGGTGTCCAAGGTCATCCTCTCGGAGCTGGCACCGCTGGTGGATGCGCAGCACGGCGTGTTCTTCATCTCCGACCGAGCGGAGACCGGAGAGCAGATGCTCAAACTGCTCGCGTCCTACGCCTACCGGGAGCGCAAGGGGCTCTCCAACACCTTCAAGCTGGGCGAGGGGTTGGTGGGACAGTGCGCGCTGGAGAAGGAGCCCATCCTCCTGTCGGACGTCCCGGACTCATACATCCGCGTCTCGTCCGGGTTGGGGGAGGAGGTGCCTCGGAGCATCGTCGTGCTGCCGGTGCTCTTCGAGGGGGAAATCAAGGCCGTCATCGAGCTGGCCTCGTTCCACCGCTTCAGCGACGTGCACATGGGCTTCCTGGAGCAGCTCACGGAGTCCATCGGCATCGTGCTCAACACGATTGCCGCCAACATGCGGACGGAGGCGCTGCTCAAGCAGTCGCAGGCGCTGACCGATGAGCTGCGCAAGCAGCAGGAGGAGCTGACGGAGACCAACCAGCGCCTGGAGTTGCAGGCGGCGTCACTCCAACAGTCCGAGGAGCTGCTCAAGCGCCAGCAGGAGGAGCTGCGCAGCACCAATGAAGAGCTCCAGGAGAAGGCGAAGTTGCTCTCCGAGCAGAAGACGGAGGTGGAGCGGAAGAACGGGGAGGTGGAGCAGGCCAAGCTCGCGCTCGAGGAGAAGGCCGAGCAGCTCAGCCTCACGTCCAAGTACAAGTCGGAGTTCCTGGCGAACATGAGCCATGAGCTGCGCACGCCGCTCAACAGCCTGCTCATCCTCAGTCAGACGCTCAGCGAGAACATGGACGGCAACCTCACCGGACGGCAGGTGGAGTTCGCCAAGACGATTCACGCGTCGGGCGCGGACCTGCTGGAGCTCATCAACGACATCCTGGACCTGTCGAAGATTGAGTCCGGCACCATGGCGGTGGACGTGGGGCCGCTGCGCTTCATCGACCTGAGCGAGTTCGTGGACCGCACCTTCCGGCAGGTGGCGGACACGAAGGGGCTCCAGTTCGACATCGACGTGGCGCCGGACATGGCGGGCGAGGTGGAGACGGACGCCAAGCGGCTCCAGCAGGTGCTCAAGAACCTCCTGTCCAATGCCTTCAAGTTCACGGAGTCCGGTTCGGTGTCGCTGCGCATCGGCCTGGCCCGAAGCGGCTGGTCGCCGGACCATCCAGTGCTGTCGTCCGCGCCCTCGGTGGTGGCCTTCTCCGTGCGCGACACCGGCATCGGCATCCCCAAGGACAAGCACCACATCATCTTCGAGGCCTTCCAGCAGGCGGATGGCTCCACCGCGCGCAAGTACGGTGGCACGGGTCTGGGGTTGTCCATCAGCCGCGAAATCGCGCGACTGCTGGGAGGCGAAATCCGGCTGGAGAGCGAGCCGGGGCAGGGCAGCGTCTTCACCCTGTATCTGCCGCTGGACTTCCGCGCGGAGCGGCCCAGTCCGGACGAGCGGCCCGCGACGCTGTCGCTGGCGCATGCGGTCTCGCTGCTCCCCGCGCTCCATCTCGAGGAGGAGCCCCCGGCCGCGCCGTCGCCCTCGCTCCTGGGCCTTGAGGATGACCGGGGCTCCATCCAGCCGGGAGACCGGGTGCTCCTGGCGGTGACACACGCGCCGGACCCCGCCGCGAGGTTGCGCGCGGCGGCGCGAGGGGTGGGCTTCAAGCTGCTGGTCTCCACGGAAGTGGAGGGCGCGCTGGAGGCGGCGCGCAACACGCGGCCCGTCGCGGTGGCGGTGGACCTGGACCTGCCGGAGCTGGCTGGTTGGGTGGTGTTGGACAGGCTCAAGCACGACGCGGCGACGCGGGCCCTGCCCGTCTATACGGTGTCCGAGGAGGACCACCGCGAGCGCTCCATCCGGTTGGGTGCGTTGGGCCACCTGCGAGCGGCGGCGGACCCGGCGGCGGCGGCGGCGGCGCTGTCGACCTTGCGCGACTTCGTGGAGCGCGCGGGCCGGGGACTGCTCATCGTCGAGGATGACGCCACCCACCGTCAGGTCCTGGTGGACCTGCTGGGCAGCGAGGAGGTCCGGACGGTGGCGGTGGGCACCGCTGCCGAGGCGCTCTCCGCGCTCTCGGAGCAGCGCTTCGACTGCGTGGTGATGGACCTGGGGCTGCCGGACATGGCCGGCACGGAGCTCATCCGCCGGGTGCGCCAGACCCATGGCGCGGAGGGACTTCCCATCATCGTCTCCACGGGGCGCGAGCTGACGCGCGCGCAGGAGTCGGAGGTGCGCCGCATGACGGAGGCCATCGTCGTCAAGGACGCGCGCGGCCCCGAGCGGCTGTTGGAGGAGACCAGCCTGTTCCTCCACCGCTCCCCGGAGCACCTGCCGGAGCCCAAGCGCCGCATGCTGGAGAAGGCGCGCGAGAAGGACCCGCTGCTCGTCCACCGCAAGGTGCTGGTGGTGGACGACGACGTGCGCAACATCTTCGCGCTCAACACGGTGCTGGAGCGCTACGGCATGAAGGTGGCGTTCGCGGAGAGCGCACGCGACGGGTTGGAGCTGCTGGCGCGCGACTCGGACATCGAGCTGGTGTTGATGGACGTGATGATGCCGGAGATGGATGGCTATCAGGCGATGCACGCCATCCGTCGCATGGAGCGCGGGGCGCACCTGCCGATTCTGGCCCTCACCGCGAAGGCGATGAAGGGAGACCGCGAGAAGTGCCTGGAGGCGGGCGCGTCCGACTACATCACCAAGCCGGTGGACATCGACAAGCTGCTGAGCCTCTTGCGCGTGTGGCTGCATGCGCCCAGGGGAGGGCGGCGCGCGGGGCCTGCTCCTCATGGAGTGGAGCGGGCAGGCGAGGGGCCTGCTCACGCTCGAAGCTGAACACTTGGGCCAGAAATTGTTGACGCATCGATTCAGGTGGGCAAGGTGGAGTGGTGAGCGACGCCGGACTTCCTCCGCGGGTCCAGCGCTTCATCACGACGCACATCGACTCCGTGGAGAAGCTGGAGGTGCTTCTCCTGCTTCGCGCCCAGCCGGGGCGGGAGTGGACCGCGTCATCGGTGAGCCTGGAGTTGCGCATCGCAGAACCTTCCGCGGCCATGAGGCTCGCGGACCTCGCCGCGAGGAACCTGGTGGTGAGCGACGGGAGGACTCCGCCCGCGTACCGCTACAGTCCCGAGAGCTCCGAGGACGCGCAGGCGGTGGCGGAGCTGGCGTCGGTGTACGCGGCGCGGCGGGTGAGCGTCATCACCTTCATCTTCTCGAGGCCGTTGGACAAGGTGCGAGGCTTCGCCGAGGCCTTCGTGCTCAAGAAGGACAAGGACGGTGACCATGGCTGAAGCGGTCTACATCCTGTGTGCCCTGACGAGTGTCTCGTGCGCGGTGCTGCTCCTGCGCGCCTGGAAGCGGACCGAGTCCCGGTTGTTGCTGTGGAGCGGGCTGTGCTTCGTGGGCCAGGCGGTGAGCAACGTGCTGCTCTTCGTGGACCTGGTGATTCTGCCCGAGACCATCAGCCTGTACCTGCCGCGCATGCTGGCCACGCTGGCCAGCGTCTCCGTCCTGCTCTATGGGCTCATCTGGGACGCTTCGTGAGGTCGAATGACGCTGCTCCGGTCCATGCTCAACGGCGCGGTGGCGATGGGGTGGCTGGCGTGCGCGCTGTTCTTCCTGCGCTTCTGGAGGCAGTCGAACGAGCGCCTGTTCGGCTTCTTCTCGCTGTCCTTCGTGGTGCTGGCGATGAACTCGGTGGCCTCCGCGCTCATCGATGCCCAGGATGAGCGCCACCACTACATCTACGTGGCGCGGCTTGTCGCCTTCCTCATCATCCTCTACGCCATCTGGGACAAGAACCGGGGCAACCGGCGCCGCTGATGTTCCGCGGCTCACGTCGCGTCCGCGTCCAGGTCAATGGTGACGTCGCGTGGGAGTGCTTCTTCTGGGAGGACAGGAGAACGCCCATGCGCTTGCGCCGCCGTGACTTCGTTCGTCTTTCCGCGCTGGGAGGCGGCGCGATCGCGTTCGGCCCCGCCTTCTGGCGGCAGGCCTGCGCGGCGCCGGCCGAGCCCGGGCCCAGTCCCTATGGCCCCATCTCCTCGAGGCCGGATGCACATGGGGTTCGCCTGCCTCCGGGCTTCACGTCGCGCATCATCGCCCGCTCGGGCGAGGCCGTCGGCGGCACGGGCTACACGTGGCACGCCGCGCCGGACGGAGGCGCGTGCTTCGAGTGCCCCGGAGGCGGTTGGATCTACGTGTCCAACTGCGAGTGGCATCCGGGTGGCGCCAGCGCGGTGGTCTTCGACGCGGGGGGTGGCATCGAGTCGGCGTATCGCATCCTGTCCGGCACGGAGATGAACTGCGCCGGTGGGCCCACGCCCTGGGGGACGTGGCTGTCGTGCGAGGAGCGTCCCCAGGGCCGCGTGTGGGAATGCGACCCGAGCAGGCCCTCGCAGGGGGTGGTGTGTGGGGAGCTGGGCACCTTCGCGCACGAGGCGGTGGCGGTGGACCCGGACGGCGGACATCTCTACCTGACGGAGGACCAGCCCAACGGGCGGCTGTATCGCTTCACGCCCACGCAGTGGACCCGGTTGTCGGAGGGCGTCTTGGAAGCGGCGTCCGTGACGGGGGATGCGATGAGGGGCCTGGCCACGGTGCGCTGGGTGCCGTGCGCGAAGAACCTGCCGGCCTCGCGCCAGCCCTCGGTGGCGTCGCGGACGACGGTGTTCAACGGAGGCGAAGGGTGCTGGTACGACAGCGGCGTCGTCTACCTCACGACGAAGGGGGACAACCGCGTCTGGGCCTACACGCCCTCCTCGGGGAGGCTGGAGGTCATCTATGCCGCCGCGATGTTCCCAGGCTCGCCGCTGTCCGGCGGGGACAACGCGGTGGTGTCGCGCTCGGGAGACCTCTTCGTCGCCGAGGACGGGCGCAATCGCGACATCTGCCTCATCACCCCACCGCCTCATCGCGTGGTGTCGACGTTCCTCCGGGTGCATGGCCACGCGGGCTCGGAGCTCACCGGTCCCGCCTTCAGCCCGGATGGCCAGCGGCTGTACTTCAGCTCGCAGCGCGGCCTGACGAACTCTCCTTACGCGGGCGTCACGTTCGAGGTCTCCGGTCCGTTCCGCTGAAACGGGGCCAGGACGCGTGCCTTGACGGGGGGGAGGGGCTCTAGCACAACGCGGAGCATGTCCACCCCAACGCTTCCCCGCTTCACGCCTCGCCGTGCCCTGGGACGCACCGGCTTCATCGCCACGCCCGTGGGCATCGGAGACATCGCCGACCGCGCGGTGCCCCGGGCCTCGCTCGTCGCCACGCTGCGCCGCGCGCTGGACGCGGGGCTCAACGTCATCGACACCGCGCCCAACTATGAAGAGGGCTTGAGCGAGGAGGTCGTGGGCGAGGCGCTGCGCGGCAGGCGCGAGGGGGTCTTCCTCATCGACAAGGTGGATGTGCTCGACGCGCCGGTGGCGCCGCAGGTGGAGGCGAGCTTGCGCAGGCTGGGCCACGATGGGGTGGACCTGTTCGTCTTCCATGCCGTGTCGGAGCTGTCCGCGTGGGAGGCGCTGGCCGCGCCAGGCGGTGGGCTTGCGCAACTGGGTGAGTGCGTGCGCGCGGGGCAGGCGCGGTTCCGAGGCATCTCCAGCCACCATCCGGAGGTGCTGCGCGCCGCGGTGGGCTCCGGGTTGTGTGACGTGGTGATGTTCCCGCTGGGGCCCTTCGTGGACCCGCGCTACGTGGAGGACGTGCTGCCGCTGGCGCGCTCGCGGGGCGTGGGGGTGGTGTCCTTCAAGACATTCGGCGCGGGAAAGCTCCTGGGCGACACGGAGGGGTATGGCCGGCCGTTGGAGGCGAGGCCGCGCGGCAAGGTGGGCAGTGGAGGACGCGTGGACCGGGAGGCGCCCGTGCTGCCACACCTGAGCGTGGAGGAGTGCGTGCGCTACACGCTGACCCTGGACCCGGACGTCATGTTGATGGGGATGAGCCAGCCCAACGAGCAGGACGCGGCGCTGGGGGCGGCCCATGCGTGGCGTCCGCTGGCCGTGGAGGAGCTGGCCCAGGTCCGCGAGCGCGCGCGTTCCGCCATCGACGGCAAGGGCGCCGTGTGGTGGAACCCGCCCATGGCGTGAGGTCCATCAGGTCCCAGGTGCTGAGTCATTTCGTACAAGCGTGTGCCGTGGCGCTCGCGCGAAGCACTCAACGTCTCGCGGGTCTGGCATTGGACAGTCCTCCTGTCCATCGAGGGGGGCGGCATTGTTGTGGCGTCCCGGACGTCCTTTGCTCAAGCGCCCATGATGCGCGGCGCTTCTCTTCCTTCATGGGTTGCCTCCATGTCCGCCGAGTCACCGTCTCTCGTTGAAACATCTCACGGTACGAATGGGCGTCGCCCTGGAGCGGAGGACGACTCCGCCGAGGCCGCGCGCCTGATGTTCCTGTCTCGCGCGGGCGAGTTGATGGGCGCCTCGCTGGAGTGGCGCACGGTGTTGCAGCGGTTGGCGGAGCTGGCCGTGCCCGTGCTCGCGGACTGGTGCGCGGTGGACATCCTCTCCGACGAGGGCTGTCTGGAGCGCGTGGCGGCCGCGCACCAGGAGCCGGAGAAGGTGTCCCTGGTGCATGAGTTGTTTCGCAGGGCCCCGGTGGACTGGAGCGCGTCCGGAGGTGTCGCGGAGGCGCTGCGCACGGCGCGTCCCGTGGTGATGCCCCAGGTGACGGAGGCGATGGCGAAGGACCGCGCCTGCTTCGAGCTGATTCAGCGGCTGGGCCTCCAGGCGGGCTGCGTGTTGCCCTTGCTGGCGCGGGGCCGGGTGCTGGGCGTCGTGTCGCTGATGCGCGGTGAGGCGGGGACGGGCTTCGGCGACACGGACATGGAGGTGGCGCTGGAGCTGGCCCGCCGCGCCAGCCTGTCCATGGACAACGCGCTCCTGTACGAGGAGGCGCGCACGGCGCAGGCCCACTCGGAGCGGTTGCAGAACGTGACGGCCGCGCTGTGCCGCGCCGCCACCGCCGAGGACGTGGCGCGGGTGGTGGTGCATGACGGGTTGCAGGCACTGGGCGCGGAGCGAGGCTCCGTCGCGGAGCTGTCCTCGGAGGGCCGTCTGCATCTGCTGTCGTGCTTCGGCTACCGCAGCGAGTGGATGACCGCCTTCGAGGGGCGCAACATCCAGGGCATGCCGGCGTTGGTGCGCGCGTCGGAGCGGCGCGAGGCGCAGTGGTTCCAGCGGCTGGAGGACGTGCTGCCCGTGGCGGGCATCGCGGCGAACGACATCCTCATGATGGGAGAGGGCGCGCGCGCCGTTCTCCCCTTGGTGACGGACCAGGGGGTGCTGGGCTTCGTGGGGCTGGCCTGGAGCTCGCCGCGAGTCTTCTCGCCGCAGGAGCGCTCGTTCCTGGAGGCGTTGGCGCAGCAGTGCTCGCAGGCCCTGGAGCGCGCGGCGTTGTACGGGACGCTGCGCGAGCGCGGCGAGCGATTGCACCACGCGCTCCAGATGGGCAAGGAGGCCGAGGAGCGGCTGTTCTTCCTGCTCGAGGCGAGCCGCGCGCTGGCGGAGCACCTGGACGACGTGGAGTGGACGCTGGAGCACGTGGCGCGAGTGGCCGCGAGCAGCGTCGCGTCCAGCTGCCTGGTGGAGCTGGTGGGGCCGGATGGCTCGCTGCGGTGCGTGGCGTCCGCGCACCAGGAGCCCTCGCGCGACGCGTCCGTGTTGCAGGCGCTGGGGGGCGAAGGCGCGCTGTCGCTGTCGAGGGAGTGTTTCGTCACGGGTGAGCCGCGCTTCGTGCCGGACGTGGACGCCGCGCTGTGCGAGCGGATGGTGGCTTGCGAGGGACACCGCTCGTTGCTCGAGGCGCTGCGGCCCGCGTCACTGCTGGCGGTGCCGGTGCGCACGCGCGGGCGCACGCTGGGCGTCATCACGCTGGGCACGTCGCTGCCACAGCGTCCGCTGGCCATGTCGGATGTGGCGATGATGGAGGAGTTGGCGCGGCGCGTGGCGGTGGCGTTGGAGAACGCGTCGCTGTATCGCGATGCCCAGGCGGCGGTGCGGCTGCGCGATGAGTTCCTCTCCGTGGCGAGCCATGAATTGAAGACGCCGCTGACCAGCCTCAAGCTCCAGCATGGACTCATCGACCGGGCGCTGGGGCCGGAGTCGCGCGGGCGCGTGGCGCCCCGGCTGTCCACGGCGATGCGACAGGTGCAGCGGTTGGCCACGCTGGTGGACCACTTGCTGGACGTGAGCCGTGTCTCGCTGGGGCGGCTGACGATGGAGCCCACCGAGGTGGACCTGGGGCAGGCGGTGCGCGACGCGGTGGAGCGGATGGAGGAGGTCTTCTCCGTGGCCGGGTGTGTGGTGCGCGTGGACATCCCCGCGCCGCTGCTGGGGCGGTGGGACGCGCTGCGGTTGGACCAGGTGCTCGTCAATCTCCTGACCAACGCGGCCAAGTACGGCGCGGGGCGTCCCGTGCAGGTCTCCGCGTCGGAGATTGACTCGGGCCTGGTGTGCTTGTCGGTGCGCGATGAGGGCATCGGCATCGCCGCCACGGACCTGCCGCGTTTGTTCGGCCGCTTCGAGCGCGCGGTGTCGGACCGCCACTACGGTGGGCTGGGCCTGGGGCTCTACATCAGCCGCCAGATTGTCGAAGCCATGGGAGGCCGTATCGAGGTGCAGAGCCGCGAAGGTGAGGGTTCTGTCTTCACTGTGCACCTGCCACGCGCGCCCACGTGAGGAATGTTTTCATCGCGCTGTCGCATCGCGGCTCACGCTGACTCACTCCGTCCAGAGCGCTCCACGCATCGTGAATCCCGTGGCCGGGTGTGACGTGCACGGGTCTTCGTTGTGAGGTATTGCCTCGGGTGGCGCTCGACGCCCGTACACCTGGACCTGGAGAACATGCATGCGAAGTCGTGGCGACATGATGAAGTCTTCTCTCTTGGTGGCCCTCTGCGTGTTGCTCGCATCTGGATGCGGTGGCTCACCGACGGCCGATAGCGAGAAGGGTGGAGAGCCTCAGTCGGGTGGACTCGAGGGTGCGCCCTATGAAGAAGGGAGCGTGGACCCGGCGAGTGGGGAAGGCAGTGGGGAAGGCGCGGGACGTGACAAGGTCACCGTCTGCCACATCCCTCCTGGCAACCCCGCCAACGCGCACACCATCACCGTGGGCGCCCCGGCCGTGAAGGCCCACCTCAAGCACGGCGACACGCTGGGCGCGTGTGGCAGCGAGCCGGACGCGGGCACCGAGCCCGACGCGGGCACCGAGCCCGACGCGGGCACGGGTGAGCCGGATGCCGGCAGCCCGCCGGATGCGGGCGGCGCGCAGGACGCGGGCAGCCCGGTGGACGCCGGCGTGTGCCTGCCCATCGACTCGGATTGCAGCCCGGGCGGTACCGCGTGCTGCGAGGGCTTGTCCTGTTCCGCCGCGGGCGTCTGCGAGCCCGCCATCGGCTGAGCCGCCGACAACACCCCGCCACGTGATGTGTCAGAGGCCGCCTCCGCTCCTTTCGCGAGCGGGGCGGCCTCTTGTCTTGAAGGGGGAGGTCCGGGGCGGGGAGAGCCGCTCAAGAAACCTGACGTCGCGCGTCTTCTCCCCAGTGTGCACACCGACACGGGGATTGCCTGGAACGTCTCCAGGAAAACAAGAGAACTCAAAACGGAGAGAAGGAATCCCCGTAAGCGCGTCGGCAAAAGAGAGGCAGGCGGTAAAGTTTTCAACCGAATGGCTGTAGTTTCTGTCGTGAGAGAGGGGGAGACTTTCAGCCACGCGGGAGATGTCCTCCCGCAACGGTACGGAACCTGAGGTTCCACGCCACCTTCCCCAAGCCGAACCGGGTGCCAGCACGGCTGAACGCAGGTGGCACACGGCTCGCAGAGCAACGAAGCCGTCGAGAAGTCCCTGTCCAGCCGCCCCCGCTCATTCCCCGTGTACGTCCAGAACGTCACCTGCTCCTGCATCCCCCCGCACTCCGAGCCCAGTGAGTGCCCGACCTGGGTGCGTCCTCATTGGAACACGCCCGCGGAGGCCCGCACGATGCTCTACGCGGGGACGCCGCCGCCGATGGTGATGGCCCCCACGCCGGTGCCCTCGCCGCAGGGGGCGTCGCTGGTGGGCAAGCAGTTGGGGCACTTCAAGCTGTTGAGGGAGCTGGGGCGCGGCGGCATGGGCACGGTGATGCTGGCCGAGCACGCGCTCATCCAGAAGCGCGTCGCCATCAAGATTCTGCACACGCACCTGGCGCAGGACCCGGACCTCGTCGCGCGCTTCCTGTCGGAGGCCCGGACGCTGACGGTGGTGCAGCATGAGAACGTCGTCGCGCTCTATGACTTGGACACGCGCGACGGGTGCCCCTACCTGGTCATGGAGTATCTGGAGGGGCAGAGCCTGGCCACCTTCGCCAAGGGGCCGCTGGCGCCTTCGCTGGTGGTGGACCTGCTCTCGCAAGTGTGTGACGCGCTGGGCGCCGCGCATGTGCACGGCATCGTCCACCGCGACTTGAAGCCCGCCAACGTCTTCCTGGTGCCCGGCCCCGGGGGCCGCCACCGCGTGAAGCTGTTGGACTTCGGCATCGCCAAGCTCCTGTCGCGGCCCGCGGGCCTGCACACCACGGAAGTGGGCGTGCTGCTGGGGACGCCGGAGTTCATGGCGCCCGAGCAGTGCGGCGAGGACGTGGTGGATGCGCGCACGGACATCTACGCGGTGGGCGTGCTGGGGTACTTCCTGCTCACCGGCCGCGTGCCCTTCACGGGCCGCTCCGCGGCGGAGGTGCTCATCGGTCATCTCCAGAAGCCCGTGGTGCCGCCGCACGAGGTGCTGCCCGGTGTGCCCGCGGCGCTGTCGCGCGTGCTCTTGCGCGCGCTCGCCAAGCGCCCCGCGGACCGCTTCGCCCAGGCGTCGGACCTGCGCGCGGCGCTGGCCACCGCGCTGGAGCCGGAGCCGGAGCCCGTGGCCGCGCCGCCGCCGGGCTTCACCGCGCGGGTGCGCGTGAGTGGCGCGCCGCACTCGCACGAACTGCGCTGTGAGTGGGTGGGCCGCGCGGGGCTCTTCCTCCACACGGACACGATGCCGCCTCCGCTGCTCTCCGATGTGGGCCTCCTCCTGCGGTTGCCCGGCGGTGAGCTGGCCTGCACCGGGCAGGTGGTGCGCCACGTGACGGCGGAGCAGGCGAAGGCGTGGCGCATGTCTCCAGGCTTCGGCGTGCAGCTGCGGGACACTTCGCCGGCCTTCCACGACGCGCTGGCGCGGCTGAAGTCGGGCGCTCGGTTGGATCCGCCCACGCCGCCTCCGTCCTCCATGCGCGAGGACGCGGTGGCGGAGCGGGTGCTGCAGGGCTTCCGGGCCCGGCTCGCGGGGGACCACTACGCGGTGCTGGAGGTGCCTCGGGACGCCACCGCGGAGACGCTGCGCGCGGGGGGCCACCGGGCTCGCGCGGCGCTGGAGCCGCTCAAGTCCCGGAGCCTGTCCCAGGGGCAGCGCGCCCAGTTGGAGCGGGCGGAGGAGCGCGTGACGTCGGCGCTGCACGTGCTGGGGCAGGTGGAGCGGCGCGCCGAGTACGACGCGGGCCTGGGCAACGTGGAAGGGGTGGAGCGCTGCCTCGCCGCGGGGCTCACCGTCACAGCGCTGGAGAACTGCCGCCGCCGCTTCCTCGTGGAGAATCCCGGGCGGGATGGCCGGGCGGTGGTGCAGCGGCTGTCGGGGGATGCGCTCGCCTCGGTGGGCAGGCTCGAGGAGGCGCTCGCCGCCTACGAGCAGGCGGTGCGGATGGACCCGTTGGACCTGGAGGGGCTCAAGCGCTGGCGCTCGCTCCGGGTCCGCCTGCGCAACACTCCCACGCCCCGCTAGGCGGGGGCGGGCGGCCGGGCGGGGCCGCGACGGAATGTCGTTCCTTGCGTCTGATGGATGGCTCCCTGTTAATCCACCCGGACCCATGGCCTCCGACTCCGACGACTCGCTTCCCCCCTCGGGCCGCTTCACCCGCCTGCGCAAGCTGGCGGGCCTCTCCATGCAGGTGGGCACCGACGTGCTCAAGAGCAGCGCGAAGCGCCTGACCGGCGGCACGCCCGATGTGCTCAGCATGGGCGCCGCGGAGAAGCTGGTCTCCACGCTGGGGGAGCTCAAGGGCGCGGCGATGAAGCTGGGGCAGGTCATCTCCATGGACCCGGACCTGGTCGCCCCCGAGGTGCGGCAGGTGCTGGCGCGGCTGCAGAACCAGGCGCCCGCCATGTCCTATGAGCACGTGGCCCGGGTGGTGCGGGCCGAGCTGGGCGCGCCCCCGGAAGAGGTCTTCCGCGAGTTCAGCCGCGAGCCCATGGCCGCCGCGTCGCTGGGGCAGGTCCACCGCGCGGTGCTGCATGACGGGAGCGGCGCGGCGGTGAAGGTGCAGTACCCCGGCATCGCCGAGTCCCTCACGCAGGACATGGAGAACCTGGGCCTCGTCGTGAAGACCGTCTCCAAGGCCTCGAGGCTGATGGACGGCTCGGCCTACTTCCAGGAGTTCAGGGACGAGCTGCTCCTGGAGCTGGACTACCGCCGCGAGGCGGCGCTGGCGGAGGGCTTCGGGCGCGCGGTGGCCTCGCTGGAGGACCTGCGCGTGCCGGCCATCCGCGCCGAGTGCAGCACCGGGCGCGTGCTGACGATGGAGCTGTTGCCGGGGCTCCCGCTCAAGGACTGGCTGACGACGCAGCCGTCCAACGAGGAGCGCTTCCGCGTGGCGCGCCAGCTCATCCGCGCCACGTACGGGCCGTTCTTCGGCGCGGGCGAAATCCACGCGGACCCGCACCCGGGCAACTTCATCGTCATGCCGGACGGGCGGCTGGGCGTGCTCGACTTCGGCTCCATCAAGCGCTTCAGCCCGCGCTTCGTGGAGGCCAACCGCCGCATGCTCGTGCAGGCCGTGCGGCTGGAGCCCATGGACGTGCTGGGGTTGAGCCTGGAGGCGGGCTTCACCCTGGAGCTGCCGGGTGAGGAGGCCGAGGAGCTCATCCGCGAGGTGCTGCACATCGCCGGCAGGCCCATGCGCCTGTCGCCGTATGACTACACCACCTGCGAAATCCCTCGGGACATGCGCAACCACTTCAAGCGCAACGCGGCGCGCTTCCTCAAGGTGAAGCCCCCGGCGGAGGCGGTGATGTTCTTCCGCGCGACGGGAGGCCTGGCCCAGAACCTGCGGCTCATCGGCGCCCAGGGGGACTTCCGGGGCGTCTACCTGGAGATGGCGGAGCTCGCCGGCTGAGCTGGGGGCTCAGGGCGCGGAGGGTGACGCGGTGCCCCGGGCCTTGGCGTGGATGGCGTGGAGCTTCTTGGCCAGGTCCTCGCCCTGGGTGCTCTTGGTGATGTAGCCGTCCGCGCCGGAGGCCTTCGCCAACTGGCGCAGCGTGGACTCGTCCGACGCGGAGAAGAGCACGAAGAGCGTGCCCGCCGGGGCCTGCCCTCGCGCCAGCGTCAGCACCTTGTCCCCGGTGAGCGCGGGGATGTTCACGTCCAGCAACACCAAGTCTGGCAACGTCGAGCGCACCAGGTTCGACACGCCCAACGAGGAGCGGTGCGTCCGCACGTCGAACCCATACGCCGACAACGAGCGCTCCGCCAACGTCAGCTGCTCCTGGTCGTCGTCCACCACCAGCACGCGGATCTTCATCTCCGACATGACTCCTCCCCCAAAGGGAGCGCGGACTGGATGCCGCGGCCCACCGGAAGTCGCCACCGGGCCGGGTGGCCTACGAATTATCACCTAGCCGCCGGCTCGCTGTCGCCACATCTCGTTGCAACGGCCGCGGGTCCTCGCCGTGAGGCATGGGCCCATAACGGGCCGTCAGGGTGCTTGTCCACCCGCCCCGGTTCCGGGGTGGGTGCGGGTTCTCAACTTGAACGGTACTCGGGCGCGGGGGCCCGGTGGGACCTCTTCCCGGGCAGCAGGGGGAAGGTGAGGGTGAAGATGGCGCCCCCTTCCGGGCGGTTGGCGGCGATGAGCGTGCCGCGCGCGCGGCTCACCACGTCGTGGGCCATGGACAGCCCCAGGCCCGTGCCGTGACGACCCTTGGTGGTGAAGAAGGGCTGGAAGATGGAGTGCAGGTGCTCCTCGGGGATGCCGGTGCCCTCGTCCTCCACGGTGATGACGGCCTGGCCCTGCGTGCGCTGTCCTCGCACGCGCACGGTGCCTCCGCGCGGCATGGCGTCGCGCGCGTTGCGCAGCAGGTTGAGGAAGACGCAGCGCAGGTCCGCCGACGAGCTCTCCACCAGCGGCAGCCGGGGCACGTCCACCTCCAGCCGCAGGAAGAGCCCTTCTTTCGCGGCGCGGCTCTCCAGCTCCCCCCGCGCGATTTCCACCGCGTCGCTCACCACCTCCGCCAACTGCACGGGCTCCATGGGGGACTCGGGCTGCTGCCGCGCGTAGTCCCTGAGGCGCCCCAGCCGGGTGCTGGCGTCCGCGACGATGCGCAGGAGCGTGTCCACGTGCGCGGGAGGCTCCGGCGCCTTGGCCTTGGCGCTGTTCATCTGGAGCAGCTCCAGGCGGAGCTTCATCGCCACCAGCAGGCTGCTCAGGTCGTGTGCGATTCCAGACGCCTGCTCACTCAACATTCGCAGGTGCTCACGCTCCGCCAGCGCGCGGCGCTCCTTCGTGAGCGCCTCCTCCGTGAGCGCCTCCTCGGTGATGTCGCGCGCGAGCGCCAGCACCACCGGCGGGGTGAGTCCGGGGCTCACCCGCCGCACCCGCACCTCCAGGAGCTGATGGCCTCCCGCATAGCTGTAGCGGGCCAGGTGCTCACCGTCGTCCGGCAGGTGCTCCAGCGCGCGCGCCTCGGCGGCCACGGCGCTGCGCAGGGTGAGCAGCTCCGGCCCGGCGTCGTGGCCACTGTCCGACAGGTGACGCCAGGGCCCTCGCGCCAGCGTCAGCGATTGCCAGCGATGGTTGACCAGCAACACCTCGTCGCCGCGCAGCACCGCGAGCGCACCCGCGAGCCCTTCCAGCGCCCAGGTGTGTCTGGCGGATTCGCGTGGCTCACGCAGGAAATCCGGCCCATGTGTCTTCCTCACCTTCTCGAGGATGGCCGTGAGCTCATTCTCAGACGAAGAGTCGGGTGACATGCCTTGAGCAGTAACCCAGGCCGCGAGACGCGGCAAGCGCGAGCGCCCCATGTGAGGACTCCGAGCCCGCAGAGGTGTTGTGTTGTGTGGAACCGCGTGTCCATTCCCCGCCGCGCGGAGTCTGGATGTCTGAGCTACGCGCGCCCACCCGATACGGATTCATCCCAGCTTTGAACATTGGTTGAACACGGTTTGAACATCGTCTGATGAACACGCGCGAGCCGGTGACGCTCGTCACGATGAATCCCGAGAGCTTTGATTGCATCTGGAGTGATGATGACGACAGACATTTCCAATGAGCGAATCCGAGTGGCCCTCCTGGAGGACCAGCAGGTCTTCAGGGAGAGTCTGGTGTTGGTCCTGGAGAACGCGGGGATGGACGTGGTGGCGCGTTGCTCGCAGACGCCGCCGTTCCTGGCGCGGGTTCGGGAGCACATGCCGCACGTGGCGGTGCTGGACTTGAGGCTGGTGCCGCCGGACCAGGATGGGACGGAGACGGGGCTGACGGTGTTGCAGTGCCTGCACGACTTCTACCCGTCCGTGAAGGCGCTGGTGTTGTCGAGTCATCACGAGCAGGACGTCGTGGAGCAATGTCTCCACGCGGGCGCCGCGGGCTACCTGTGGAAGCACAACGTGGGCTGCGCGGACGTGGTGGAGGCCGTCACCCGGGTGGCGCGGGGCGAGCGGCTGATGCCCACCGGACTGTCCTGGGGGCCGTCCGTGCCGGGCTTCCTGCCGCAGGAGGAGGTGCCCTTGGGGGGCGTGGAGCTGGGGCTGCTCACGCCCCGCGAGCGCGAGGTGCTGGGGTACGTGGCGGCGGGCGCGGACAACCTGAAGATTGCCGCGTGCTTGAGCATCACCGAGCGCACGGTGAAGGCGCACATCACCAGCATCTACAAGAAGCTGGGCTCGGAGAACCGCACGCAGCTGGCTGTCCTGGCGTGCCAGCTGGGCGTTCACCGTCCGGCAGGTGTGTGAGACTCCAGGGTCGGCACTTGCAGGCAATGGGAAGCAATTGGCGGGCGTGGCAGGGTGTGAGGACCCTTGGCGCTCCTCCCCTCCCCCCGCGCCAGGGCGTGACAGGACAGAACTCTGGCGGGCCAGGGCAGAGACACGCAGCGCCTGCCCTGGCCCGTTGCTGTCGTGAGCGGCGTCAGGGCTTGACGGCCGTCACCAGCTCGAAGGGTCCACCGCTGAGCACCTGGGTGTCGTGGAAGCCCGCCTCCTGGAGCATCCGCTGGTAGTGCTCCACCTCGCGCAGCCGGCTGACACACGAGTCCACGCCGATGAGGAAGTACGTCCAGAAGAACTGCGCGGCCAGGCGCTCCGCCGTGCGGAACTCCTCGCAGATGATGACGCGTCCACCGGAGGGCAGCGCGGCCCACGCGGACTTCAGCAGGTGGAGCGCCGTCTGCGCGGACCAGTCGTGCAGCACCCGCACGAACATCAGCACGTCATAACCGCCAGGCAGCGGCTCCTGGAGGAAGTCCCCGGCCACGAAGCCCAATCTCGAGGGCCCCAGCTCGAAGCGCTCGCGCGTGCGCTCCACCAGCGGCTGGGTGGCGGGCAGGTTGTAGACGTCCACGCGCGCGGTGGGGTGCTCGCGCGTCAGGTGCGCCGCGAGGCTTCCATCTCCGCCGCCCACGTCGAGCACCCGCATGCCGTCCCGCCAGAGCCGTGCCCCGTGCTGACGCAGGCTCTCCAGGATGGGCGGCAGGCCCACGGCCATGCTCGTCTCGAAGCCCTCCAGTTGCTCCGGGGTGCGCAGCGGCCAGTCGAAGTCGTCGGGGGAGATGGAGTGCTGGCCGCGCAGCACCTCGGGCAGGTGCCCGTACAGCTTGCGCCAGGCGAACTTCTCACGGTCCCTCTCCCTGGACTGAGGCCCCACCACCGCGAGGGCCGCCTCGCGCAGGCCCGCCACCGCGCTGTATCGCGCCGACGCGAGCGCGTCCGTGTCCTGCTCGCGCTTCACCAGCCCCAGGCTCTCCAGGCAGTCCAGAAGCTTGTAGAGCCGGCCCGGCACCAGCGAGTGCTTCGCGGACAGCTCCGCGAGGGTGATGGGGGAGGGGCCCTCCAGCGAGTCGAGCAGCCCCAGCTGGAGCGACGCCTCCACCACGTCCACGGCCTTCGCGCCATTGTAGAGCAGGTGCAACAGCGCGCGCGGTGACTCCGCCAGCGGGCGGGGCACCTCCTTCACGAGTCGCCCCTCGTCGCGGAGGTCAGGCCCGCGTGCATGGGGCACGCGCCGCTGGGCATGGGGGGGGCGTAGGCGCCCACGCCCATGGCGCCCTCCATGCAACCCTCGCGGCTGGCGCCGGGGGCATGGCCGCCCTCGCGCCGCCAGCTGGCGGTCAGCTCCACGCGTGCGTCCCAGAGGTTGCGGAACAGGGGCAGCGTCATGCGCCCCGCCAGCACCTGCGTGGGCAGCCCGTCCAGCGCCTTCACCGAGCGGTCCACGCCGATGGTGCGCCGCACCAATTGGAAGTGCGCGTGCAGCCAGCCCTGGAAGGCCTCGTCCACGTCCAGCATCTGCTCGCACAGGCGCTTCAAGTCATCCGGCCCGCCTCGGTAGACGCCGAGGACCGTCTGCGCGCGGCGCGCGAGGAGCCGCTCCAGCGCCAGCGCCAGTCCCTCCGCCGCCTTGCGGAGCATGTTGTAACCCGGTGACTCCTGTCCGCTGCCATTGCCCAGGCTGCGGCGGATGACCTGGTAGGTGTCCGGCGTCATCGTCTCCAGCACGCCCAGCTCGGAGGACAGGCCGCGGAGGATGCGCACCACCCGCTCCAGCCGCGCGGACGCGGCCCACAGCGCGTCGCGGTCCAGCTCCGCCACCACCTCCACCGTCTCGCGCGAGGCCAGCTTCAGCCACAGCTCCTGCGCCTGATGCACCACCTGAAACATCAGCTCGTCGTGGGCGACACGCTCGGCCTCGCCCGACTGCAACGACAAGAGCTGCGGTGTCTTGAGATAGACCTCGTAGTCCAGCTCCCCGCGTCCCACCCACTTCTTCAGCAGCGGGTTGAAAAGAGGGGTATCCAGTTCTTGCCGCAATTTTTCCGCGAAACTGTAACCGGGTGACGTGTGCATGGGGCCCTCCAGAGGGGATGGGGTGGGCACTCAAGGATGAGGACGCGAAGGAGTCGTGCCTGTCTGAGACGGCGGACGTGGCTCGCTACGGGATGTGGCGAGGTGCTCCGGGCCTGAGGACCTTGGAGGGCCTCAGGCCCGTGAAGGACACAGCGACTTCAGGGGACTGCGGGTGGGCGTGGCTTGAGTCGGAAGGTGCGCAGCCGGTTGGCGAGGTCCTCTCCCTGGACGCTCTTGGAGATGTATCCATCCGCGCCGGAGGCCAGTGCGAGCGAGCGCAGCTTGGACTCATCCGAGGCGGAGTAGAGGATGAACTTGGTCTTCGCGGAGGCGTACTGCCGCGCGAGGTTGACGACCTTGTCGCCCTTGAGGGCGGGGAAGTTGACGTCGATGAGGACGAAGTCCGGCTCGGAGGCGCTGACCAGGTTGGAGACGCCCAAGGCCGACGTGTGCGTCAGCACCTCGAAGCCGTAGCTGCTCAGCGAGCGCTGGACGAGGTCGAGCAGGTCCGGGTCATCGTCCACCACCAGGACGCGTGCTTTTTCTTCAACCATGGCTTCTCCCTAGATGCTTGCGAATCATCTCGAGCAACTGGTCACGATCAAGGGGCTTGGTGAGGTACGCGGTGCAGCCCGCCGCGTGTGCTTTGTCTTGATACTCCCGCCCCGCATGCGCAGTCACCGCGATGACCGGCACGTTGGCCACGGAGGGCACCGCACGCAAGCGGCGTGTTGCCTCCCAACCATCCAGGCGCGGCAGGGACAAGTCCATCAAGATGAGGTCTGGGTTGTCGCGCGTGGCGCGCTCCAGTCCGTGTTCTCCATCCTCCGCCTCGATGACCTCGAACAGTCCACCGAGGTAGCGCCGGACGATGTCCCGATTCTGGGCACTGTCTTCCACATACAAGATGCGCGGCAGCCTTCCGGCGGTGGCGGCGCGCTGGGACAACAAGAGGCCCTTGGCTTGAGCGATGACGTCCTCGAGCGCGTGGCCTCCCTTCTTCACGAAGCCGGCGAAGCCGTCGCGCAGGAGCGCTTCCTCCTCGGACGTGAGCGACTTGCCGGTGAGCACGACGACGGGGACCTGGAGCTTCTCGGCGCGCAGGCGCCGCAGCACCTCGAAGCCGTCCAGGTTGGGCATCATCAAATCCAGCACGACGAGTGACGGCGGAGACACGCGCGCCTTGAGCAGCGCGTCCTCGCCGTTGCGTGCCTCGGCGGTGCTGAAGCCCGCGCGGCGCAGGTTGCGGCTGACGAGCTCGCGCGTGGCCGCGTCGTCGTCCACCACCAGCACCTCGCCCACGCCAGTGGCGGCGCCGGGAGTCTGGCCCAGGCTGCGCTGCACCACCTCCACCAGCCGCTCCGGCTCCACGGGCTTGACCAGGTACTCACACGCCCCCAGCGAGAAGCCCCGCGCGCGCTGCTCCTCCACGGAGATGAGGATGACGGGGATGCCCGCCAGCGTCGGCTCGCTCTTGAGCTGGCTGAGCACGGACCAGCCGTCCAGCTTGGGCAGGTGGATGTCCAGGAGGATGGCCTGGGGCTTGAGCTCGCGGGCGCGCTTGAGCGCGGCGATGCCGTCCTCGGCCACCACGACCTTGAAGCCCGCGGGCGCCAATTGGCCGGTGACGAGCTGCTGGATGAGCGGGTCGTCATCCACCACCAGCACCGTGCTGCCCGGCTGCGCGACGGTGTTGAGGTGGTGGGCCACCTCCGCGACGGGGACCGCGCGCTCCACGCCATTCTGGCCGTCGGCGGGGGCCTCCAGGATGTTGGGCAGGCGCACGGTGAAGGTGGTGCCCCGGCCCAGCGTGGACGTCACCGTGACGTTGCCGCCCAGGACCCGCGACAGCTCCCGCACGATGGCGAGCCCCAGGCCCGTGCCGCCCACCTTGCGCGTGGTGGAGCCGTCCACCTGGCGGAACTTCTCGAAGATGAAGGGCAGCTGGTCGGAGGGGATGCCGACGCCGGTGTCCTCCACCGTCATCACCACCTCGTCGCCGGAGGGCACCACGCTCAGCGCCACCTCGCCCGTCTCGGTGAACTTGGCGGCGTTGCTCAAGAGGTTGAGCATGATTTGCCGCAGCTTGAGCGCGTCGGTGCGCAGGATGCCCGCCGCCACGTCGATGTTCGTGGTGAGGGCCACGTCCTTGCCCTTGAGGTACTCCTTCACCGTGGCCATGCACTCGTCGGCCAGCTCGCGCACGTCCACCGCCTCGGTGACGACCTCCACGCGGCCCGCTTCAATCTTGGACAGGTCCAGGATGTCGTTGATGAGCGCCAGCAGCGTCTTGGCGTTCGTCTTCACGACGTTGAGGTCGCGCCGGCCGTGGGCCGTCAGCCGCGAGCCCTCCTCGCGCATCAGGAGGTCGCAGTAGCCGATGATGCCGTTGAGGGGCGTGCGGATTTCGTGGCTGAAGTTGGCCAGGAACTCGCTCTTGAGGCGGGCGGCGGCCTCGGCCTCGCGGGCGCGCTCCTCCTCGTTGCGCTTGGCCACCGCCAGCTCCTGGGCCAGCCGGTCCAGGTCCTCGTTCTGCTGGCGGATGATCTCCATCTGCAGCGCGCGCTGCTGATAGGACGCCAGCGAGCGGGCGGACACCGCGCGGGTGCGCTTGATCTCCTCCAGGCTCGCGGCCAGTTGCTTGTTGGCCGCCTCCAGCTCCGCCTTGGACGCGCGCAGCATCTCCTCGTTCTGCTTGCGCTCGGTGATGTCCTCGGTGACGCCCAGGAGGTAGCTGGCCTCGCCGGAGTCATCCAGGAGCGGCAGCTTGCGCGTGGCGAAGATGCGGTCCACGCCGCTGGCGCGGGCCACCTCCTCGAAGGCGCGCATCTTCTTGGAGGCGAGAATCTCCGTGTCGATGGTGATGAACGAGTCGGCCTGCTCCGGCGGGAAGTAGTCGTGGTCCAGCTTGCCGAGCAGCCACTCCTTGGTGACGTTGAACGCGTCCGCGAAGGTCTTGTTGACCACGACGAGGCGGCGCGTCTTCGCGTCCTTCACGAAGAGCACGAAGGGCAGCGCGTCCAGGATGTTGCCCAGAATCCAGTTGGTGCGCAGCAGCTCTTCCGTGGTGGCGTCATGGCGCGACATCGCGCGGGCCAGCGGCAGCTCGCGGCGCAGCACGGGCGCCATGCGGTTGAAGCGGTCCTCGCTGACGTAGTCGCGGGCGCCGGCCTGGGTGCTGGCCTCCAGCGTGGCGTCGCTCCACTCGCGCGACAGCACCACGAAGGGCAAGTCCTTCTGCTGCTTGCGCCACCGTGCCTGGGCCTCGGCGAAGCCCAGGCCCGGGACCTCCGAGCCGCAGACGACCAGCGACCAGGGGCGCGTCAGCGCGGCCTCCAGCGCGTCGGGGCTCGTGGCGCGCTGGACAGCGGCGGCGATGCCCGCGTGGGCGAGCGCCTCTTCCACGCGCTGGCACTCGCGCTCGCTGCCCACCAGCAGGAGGGTGGCGGAGTCCGCCGGCGAGACAGGGGAAGCTAGGGTGTTGACCATGGCTCAGTTCGCCCCGAACACCAGCGTGGTGAGCGTGGTGTTGATGTGGAACCCTGAATAAATCTCGAAGTGCACGTTCATCCCCGCGGCGGTGGGCGCGGCCTTCAGGGTCTCCGCGAGCTGGGACACCGTGTTCGTCGCGTGCGCGTACCACATGCGCCCGCCGCAGTGGAACAGCAGCGCGGCCTGCGGGTTCTGGACCCGCTTGGGCAACTCCTCCGCGAAGAAGCCGCGCGTCATGCCCGCCATGTCGCCCAGCTTCATCAGCTCCAGCTCGGTGCCTTCCTCCAGCAGGTTGGCGAAGAGGATGGAGCCGTCCTCGTTGGGCCGCCACGCGGCGCGGATGAAGTACTCGCGTCCCACGCGCAGCGCGGTGGGGCGCACCGCGAAGCCCTGGGGCGTGCCGAACTCCAGGTCCTTCACGTCCTTCACGCCCAGGATTTCCGCGTAGCGCTTGGCGGCGGGGAAGCCGTCAATCTCCAGCGCGCGCGTGTGGCTCTCGTCCACCTTGGTGATGGTGAGCCGCTCCCCGGTGGGCACGTACCAGTGCGAGCGCAACGCGGCCCAGGGCGCGTTGGTGCGGAACAGCGCCACCAGCACCGCGTCGGTGGCCACTTCACCATCCACGTGCACCAGCGCGGACTGACGCGCCGGGTCCCGGTTGTGGTCGCTGGCGCCGCCGCCCACGAGCACCAGCGTCTGGTTCTTCTCGAGGATGCCCAGAAGCAGCTCCTCTTTCTTGTAACGGAAGCCATCGTCGATGACGAGGCCCACGCAGCGGCGCGCGTCCAGGTCCTGCTGGCGCACGCCCAGCTCGTCGCACGCGCGCTTGATGGCCATCTGCCCCGCGTTGATGGCGTCCACGGACAGCCCGGTGCCCAGGCCCAGGCCCACCTCCAGGTCACCGGAGAGGGCGGCCATCACCACGCTGCCCTCGTGGATGCCGGTGTTGTCCAGCTCCCCCGCCGTCGTCGCGCCCACCAGCCGCGTGCCGGGGGGGAGCCGCTCGCGCACCGCGCGGTTCAAGGCGTACTGGTCCCGCTCTCTCGAGGCGAACATCGTCACCAGCACGGGCTTGGTGGGGCCCAGCTGGCGCAGCAAATCCTCCGCGGCCGCGGCCGGCTCCTGGAGCGTGGTGCGAGCCGTCTGCATCTTCACTTGGGCCATGGAGGTCCTCCAGAGGTGGGGCGGCGGCTTAGAGGCCGCTGCGCGGGTGCCGGGTGTGACACGAGTCGGTGCACTGCTTGAAGGACTGCCGTCCTCCGCCGACATACATGCTTTCGATGGGGCCGAACTTCGCCACGTGGCTGTCCGGGTAGCTCTTGTGGCACGACAGGCACGCGGCCTGGCTGGTGCGCTGGATGCTTTCCTTCGTGAGGTGACACGAGGCGCACTTCTCCAGCGGCGCGCCAAAGCGGTTGGAGCGCGAGTGCACGAAGTGCGTGCGCACGAAGATGGGCCCTTCCAATTCGAAGCCCAGCGGCGCGTGGCAGCCGGCGCACGCGGCGCGGTTGTCGTTGCCGTGCAGCACCTGGGACAGCTCCGCGCCCTGGCTGTGGCAGCTGTTGCACGGGCCCGTGGTGAGCTTGGCCTCCGTGCGCTGCTGGGTCCCCACCTGGATTTCGATGGTGCGCGTGCCCGGCAGGTCCTCGCCCAGGTACACGCGGCGGCCCTTCACCGTCACCAGGTACGTGCCCGGCGTGGCGTTGGCGGGAATCTTGTACTTCCACGTGTCCGTGTTGGGCAGGTCCCACAAGCCCTCTTCGGGGAAGAAGGCGCCGCGGAAGACGATGTTGGCGAACGGCAGGATGGCGAACTGGGAGTACACCCCGTCGCTCTTCTCCGTGGCCACGGTCTGCTCGTTGACCTTCGGGTCCAGGAACGCGTCCAGGTCGATGACGGAGCGGATGGGTTGGATGTTCTGTGCGGGCCCAATGATTTGGGTCATCAACATCCGCTCCCGGTGCTTCCGGCGGTAGTACGTCGTGGTCGCGTCGAAGAAGGCCCGATAGTACTGGATGCCCGCCGTATTGAAGCCCCGGACGACGTCATTGTAGGACGGTAGACTTCCCTGCGGGTGGAGCCTTTTGCCCTCCCCATCCCGGAGGGTCACCTGGAAGGTGATTTCCGACCCAGGGGCATAGGTACCGTCCTGGCGGGGCGGGGTGCGGGCCTCCACGTCGATGCCGAAGCCGTAAGCGAACTCGGGCGCGTTCACCTGCTGCACGGGGATGGTGTAGGGCGCGAAGGGGCGCAGGCTCCAGCGCAGGCGCAGGGAGGTGGTGCGGGCGCTCAGGCTGAAGGTGCGCTGCTGCGCGTGCTGGTACGCGTTGCGCACTTCCAGGAGGGCCTCCTCCTCGTAGTCCCGGGCGCTGTTGCAGTCGCGGGGCGTGGTGCAGTCGAACGCGGTCTGGATGGCGCGCAGGCGGCGCACGAAGAAGTCGTCGGTGGTGGTCCGGCGCTGGTGCTCCGAACCGATGTTCAGCACCACGGGCGTGCCCGTGAGGTTGCCGCGCGAGTCCACCGGCTCCACGATGAAGAAGCTGGGGAGGTCCATCCAGGCGGCGCCCCGGTAGAAGCGGCGGCGGGTATAGCGGCCGGGCCCCCCCAGCAGCACGGGCTCCTCGTCCACCGGGCGCAGGCCCGTCCAGCCCACGCCCGCGAAGTCGCTCGTGGTGCGCAGGGCCCACATGCCGGTGTCGAACGTGGACCGGACCGCCGCGCGGATATCAATCTGGTTGACGTAGAAGGTCTGTCCCGCCCGCACGCTCAGCGTCTTGCCCTGGCCGTTGTCGACCTCGAGGGCCAGACCCACCGGCTTCGACAGGTTGGGGCGGCGCGCTGCATCCTCGGCCCGGAGCGCCGGGTCCGCCGTACCCAGCGCGTCGTCGTCCGGCGCGCTGGCGTCCGCGGGGCCTCCGCAGGCCGCCAGCAACGCGGTGAGCGCAGCTGTGAGCAGGGCCCGCCGTGCCGTCAGGCAGCCAAGCGAGCGGGGGGTACACGCTGCGCGCTGAGACCAGGGGGCTCCAAGTCCGCCCATGGGTGACTCTCCTCGTACGTGTGGTTTCGGGCACCGCCATTGGCGCCCCGGCCAGCGAACCCTGTAGCCCGTCGTCTGGGGGGACGATGTGGGCCGGGTCTCTCCCGGTTCCGGGTTTCCCCGGTTCGAGCCTTTTTAGCCGTACGAAGAATATCTGGATTGAACAGATGCCTTCAACTTCTGGGAAAATAATCCAACGTGCCCATACCCCAGAAGTCTCTATTTGTCTGGTTTCTATCAAAATCTTGAAGGAATGACAGGGGTTTACGCGCTGACGTGGAGCGACATGTGAGCCCTGCCCTGGAGGGTGCGGGGGAGTTCAATCGTGAATTCCGAGCCTTCCCCGACCCGGCTGAGGACATGGATGGCGCCGCCGTGGGCTTCGATGAGCTGGCGGACGATGTAGAGGCCCAGGCCGGAACCGGGCGGGTGGCCGTCGTTGCCGCGTCCCCGGACGCGTTCGAAGCGGTGGAACAGGCGCTGCTGGTCCGTGGGGGCGATGCCCAGGCCGGAGTCCTTCACGGTGAGCCGGACATGGGTGTCATCGCCGTGGACGCTGAGCTCCACGGGATGGCCCTGGCCGAACTTGAGCGCGTTGTTCAGCAGGTTGGTCACCACGCGATCCAACCGGAGCCGGTCCCAGGTCCCCGTGGTGTCGTCTTCCTGGACTTGGACCGTGAGGGTGCAGCCGGCGGCCAGGGCCTGGTCTGTGTGGCGTTCGGCGACCTCCTGGACCAGGGTGGCCAGGTCCACCTTCTCGCGGTCCAGCGTGAGGGGGCCGGCGGACAGGGCGGACAGGTCCAGCAGGTTGTGCAGGAGCCGCCCCATGCGCCGGGTCTCGCTCTCCGCGCCCACCAGCCCGTCGCGCAACCGGGGCTCGTGGGCACAGACGTCCATGAGGCGCAGGCGGCGCAGCCGCAGTTGGAGCGAGCTGAGCGGGTTGCCCAGGTCGTGCGCGGCCACGCCGATGAGCTCCAACGCGCCCTGGGCCTCCGCGAGCAGGCGCGCGTTGTCCAGGGCCAGGGCGGCGCGGCTGGCCAGCTCCTCCATGAAGGCCCGGTCCACCTCGCCGTAGCGCCGCGTGCCGGTGGACAGGAGGCACAGCGCGCCCAGGACGCGAGGGCCCACCGCCAGCGGGACGGTGAGGGCGGAGGTGACGCCCAGCACGCGCAACAGCTCCCCGTGCGCGGTGCCGTGCAGGGCCTGGGGCGGGTGCTCCGCGTCCAGCTCCGGCAAAAGCTCCGCCCGGCCGGTGCACACCACGTGGCTGGGGCCCACCTCGTCGGCGTTGGGGCAGCGCAGGAGCGGCTCCCACAGGCGGGTGGCGGCCTGGGTGTCCGCGCACGCCACGGCCTGCGGGCGCACCTGGCCGTCGGAGGAGGGCAGGAAGAGGATGCACGCGTCGGCCACCTCGGGGACACACAGCCGGGTGAGGGCCTCGCCCACCTCGCGTGCGCCGGAGAGGGGCTGCAGGACGCGGCCGGCCTCGGCGAAGAGGGCCTGGGCGCGCTCCATGCGGCGCCGCTCGGTGATGTCCCGCGTCACCTTGGCGAAGCCGCACAGCCGGCCATGGGAGTCTTGAAGCGGGGTGAGCAGCGTCTCCGCCCAGAAACGGGTGCCATCGCGGCGCAGCTGCCAGCCCTCGGACAACAGGCGCCCCTCTCGCGCGGCGCGCTCCAGGTGGATGCGGGGCACGCCCGCAGCCACCGCGTCCTCGGGGTGCAGCCGCTCCAGCGAGGAGCCCGTGACGTCCGAGGCGGCCCAGCCCGTCAGGCGCTCCGCCCCGGCGTTCCAGGCCGTGACATGGCCCTGCCTGTCCAGGAAACACAATGCGTAATCAGTGACGGCTTCCATCAGGAGGCTCAAACGCTGCTCACTGTGTTCATTGCGTGCGTGCAGGGGGCGCAATGCGTGGTGGAGCACACACGCCAGGGCGCCCACGCCCGCAAGGCCCACGCACCCGGCCAGGAGCGCCTGTTGCAACGCGGCGCGCGAGGTCTCCGTATGTGTCAGCAGTCCATGCACCGCGGACAGGAGTGTCGCGAGGAGCAGCAGACCGGCGAGCATGCAGGCGGAGACACCAGCCGCCACTCGCTGAGCGAACGTCCAACGTCGCACCATGTGGCACTCCCCCCCATCCCATAGTGGGAAACCGCATCAGGAAGGCAACGACCAGCATCCCTGATGCGAGGGAAGTCGAACATTGCCCGGTTGGACAAAGTCTGAGTCACCCCAGGGGGCGTCAGGACTCTCCCAGGTGCATCTCGAATAGCCATCGCCGGGGCGGGGGGTTATGAGGCGAGCCCCCTCACTTCCTCAGGTTGTCCCGCATTGCATATGCCTCTCGTCGAAGGTCTGAAGGTCCGCTATCTCCCGCAGCCTGAATGGGGTGTGGGACACCTGTTGTCGCTCCAAGAAGAAGGCGCCAAGGCGCTGGTGGCCTTCCCCGCACGGGAGGACGCCCCGGTGCTGGTGTCCACCAAGGGTGGCGCCCTGGTGTCGTACCCGCTGCCTCCGGGTGAGCCGGTGGTGACGTACAAGGGGCGGCTGGCGCTGGTGGTGGCCGAGGAGCCGGGTGCGCGGGGCCTGCGCCGCTACGTGCTGCGTTACGCGGACACGGGGGAGGAGGACGAGCTGCCGGAGTCGGAGGTGCGGGCGCTGCCGCCCCGGTCGGATCTGTTGTCCACCTTGCGCGAGGGCCGCGTGGGAGATGCCCGGTCCTTCACACTGCGCAAGCAGGCGCTGGTGCTGGACGACGAGCGGCGGTGTGACGCGCTCGGCGCGCTGTTCGCCAGCCGCATCATGGTGAAGCCGCACCAGGTGGGCGTGGTGCAGCGGGTGTTGTCCGCGCGCCGTCCGCGCTTCGTGCTCGCCGACGAGGTGGGCCTGGGCAAGACGATTGAAGCGGGCATGGTGTTCAGCGCGCTGCGTCTGTCGGGGCTCGCGCGGCGCTGCCTCGTCGTGGCGCCCAGCCACCTGACGGTGCAGTGGCTGGTGGAGCTGTTCCACAAGTTCAACCAGCTCTTCACGCTGATGGACTCGGACCGCTATGCGCAGTCGCTCAAGGAGGCGCCGGGCGTCTCCCCGTGGGCGCGCTTCCCGCTGGTGGTGACGAGCCTGGAGTTGCTCGCGCGCAGCGAGGAGCACCGCCAGGAGCTCGCCGGCGAGGACGCCTTCTGGGACCTGGTCATCATCGACGAGGCGCACCACCTCAAGGGCGAGCGCGCCTTCGAGGCGGCCAGCGTGCTGGCGAAGAACTCGTGGGGTCTGCTGCTGCTCACCGCCACGCCCATGCAACTGGACCCGGCGGAGTACCACGGGCTGCTCACGCTGATTGACGCGGCCACCGCGCCCAGCGTGAAGGGCTTCGAGGAGCGGCTGTCGCGCCAGGAGGAACTCTCCGCCGCGGTGCGCGCGCTGATGGAGGGCGGCAAGGGCAAGGCGGACGCGGCGGTGAAGGCGCTCTCCCGCCGCTTCCCCGAGGACGCGCGGCTCAAGACGCTGAAGGAGCCGGAGGCGCTGCTGCAACACCTGGCGGAGACGTACAGCCTGAGCGACCGGCTGGTGCGTAACCGGCGTGCGGTGGTCGGTGGTTTCTCCACGCGGCGGCTGCACCGGCACCCGGTGACGCTGCCCGCGGAGGAGTTGAAGGTGCGGGACGAGGCGCTGGCGACGTTGGCGGCGGGCTCGCTGCGAGGCGCGCCGCTGGGCAACGTGCTGCGCCGGTTGGAGTCCAGCTCCGCGGCGTTCGCGGGCGCGGTGAAGTCCAACCCCACGCTGAAGGCGAAGGCGGACGTGCTGAGGCTGCCGTCGCGCGACGCGAAGTTCAGCGCCTTCGTGGGGGTGCTGCGCGGCGTGTGGATGGCGGAGCCGGCGGCCAAGGTGCTCGTCTTCACCGAGAGCCGCGACACGCTGGAGATGCTCCAGGCGGAGCTGTCCCGGGAGAACGTGGAGGCGCTGGGCTATCACGGCGACCTGCCGCTGGTGGAGCGGGACAGGCAGGTGGCGCGCTTCAGGGACCCGGAGGGGCCCCGGGTGTTGTTGTGCACGGAGGTGGGCGGCGAGGGCCGCAACTTCCAGTTCGCGCACCACCTGGTCCACTACGATTTGCCCTGGAGCCCGGCCACGGTGGAGCAGCGCATCGGCCGCCTGGACCGCATCGGGCAGAACCACCCGGTGGAGATCCACGTCTTCGACGTCGCGGGCACGCTGGCGTCGGATGTGCTGACGCTGCTGGCGGACGCGGTGGGTGTCTTCGGCGAGACGGTGGGTGGCCTGGACGCGGTGCTGGAGGAGGTGGAGGACCGGCTCGCGGAGCTGGCGCTGCTGCCTCGCGAGGCCCGCGTGTCCTACGGCGCCGAGCTGAAGGGGAAGGTGGAGGCGGCGCGCGAGCAGGTGAAGCGCGCGTATGACCCGCTGCTGGACGTGCGCAGCTTCGACCGGCCCGCGGTGGAGCGGCTGGTGAAGCGCGCCCAGGCCCGCATGGGCATCGAGTCCGACGACGAGGACGAGGACAGCGAGGCCCCAAGCCTGGAGGACGGCTTGTGGAGCGTCGCGCGGGATTTGGACGAGCGGCTGGAGGAGACCGTCACGGAGCTGGCGCGCCGGGTGGGCATCGGCGTGGACACCGATGAGCAGGTGGAGGCGTTCCAGGTGGCCTTCCAGTTCGGCCACGCGCTGAAGGTGGACGGCCTGCCCGGGCTGGACGTCATGGAGGACCGCACGCAGCTGGGGACCTTCTGGCGCGACACGGCGGTGGAGGCGGAGGAGTTGGAGTACTTCGCCACCGGCAACCCGCTGGTGGAGGCGCTCTTCGGCTTCCTGCGCGACGGGCCCTATGGACGCAGCGCCTTCCGCTTCATCGAGAAGCGCGGTCCGCTCAAGGCGCGGGGCGTGGAGTTGCTGTACCACGTGCAGCTCCCGGAGCCGGAGGACACCTCGCCGGGGGCCCGCGTGCCCAGCCGTCAGCTCGCGCGTTTCCTGGAGCGCACCCTCTTGCACGTGGCCGTGGTGGACGGCGGCACGGCGGGCCCCAAGGCGGAGGACACCGTGCTCCCCGCGCTCGAGGCCGAGGGCAAGACGCTCAAGGGCGACGAGGTGTCACGCGCCTTCCCAGGCTTCGGCTCCTTCCTGGACGCCGCGGTGCCCGTGGGCCAGCGCGCCGCCGAGTCCGCGCTCGCGAAGCTCGCCACCTCCGCCCGCCAGGCCATCGAGTCCGAGCGCGACGCGGCCATGGAGCGCCTGCGCCTGTCCCTGGACCACCAGGGCCTCTCGGATGAGGCCCTCGCCGCCCAACTGGGCGCCGAGCATTCCCACTACGAGCGCCTCCTCCAGGCCCTGGGTGGGGCAAAAGTGACTCTCGACTCCGCTTGTGGCTTCGTCATCAACCGGTGAGGTGCGCCAGGCTCTGACGTGAAGTGTCATTTTCACGAAGGGCGAGCAGCTCCACTGTGTCGTGGACAGTGGGGCTGTGTGCTGTCTTTGGTTACCAGTCCAGTTGACCGATTCCTTAATCAACGAGAATTGGTGAATTGAGTCATGTATGGTCCCTTCCGCCACGATTCCCACATCCAGGCAAAGCGGACAGGCAGCGGTGGAAGCGGCGTTGACGCTCCCGCTGGTGGTGTTCCTGGTGTTGGGGACGCTGCAGCTCTTCATGATGCTGCAGGCGCGCATCCTGGCTCAGGTGGCGGCGTACCGCGCGGTGCGGGCGGGCAGCCTCAACCACGGTGACTGCCTGCCGATGATGCACGCGGCGATGGTGACGATGTTGCCGTCGGTGGTGCGCACGGACAGCCAGGCGGCGCTGGTGGAGGCGTTCCGGCTGCGGCGGGACAACCAGTACCGGGTGGTGAGCTCCTACGGGAGTCCCTTCATGGGGCCGCTGGTGGAAATCGTGCGCGATTCTCCGGACCCGGCGTGGGTGCGGGGCCTGGCGGGGGACGAGGACCTGTTGTTCGACCAGCCCTCGAACCAGGACGCGGTGTTGGACAGCCGCACCCTCGAGATACGCATGGTGGCCTGGTACTACATGCGCATCCCCTTCGCGAACTGGGTGATGAGCCGGATGTTCCTGGCCCACTTCGGTCTGCGTTCGTACACGGCCACCAATCCGCTGATGCCGGCGCAGAAGCGCTCGGAGTGGTGGAACGACGAGCCCGTTCCCCTGGGGCCGGATGACTGGCCGGGGGGGCCGTTGGATGACCGCATGGTGGCGTGGAGCGCGGCGGGCCACTTCGTCTTCCCCATCCAGGTCCACGCGGCGATGCGGATGATGACGCCGGTGATGGCCGAGAACTTCCAGCGAGGCGCCGAATGTCCCGTCACCGGCTTCTGAGGTCCTCGCGAGGACAGGCCCTGGTCCTCTTCGCGCTGACGCTGCTCCTGTTGGCGTTGATGGTGTTGATGACGCTGGGTTTCGGCATGCGCGCGAAGGAGCGCGTGGAAATCCAGATGGCGGCGGACGCGGCGGCCTACAGCCAGGCGGTGGCGACGGCGCGGACCTTCAACGCGATTTCGGTGATGAACCGCGCGCAGGTGGCCCACATGGTGGCCATGGCCGGCACGCAGGCGCTCATCAGCCGCAGCAGCCAGGTGTACGCGGCCCATATGGTCTGCACGCCGACCTTCACGCCCGCGCAGTGGGGCCTGGGAGATGGCGCCGCCGCCACGCAGGTGAAGTCGCTGCAGGGGCAGGCGGGAAGTCTCTACCGCGCGGGGTTGAACCTCTACGGTCATCTCTTGCGCGAGCACATCGTGGACCAGCGGCTGGCGTATCGCATCGCCCGGGGCGCCAATCCGGAGTTGCAGGCGACGCCCGAGGGCGCGGCGAAGAGCTTCATGGAGCTCAACGGCGACAACGACGTGCCCAACCATGGCGACTTGATGAACGCCGTGCGGCGCGGGGGCGTGGCGTGTGGCGCGGGCGCGGTGTGCGCGGTGGGTGGCAGCACGTCGGCGCATCTCAACGCGACCATGGGGAGTCTGGGGTGGACGTGGGTCCACAGCCGGCCCACGGGCAGCGCGGGGTTCGGGACGGGAGGCGCGGCGCGGTCCACGGCCTTCCGTCGTTACGGCTCGTCGGCGGAGATGGACCCGTCGACGTACAACACGGTGTCTGGCCGCAACTCCACGGGGCATGACCACGCCACCGTGGTGGTGCCCACGCGGTGCACGAATCCGCCACCCATCCCGACTCCGGTGACGGATGCCTGGGTGATGTCCGACGAGCGGCAGACGCCCGAGGACCAGCACGTGTATGGCGTGCGCTTGCCGCCGGGGCAGGCGCCCGAGGACGGCGAGCCGCTCTTCGAGCGCCACACGTTGGGAGAGTGTGTGTCGTGTCCGGGCATCTGGCCGTTCGCCATGGGCTACAACGTGGACCAGTTGCAGCGGGGGCGGGCCAATCACTACGGGCAGCCGAAGTTGTACTCGGTGCTGCACCGCGACTACGGCAGTGAGGCGCGGCGTCGGAGTCCAGACCCGTGGAACCTCTTCTTCCGCTTCCCGTTCTCGGCGGAGAACACGACGGAGTTCGACCTGTCGATTCCGCTGGGCCGTTCACGTCCCACGGGGCGCGAGGGGGTGCAGCGCAACCAGGTGGCGCTGTCGGCGGGCATCATCTACTACCACCGGCCTCGAGCGGCGGGGCAGGGCGGTGGCTGGCGCGAGCCCCCCAACTTCTTGAATCCCTTCTGGCGCGCGACGCTGGTGAGTCCGGAGGGCGCCATCGACGACAAGCCCGCGGCGAGCCTGGAGGCGGCGGGCTTCACCGAGCATGGCCAGGTGCTGCGGGCGTTGGAGCAGGCGGGGTATCGCGGCGGTAGCCGGCGGGGAGCGGGGTACTGACATGCGCTCGAGGACCGCACGAGGCCAGTCGCTGGTGGAGACCGCGTTGGGGTTGATGGTGTTCATCACCATCCTCCTGTTCGGCATCTACTTCGCGGAGGTGGGCGCGCTGTCGTTGAAGGTGCAGGAGGCCGCCAACTTCGCGCTGTGGGACGCGACGGGCCGCGTGGTGCATGACCCGGAGGCGCGGGAGTGGCAGCGGGCGTCGGCGGTGACGGGAGCGCTGGCGGAGGCGAACGGGCGCTACGTGGACTTCGACGGGCGCAGCCGGGTGGATGGGCGGGGTGGGGTGCAGATTCAGCAGGCGATTGCGCGTGCGCAGCCCATCCGGGTGGAGTGTGAGCCGGAGTTGCCCAATGGAGTTCCGACGTTGGGTCCGGAGCATGCGGGCGGTCCGCTCGCGGGGATGTGGGTCCAGTCGCCGGGCATGCGGTGCACGGCGTCCACGCAGCTGCGCGCCGAGCGCATCGGACGCTTCATGGAGCCGGACACGTTCAGGACGTCGCATCGCCTGGCGGGCGCGGCGTTCCGCGTGTGTGCGGCGGGCCGAGCGACGAATGGTGTGTGTGAAGGGCGGTTCGGCCTGTTCCTGGACGACTGGGGGTTGTCGACGGTGGAGGAGGGGCGGGCCTGTCCGCTGAGCATCAACAGCGGGGCGGTCTGCGCCAATCGCGACTACTACCTCTGGGCCGAGCGGGTGTACCGGACGAACGGTGGCGGAGGCGGCGCGGGTTCGGCGCTGGCGGCGCTGGTGGGGGCGGAGTCGGTCAACGAGGACCAGTTCTTCATGAGCTTCCGGGGCGAGGAAGACCGCTACCAGGAGAACATCGGAGCGACACACGCGGGGGGACAGTCGGTCTGGGAGACGACGCCGTTTCGAGCGTCGAATCTGTCGCGTACGTATGACGTGCCCCGGGAGAACCGGTGGCTCGGTGGTGTGAGGGTGCGATGAGGCGCGCGGGGCTGCTGGGGTGCATGTTGGTGTTGGCCGCGCCCGGCGCCACGTTCGCGAGTTCGAAGCCGGCTCCTGAGTCCAAGTCGAACGCGGGCACGTCCTCCAGCAAGACCGCGGAGCGCACGGATGTGCACGGCTCGAGTGCCCCCGCGAAGCAGACCTCCGCGCCGAAGTCGAGCGCGGACACGTCCTCCGGAAAGGCCGCGGAGCAGGCGGAGGCGCGGAGTGCTCCGCGTTTCGTCTGGCCATCGCTGCGTGTGCTCGAGCAGGTGAATGCGAGCGAGGTGATGGAGGCGGGTGGTGTTCCCGTGGTCCTCCGCGCGGTGGTGGTGAAGGACCACGCGCAGGAGTTGGTGCAGCGCTTCGCGGATGCCTTCCGCGCGGGAGGGCTGCATGTCCCGCCCGGCAACGAGCAGCCCCAGCTCGCCAGTGGCGCGGCCATGCTCACGGGCGTCGATATGTACCGGGGGCTGACCTACACGGTCATCATCCAGCCGCAGGAGGGTGGCATCACCCTCGTCTATCTCGGCGAGGCCAATCACGCGCTCCGCCGGGAGCCGAGCGCCGAGGGCGACGTCGCGACGTTGCCTCCGGGCGCTCACCAGGTCCTGCACGTGAATGACGAAGGCTCGCGGACGATGTCGTTCCTCGTCCCAATGTCCGCGAGCGACGTGGATGCGTTCTATGCCCAGGTCTTGAGCCGCGATGGATGGCGCCGCATGGACGGCGAGACGTCCGTCTACACGCGAGGGGGAGAGGAGCTGCGACTCGTGCATGAGCCCGCCGAGGGAGGACTGCGCTCGGTGGTTCTCGTCCACCGAGGGCGCACTCGCGCCGCACAGGGCGCCGCGGCTCCGGTTCCCTGAGGGACGCGCTGTCCGCGCGAGGTATCACGTCACCTGTGGGACGCGGTGTTCGTGCGAGGCCTCAAGTCACCTGAGCGCCGCGTCGGCCATGCGCGTCCTCAACCCCGCATCAGCGCGGGTTTGCGTGGGCGTGCAGCGCCACCGCGTTGCCCTCGGTGTCCTGGAACACGGCGAACGAGCCCATGGCCCCCACGGACGTCTTGTCCACCAGCACCTTGCCGCCGGCCTTCACGACGCGCCCCAACGCGCCCTCCAGGTCCGACCCCGCGTCCAGGAACACGCGGCTGCCCTCCAGCGAGGGCTTCGCGTACGGCGCCTGCACCAGCGCACCCGTCACGTCTCCCTCCTGCTTCCGCGTGAAGACCGCGATGCGCGTGCCGTGGAAGTCCTCCACCTTGAGGGTGGTGCTCAGCACGCTCTCGTAGAAGCGCGTCGCTCGCGCCAGATCCACGACGGGAATCTCGAACCAGTTCACTCGGTGGGCCATGACCTGTCTCCTGTTCGGCGTTCATCGCCGAGGGACACCATCCTGGCCCTTCCTGCTGTCAGCCTTGTGTCAGGTTTGTCGCTCGCGACTCAGGCGCGCAGCTTCTCGCGCAGCGCCTTGGCGCGGCTCTGCATGTCCGGGTCCATGCTGGTCAGCTCCACCGACTTCAGACGCTGGTCCAGGCTCTGGGGCTTCTTCTGCAGCTTGCCCTCCTCGGCCAGCACCTCCAGCCGCGCCAGGGCCTTGTCGACGATGCGCTCGCGCGGATGGTCCAACAGGCTGTCGAGGAAGTACGCGTCCTCGGGCAGCTCCGGGTACTTCTCCAGGTAGTCCACCACGGCCTTCACCCAGTCGGCGCGTGTCTCGGACTCCGTCACCTTCTGCATGGCCTGCTTCTGGGCCTTGCGCTTGCCCTCGGGGTCGAACGTCTTCGCCAGTCCCTCGGGGAGCTCGCCGCCGGTGAAGAGCGCGTCCGCCGCGGCCTTGTACTTCTGGTAGCTCGCGCTGCGCTCAATCTTCTGCTGCGCGGGGTCATCCTGCCGCGAGTGGTACTTGCTGCCCTTGGCGCGCCCCGCGTCGATTTCGCGCCACGACTTGTTGCGCTTCCCGGAGAAGCCGCCGCCGCCGTTGTCGTCCCTGTCCTTGGCCATCCTTCATCTCCCCTTGCGTGCGCCCCAGAGCGCAGCGAGTCCGCGTTGGACGAGGGCGCGCACCGCCTCCAGCTCCTGTCCCACCAGGGGCTGCTCCTCGTCCTGCTCCGCCTCGAAGAGCACCTCGTCCACGTACGTTCGCAGGGACTCGGGCATGGGTGGAGCCGTCGTGTCCGCCACCAGCGCCGCCGGGCGCACCGAAGCGACTCCCGGCGGCCAACCCAGCTCCAGCATGGCGTACAGCTCGAAGAGCAGGTGGCGGGCGACTCCATATCCTTCGTCCGTGAGCCCCGCGGCGTCAAGCTCGCCCAGCAAGGCGTCCTGACGGTTCTCGAAGGAATGCGAAAGTCGCGTGCGCGCCTTTTCGTCGTCCTCCAGGTAACGCCAGGCGGCCTCGACGAATTCGCCGGTGGGCTCGCCCGGGTGGAAGGCCGGGGGCGCGGCCAGCTTCACCTTCTTGGGCCGAGGCGGCCGCGGCCCATCATCCAGCCGCACCGTCTGCCCCGCCTCCACGCAGTCCCAGAGGCCCAGCAGGTTCTGGTACAGCCGCCGGGCGATGTCCGGCGAGGGAAAGCGCGGCTCGCCGTCGAACAACGCGGGGATGACGTCGGTGTGCGGGCGCCCCTCGGCGTGGGCCTCCTGCATGCGGGCGAGCACCTGGGCACTGTCCAACGCGCTGCCGGACAGCTCCAGCAATCCGTCGAGGGTCGGCGCGCCCTCGAACTGGCGCTGGAAGTCGTCGCTGTCTCGGTTCTTGGAGCGGCTCATGGCGGCGGGACGCTTACCCCGACGGGCAGCCGAGCGCACGTGGCATCAGTGCTCCTGGGGCCACTCGCCCATCAGGTTGTCCTGGTCCTCCTTGGGGTTGGACGTCCATTCGAAGTCCTCGGGGACGTGGCCGCCGCCGTGCTGGCGCTCTCCATCCCAGCTCACCTGTCCCAAGAGGAAACTCTCATCGGGTTCTTCCGTCACCTCGGCGCGGTTGGCGGGGACGGTGAAGGGCGTGTCCAAGGGTTCGTCGGGGATGATGATGGCCATGGCGTGGTCTCCGCGAGAGGCGCCCGCCCCCGCGCGCGTCCACCGGATGTCCGTTGGCGCACGCGTCCGCGAGCTCCTCCCGTTCAACGTGGAACCTGGGCAGGCGGCAACCGACGCGGGAGCGGTGGGAAGCGAGCGGACGGGGGCACGGCCGTCTTCCGTTTCCTTGCCTTCGCACCTAGTCTCGGACGCCTGATGTCTGAGTCCTCGCCAGAGACGTTGAAGACCGCGGTGCAGGCGCTCTCCCGCGTGCACGCGGTGGAGGGCCCACCGGGTGAGAACGGACTGCGCACCGTCTGGCACATGGGGACGGATGGCGCGGAGCTGATGTCCCAGGTGGACTCGGAAGGCCGGGTGCGGCGGCAGGAGCTGACGCTGCTGGAGGACCACTACATGTGGGCCAGCGGCGAAGGCGTGCGCACCGGCCGCGTGGAGTCCGGCGGCGAGCGCGCGGGCCCCGTGGCGTCCGTGGTGAAGGAAGACCCGCAGCTTGTCCCGCACCGGCTGGTGCGGGCGGCGCAGGCGCTGGGCATGTACACCGGACAGGACCGCTACATCCTCCACATGCAGCGCGTGCTGGCGCTGGCCCGCGAGGGCCTGGAGATGGCGGGCGCGGGCGTCGTCGCACGCGACATGCACCGTCCTCCTTCCGAGCCCACGCTGCCCTCGCTGGAGACCGCGCCCGCCAAGCCCCCGGTGTCGGCGCCGCCCGTCGAGGCGCCCCCCCAGTACCTGCACGGCAAGCCTCACCCGGAGGAGGTGGCGCCTCCGGTGTCGCGCGGCTCCGAGGGACTGGTGATGCTCGCCGTGTTCGGCGTGGGCGTGGTGGTGGGCCTCCTGTTGCTCATCTGGCTGCTCTGAGCTGGAGCGACGTCCAGGCCCAGCAGCCGCAGCATGTCCAGGGTGGTGGGCACCACCTCCTGGCCACGCAACAAGGGCGCGTTCGTGCTCTCGGCGATGGACTGCACCGGGTGCATGTCCATGAGGAGCAGCGCCGTCACGGCGGCCGCGGGCACCAGCCGGGGCGTCCAGCGCGGCGGAGGCCGTGACACGTCCCAGCGCAGGCCGCGGACCAGCAGCATCAGGCCCAGCACCACCAACACGGAGGTGCACAGCCAGCGCACGTCGCGCAGGGACGCCGCCGTCTCCATGCCGGAGACGACCCACTCCTGGCGGTGCGTCACCGGCACCTGGCCCAGCCGGGTCAGCATCACCAGGAAGTGTCGCGCCTCCAGCGCCCCCGCCGCCGCCACCGACGCCAGCGCCGCCGTCACGCCACTGGCCAAGAGCAGCCCCTGGGCCCGCCGCGGTCCGAAGATGGCGTCCTCACAGGAGCGGCCAAAACGCGCCAGGAGCAGCCCCAGCGACAGGCCCAACAGCAGCGCCGCGCTCGTCCAGGCGCCCAGCAGCCGCGGCGCCATGGCGGCGCCCGTGCGCGCGGCCACGTCCAGCGCCGTCTCCTGCGTGGACAGCCGCGTCAGCCCCGCCATCGCGCGGCCCACCAGCACCTCCGTGCCCAGCAGCCCCACCATCCACGGCAGCGTGGCCATGCCCAACATGACGGCCAGCGGCACCCGGCGCCCCATGCCCGTGCCCGCGAGCGCCAACGCCAACAGCGGCAGCTCCACCAACAGCGCTATCGCCACCACCGCCGCGAACGGACCCGCCGCGTCCACCGTTCCCGCAAGGGCCTCCGGCCCGTGCATCAAGGGTGCGAGTGTAAAGCACCACAAGAACACGGTGACGGGCACGGTGGCGGCCACCGAGAGCCCTGGCGCGAAGCGGAGCCGCAGAGGAACAAGCATTCCCAGATAGGCTAGTCTCTCCGGGTAATTCTTGGAATTCAGACTGGGGGACGACCGACCAGCCAGTACACGACGCTGGAGAGAGCGCCGACGATGGGGGAGACCAGCACACCCAGGAGGTAGAGCTTGGGACACCCACCCTCGGCACACCCGATGCGGCTGTAGGCGAGTGCGCCACCCAACAACAGGGGGACGTGCATGCCCACCAGGAAGATGCCCACGCCGCGCAGGACGAGCCCCCGGTACCAGCTGCGCGTCCACAACCGGAAGACGACCGGGAGCAGGACGAGTGTCCCGGTGGCCGCCGCCGCGAGGGTCAATTGCCGGACGGACACGGCCACGCAGGCGAGGGCCGCGAGCGCGAGCGCGGGCACCAGCAGCAGCGCGTTGACGGACAGGGGCTCCCGATGGCGCATCATGATGCGAGGCGGGACGCTGGCAGAGCCACCTCGGGGAGGCAAGCGCGAGCCGGGGTGCGGGCCGCGCTTGTTCCTTCTGGAGACGTTTGGCGGGGCTACGCCGCGACCGAACCTTCTCCCAGCAGACGGGTGTAGCGGCCGCGCAGCGCGAGCAGCTCCGCATGGGTGCCCGCCTCCACCACGCGGCCCTCCTCCACCACGGCAATCACGTCCGCGTCGCGCACGGTGGACAGCCGGTGGGCAATCACCAGCACCGTGCGGCCGCGCATGAGGCTCTCCAGCCCCGCGCCCACCGCGGCCTCGCTGGCCGCGTCCAGCGCGCTGGTGGGCTCATCCAGGAGCAGCACGGACGGCTTGCACAGGAACGCGCGCGCCAGCGCCAGCCGCTGCCGTTGTCCGCCCGACAGCCGGCTGCCGCGCTCGCCCACGGACTCGTCCAGCCCCTGGGGCAGCGAGCGCACGAAGTCCTCCGCGTGCGCCAGCGCGAGCGCCTCCCACAGCTCCGCGTCCGTGGCCTCCGGACGGCCCAGCCGCAGGTTGTGCCGCACCGTCCCGGAGAAGAGCACGGGCTCCTGCGGCACCCACGCCACCTGGGCGCGCACGCTCGACGGCTTGAGCGACGACAGCGGCTCGCCGTCCCACAGCACCCGTCCACCCGACGCGGGCAGGAAGCCCAGGAGCACGGAGAACAGCGTCGTCTTCCCCGCGCCGGAAGGCCCCACCACCGCCACGCGCTTGCCCGCGGGCACCACCAGGTCCACGCCGCGCAACGCCTCGCGCCCGTCCTGGTACGTGGCCTTGAGGCCCTCCAGCACCAGCGCCTGGCTCAGCGGTCGCGCGGTGTCTCCGGTGTCGGGGGGCGAGGGCTCGTCCGCGATGGCGAACAGCCGCTCCGCCGCCGCGAGCCCCGTGAGCACCTGCGCCAGCGTGCCGCTCAGCGACTTCACCGGCTGGTACAACAGCAGCGCGGCGGCCAGGAAGGACAACAGCCGCCCGGCGAGCTCGGGGTCCGCGGACACCTCGCGCGCGCCCCACGCCACCGCCATCGCCACGCCCGCGATGCCCAACAGCTCCACCGTGGGGCTCACCGCGCCGCGCAGGAACAGCGAGCGGCGCATCTCGCCCAGGTACTTGTCCGCCTCCACGTCGAAGTGCTCCAGCGCCCGGGGCTGTCCGCCGAAGGCCTGCACCACGGGCAGGTTCTGGAGCTGCTCGGCCGTCAGCGACGTCAGCGCGCCCATGCTCTGCAGCGAGCGCGCCGCGACCTTCTTCAGCGAGCGGGCGAAGCGGTTGATGGGCACGACGGTGAGGGGCACCACGATGAACGTGAAGAGGAAAAGCTTCGCGTCGATGAGGAAGCACGTCGCCAGCAGGGCCATCGCCTGCAGCCCGTCCTTCACGTACGAGGACAGCGCCTGCGTTATCGAGAACTCCACCAACGGCACGTCCGACGTGAAACGCGCCAGGAGCTCTCCCGAGTGGCGCCGCTCGAAGAACGCGGGCGGCTGACCCAGCAGCCGCCCGTACAGGAAGCCGCGCAGGTCCGCCATGACACGCTGGCCCAACCGCTGCATGAGCCCGCCCTGGAGGAACTGGGCCAGGGCCTTGAGCAGCGCGAGCGCAATCACCACCAGCGGCAGCCGCCGCAACAACTCGTCGCCCGGCAGCGACACGCCCGCCACGGTGACGGGTTGACTCGTGAGCACCGCGCGCAGGAGCGGGCCGACGACCCAGGCATACGCGGAGGTGGCCGCCGCGGCGACCAGTGAGGCGCAGACTCCCGCCGCGAGCAGCGTGCGGTAGGGGCGCAGGTAGCCGAGGAGCCGGCGGTAGACGTGTGCGGAGGGACGAGGACGAGGAGCCACTGTGTGGCGGCGGACTCTGTCACCGAGTCGGCGGCACGTCCAAGTCCAGAGGCGCCTGGGCCTTCAAGCCCCGCCGCTTGCCCTGCAACCGGCCGTGCGTGGCAAGCAGGCTCATTCCGTTGCCCCCCTCCGTCGCTGCGGACAGGTTCAGGGGAGCCATGGACACCAATAACGAAAAAGAGGTCCTATTCAATCCGGGCTGTGAGCCGGTGGTTGAAGACGAGGAGCGCCGCCGGCTCCTGTGGCTCATGGCCGAGTACTTCCGCACCATCGGGTACACGGACATCAAGGCTCGGCTCCCGGGCTTCATGCCGCCCCCCATCCTGTCGGGCACCATCGAGGACCACCGGCCCGACTTCACCTGCCGCCAGTCGGACTCGGCGCGCACACCCATCATCCTCGAGATTGTCACCCCGGGCATGGTGGAGGAGCCCACCGCGGAGAACCGCTGGAGCCTGCTGGCCAGCGCCGCCAAGCTCTACAACGCGGAGTTGCACTTCGTGGTGCCCAAGTGGGCCACCAACGGCCCGGTGGACCCGACGCTCAAGCGCAGGCTGGCCCGCATGGAGCTGACCGCCAACCGCGTGTGGACCGTCTAGGCCCCTCGCGTCCTCCCCACTCCCTGGTTCGTCCTCGCGCCGCCCGGTGGCCTCCCAGGTCCCCGGGCGGCCCTCGTTTTTCCCCGCGGATTGCTGGCGCGTTCGGCTGCGTTATAGTGACTCAGAGATTTTGTCAGCGTCAAAAAGTCCAGCAAATTCCAGGGGTTGAAGCGAATGCCAGCGGCGGCGGGTCAGAAGCGCGACTACTACGAGGTTTTGGGGGTGACCAAGACCGTCTCCGCGCAGGAGCTCAAGAGCGCGTTTCGCAAGGTGGCGCTCCAGTACCACCCGGACAGGAACCCGGGGAACAACGAGGCGGAGGAGAAGTTCAAGGAAGCCTCGGAAGCCTACGAAGTGCTGAGTGACCCCGACCGCCGGGCGAAGTACGACCGCTTCGGGCACTCGGGCAATCCGTTCGAGGGCTTTGGTGGCGCCGGGGGCGGGTTCCAGGGCGTCAACATCAACGACATCTTCGGCGAGATTTTCGGCGACATCTTCGGCGGTGGCCGGGGTGGGCGCCGCACCAGCTCGCGCGGCGCGGACCTGCGCTACAACCTGGAAATCACCTTCGAGGAAGCCGCCTTCGGCAGCCGTCCCAAGGTGACGATTCCCCGGCCCAAGAAGTGCGAGACGTGCAGCGGCTCTGGCAGCAAGAGCGGCGCGGGCCCGCGCGCGTGTGGCACGTGTGGTGGCAGCGGTGAGCTGCGCTACACGCAGGGCTTCTTCGCGGTGTCGCGTCCGTGCGGAGACTGCAGCGGGACGGGCTCGGTGGTGCCGGACCCGTGCTCGCGCTGCAAGGGCTCCGGGAAGATGCCGTCGGAGGAGGTCATCGAGGTGGCCATCCCCGGGGGCGTGGACAACGGCACCCGCGTGCGCCTGTCGGGCATGGGCGAGCCTGGAGACCGGGGGGGCCCTCCCGGAGACCTCTACGTCACCGTCATCGTCAAGGAGCACCCGCTCTTCCAGCGCGAGGAGTACGAGGTCTTCTGCGAGGTGCCCATCTCCTTCACGCACGCGGCGCTGGGCGCGAAGATCGACGTCCCCACGCTGGACGGGAAGGTGAAGATGACCATCCCCGCGGGCACGCAGTCCGGCAAGGTGTTCCGCCTGAAGGGCAAGGGCATCCCCCACCTGCACAGCCAGCAGCGGGGAGACCAGCACGTGCGCGTGGTGGTGGAGACGCCCACGGAGCTGTCCTCCAAGCAGCGGGACCTTTTGGAGAAGCTCGCGGAGCTTTCCGGTGAAGAGTCCCACCCTCAGTCCAAGAGCTTCTTCGCCAAGGTGAAGGAGCTGTTCGGCTGAATCCAGCGGGAGTCCGCTGACGGTCGGCCGCTTGCTCGCAGACCGGGCGTGGCCGGGCGGTCGTGGCCTGGGGACCACACGCGCGTGGTCCGTGCGCCACGCTTGCGTGAGGGAGTGGACGTCTCCCCGGCGGTGAGGGGGCGGGCACGTGGGGTGCAGTGGGGGAGGGGTTCCTCTCGGAATCTTCCCCGCTCCGTTGTCGACGGAGGCGCGTCGCCGCTGCTATGCACCCCACTGCCATGGAAGTCCTGCCCACCTTGCGCCGCTCGCTCCTCGTCGCGCTGGCCCTGCTGCTGACCGCCTGTCCTCGCCCCTCGCGTGTCCCCGCTGGAGGGACCACGGGGGAGGACGTCCCCACCGGAGACCCCTTCCCCAGGCGGCCCACGGTGGAGGCCCGGAAGGACGCCGCCGCGGACGCGGCGCTGGCGGAGGCGCGGCGGACGGCCCAGTCCTCGCCCGACAAGAAGAAGGCCGCGGAGGCCTACTTGTCGGTGCGCAAGACGTACCCCGCCACGACGGCGGGCCAGGACGCGCTGTATCAAGCCGGCGTCCTCTTCTTCGAGTCGAAGGACTACGTCAACGCACGCAAGTCCTTCAACGAGCTGCTCTTCGAGAACCCGCTCTATGGCCAGGCTGATGACGCCAAGCGCAAGCTGGCGCTGTCCGCCATGGAGGTCGGGGCCTACCGCGACGCGTACCAGACGCTGTCCAGTCTGGCCGAGCACGCCGAGGGCGCCGAGCGTGAGCAGCTCCTGCGCGACGCCGCGCGGGCCGCCGAGGGCGCGGGCCTGTATGGCCAGTCGCTGACGATGGCGGTGGAGGAGGCGGGGAAGGCGAGGACGGAAGCGGAGCGGGCCGCGGCGGTGGCTCGAGTGGAGGCTCTTGTGGAGGGCCGCGCGGACTTCGTGGACATCGCCCGCGTGGCGGAGGGGCTGCCTGCGTCCAACCCCGCGTGGCCGGTGCTCACCTTCAAGCTGGCGCGCATCTACTACCACCTGCGCGAGTGGTCGCGGCTGGAGGAGACGCTGAACCGCTTCCTCGTGGAGGCGCCCCAGAGCCCCTTCGCGCCGCAGGCGAAGGAACTCTTGGCGCGCGCGACGCGGCGGGTGGAGGCGAAGCCGAGGACCGTGGGTGTGCTGTTGCCCATGACGGGCCGCTATCAGCCCATCGGCGAGGCGGTGCTGCGCGGCATCCAACTGGGGCTGGAGGGCAGCGACATCGAGCTGGTGGTGAAGGACACGCAGGGCGACGTCAACAAGACGGGCCAGGCGATGGAGCAGCTCGCGTTCGACGACGGCGCCATCGCGGTGCTGGGGCCGCTGCTCGGCGATGACTCCAAGCGCGCGGCGCTGGTGGCCGAGGAGCTCCAGGTGCCGCTGCTCACGATGACGCGCCAGGAGGGCGTCACGGAGCTGGGCTCGTACGTCTTCCGCAACATGCTGACCAACGCGGCGCAGGCGGACGCCATCGCGGACTACGCCATCAACGTGAAGGGCTACAAGAAGTTCGCCCTGCTGTACCCGAACATCCCCTACGGTGTTGAGCTGGCGGATTCGTTCTGGGACCAGGTGGTGGAGCGCGGCGGCATGGTGCGGGGCGCGGAGCGCTACTCGCATGACCAGACGACGTTCACCACGGAGGCCAAGAAGCTGGTGGGCCGCTACTACCTGGAGGACCGCGGCGACTACGTGGAGGGCGTGCGCGACCTGCAGGGCGAGAACCTGGACGCGTTCCGCCGCCGCAAGGCGCTGGAGAAGGTGAAGAGCAACGTCGAGCCCATCGTCGACTTCGACGCCATCTTCATGCCGGACGACTGGCGGCGGGTGAGCCTGGTGGCCCCGGCGCTGGCGGTGGAGGACATCGTCACCAACGCGTGTGACCCACGCGACTTGGAGCGCATCCGCAAGACGACGGGCAAGAAGGAGCTGAAGACGGTGACGCTCTTCGGCGCCAACCAGTGGAGCAGCCCGAAGGGACGCTCGGGGTTGCCGGAGTTGATTGAGCGCGGCGGCAAGTTCGTCACGTGCTCGGTGTACGTGGACGGCTTCTTCGTGGACTCGCAGCGGCCGGCCACGCGCAACTTCGTGCGTAAGTATCGCGAGGCGTACAAGCAGGAGACGGGCAAGGACCCGGGGCTGCTGGAGGCCATCGGCTACGACTCCGGGCGCATGCTGCGCCAGCTCGTGGACAAGAAGGAGGGGGCGCCTCGCACGCGCGCGCAGATGCGTGAGTCGCTGGCGAACCTGAAGGACTTCGACGGCGCCACGGGCCGCACCTCGTTCAACGAGAAGCGCGAGGCCGTCAAGCAGCTGTTCCTGCTCTCCATCGACAACAAGGGCGTCACCGAAATCAACGTGGACCAGGAGCGCGAGAAGGCCGCGACGGGAGGCTCCGGTTCATGAAGTGGGGGACGGGAGTGCTGGCGGCGGGGCTGCTGGCGATGGGGGGCGGGTGCGCGCATCAGTCCGCGGGTGTGTCTCCCGAAATGGAGACGCGGCTGACCCAGACGCAGGGCGGCTATCTCACCGGCGCGACGGCGGGGCTGGGCCGCTCCTCCGTCCTCAACAAGTCGGACTTCATCTGGGGGTTGGACTTCTCGCCCCGTCAGCGGCGCGTCGCGTACACGCGGCTGGGGCCGCGTTCGTACTTCCTGTCCATCTGGTCGCTGGAGTCTCCGCCGCGCCTGCTCGGGGACCCGACCATCAACCCGTACGAGTTCGACGTGGAGGGCGTGGCCTTCTCTCCGGACGGAGGACTGGTCGCCACCGCGAGCCGCGATGGCTCGGTTCGTTTGTTCGACGCGGCCACGGGTGAGGCCCGGGCCATGCGGATCACCGAGGAGCCGCTCTCCGTGGTGGCCTTCCATCCGGATGGCCGGTGGCTGGTGGTGGGCAGCGTGAAGGGGCTCATCACCGTGTTGTCGGTGGATGGGCTCGTCCACGCTTCCGAGGAGCGGGGACATGAAGGGCCGGTGAGCGCGCTGGCCTTCGCGCCGGACGGCACGCTGTATTCGGGCGGCTGGGACAAGCACGTGCGCGCGTGGACCGCTCGGATGGAGGCGGTGTCGTCGCATGAGGCGCGCACGCGCTTCGAGCGCACGGGGGCTTCCGCGGTGGTGTCGGGCTCGGTGAATGGCAAGGCCATGGGGAGCTTCGCGCTGGATGCGCGCGTGCCCGCCATCGTCGTCACCACCGAGGTGGCCTCGGCCGCGGGCGTCGACGTGGCCTCGTTGAAGGAGACGGTGGACGTGCCGGGCGCGCTGGGGACCACCCAGGCGCGGCTCGCGCGGGGCCAGTTCCTGCGCTTCAAGTCCCTGGTGGTGCGCGACGTGGACGTGGCGGTGTGCGACGCGTGTGTGCCGCAGGGGCTGCGCGGTGTCCTGGGCGCGCCGTTCTCGCAGCGGGTGAGCGTGGCCTTCGACGAGGTCCACAAGGAGGCCCGCCTCACGCTGACGTCGGGGGCCCCGGAGGGCGCGGCGCCGGTGGAGACGCTGGTGCTGGCGGCGCGCTCGGACTTCACGTTCCCCGCCTACGTCAGTGACGTCACGGTGGATGCTCGCGGGCAGCGGCTGGGCGTGGGGCTCTCCGAGCAGAAGCCGGAGAGAGACCGCGCCGTGTACGAGCGCGAGCGTCAGGGCGTCGAGGAGCCGCAGGGCCCCTTCAACGCGGGCGCGGTGGTGGACGCGGCCACGGGGAAGGTGCTGCACAAGTGGCCGGTGCACCGGGGCGTGGTGTCCACCGCGGCCATCTCACCGGATGGCCGTTCGCTCATCTCCGGCGGCTGGGACAAGAAGGTGCACCTCTTCACCGAGGGCGAGTCCTCCGCGCGAGGCACTCACACGTTCGACTGGTCCGTGCGCCGCGTGCGCTTCAGCCCGGATGGACGGTGGGTGGGCGTGGCGGCGTGGACGCCGCAGGTGGCGAGCAGCTCGGGGGACAGTGACCCATCCGCGGTGCTGCTGGATGTGCGCTACGTGGAGGGCGCCTCCGTCGTGGCGCCCGGTGCCGCGGCCGCTCAGTAGTTGAAGAAGATGTGCTCGCGGGGGACTCCGCGCTCCTTCAAGGCGTCGAGGACACCCCGCACCATGTCCGGTTGCCCGCAGACGAAGGCGCGGGCGTTCTGCACGGACTCTTCGCCCAGGTGGGCCTGCACGTAGCCGGTGAGGCCCTGCCAGCCGCTGGCGCCGGGCTGGCTGACGGTGCGCACCACCTGGATGTCGCCGTCCTCCCAGGCGTGCAGCTCTCCCTGGTACGCGAAGGCCGTGGGCGTGCGTGCGCCGAAGTAGAGCTTCACCCGGCCGAAGGTGTCCCGCTCGCGGCGCACGCTGGCGATGAGCGGGCGGATGGCGGAGATGCCGGAGCCGGTGGCGAAGAGGAGCACGTCATGCCCGCGCGCTCGCTCCAGTGGGAAGCCCGCGCCCTCCGGGGCGGTGACCTGGACCTTCGAGCCCAGGGGCAGCCGGATGAGGGCGTCCGGCAGCGGGCTGCCGTCCTTGAGGAGGAACTCCCAGCGGGAGCCCTGAGGCTCGGGCGCGGAGGCGATGGCGAACATGCTCGTCTGAAGCCCGGGCAGGCTGAGGCGGACGTACTGGCCGGGGTGGAGATGGGTCCCCACGAGCGGCGTGCCCTGGACGTCGAGCACGAGGTCGGTGAGCCCGTCGGCTGCGGGAGAGCGAGATGTGACTACGCCGGAATGCCAGTCGGGCATGGTGAGGACGGTTTTAACCCGTGTGCCGGGAGCATGCTGCCCCTGGTAGCCTGTGGGGGTGAAGAGCCTTCTTTGGATAATCCTGTTCGTGCTCGGCCTGGCCGGCGTGCTCATTCCGCTGACGTATCTCTATACGGCGAGCAAGCTTCCCCAGTTGGAGAGTGAGTTCGACGTCGAAAAGCTGCTCAAGCACAGCATCGAGGGCGAGCGGATGAGTCTCCGCGCCGGGCAATCCGAGCGCAACCCCCGGCCCGTCACCTTCAACCGTCCGGACTTCTCGCGGCTGCCGAAGGACCTGGTGGCGCTCTACATCCGCCACATGGATTGCCCCCGCTACTTCCAGACGCCGCGCGAGGACGGGGCGGCGTGGGCGTGGCGCCTGTTCGTGGGCGCGACGGTGGGGTCGTCTCCTCCGGGAGAGGGCTCCTGTGAGCGGCTGTTGGCCATGCGCATCGCCGAGGGCTTGGGCATCAAGGGCAACCTGCAGCTCACCGTGGCGGCGCACCGGCTCCACGCCTTCATGCAGAAGGACCAGCTCATCGCCTACGACATGGCCATCCTCTACTTCGAGCGCGGCGTCGTGGGCGTGGAGGACGCGGCCTTCACGCTCTTCAAGAAGGAGCTCAACGAGCTTCAGCTCCCGGAGCTGGCGGAGCTCCAGCTCGCGCTTCCGCCCTTCTACCGGTACTGGGACATCCGCCAGTGCAAGAACCCCACGGTGCTGCGGCAGGACCGGGACACGCTGCTGGCGGACCTCGCGGGTTGGAAGCTGGTGAGCGAGGACCGGGCTCGCAACGCCACGTCGCAGCGGTTGGGCTGCCTGGAGTAGGGGCGCTTCGCTCGAGGCGCTGGCTCAGCGCTTGAGGAACATCTTCTTCAATCCGTCGAACTTCCGGCTGAGCTGGCGCTGCTCTTCGGTGTCGTTGGAGAGCTCGACTTCCGTGCGGGTCTTCTCCAACAGCTTCAGCATGGTGTCGGGGCTCCTCACGCGGTCTTGAGCGATGAGGTCGGGCGTCGCGTCAATCAAGGCGTCGATGCGCTTGAGGAGTTGCCGCTTCTCCGAGGCGTCCTTCGCCTCCGTGCGCTTGGTGGCGGAGACGGTGCGGGCCTGGGCTCCGGTCTCCTTGGCGGACGAGTCCTCGTTGGCGAGCGTGCCGCCGTGCTGCTCGGCGGTGGAAGGGCGCTCCTTCGCGCTCGGGGCGTTGTCGGACGGCTCGTCCGGAGCGGGCTCTTCCTTCAGCGTCTCCGCGGTGGCGACGGCACTCGCCGTGTCGATGGGCGCGGGAGGAGCGGGGTGAGGGGTGGGGGCTGGTTCAGCCCGGGCCTCGGCGATGGGCGGTGACTCCCGTGGCGCGGTGAGCGGCACGGCGCGAGCGGGCTCACGGAAGACGAGCGCCGCGACTCCCGCGAGCATCAACGCGCCAGCGCCCAGGGCCATCACGATGGGCAGGGGCCTGCGCGGTGGGGGCGGGGCGGGCGGGGCCTCCTTCTCGGGAGGCTTCGCGCTCAGCTCTGGGGGCACCGCCACGGGGGTGGTGGGGCGGCGCGAGGAGGCGTCGTCCGCCACACGCGGCTTCTCGTGCATGGGCGAGAGCGCGCTGGGATTGGAGCGCGTGGCGCGCAGCGAGCGGCGCAGCTTGTTGAGCTGCTGGCGCAAGGGGTCCGCGGAGTTGGGGCGTGTCTCCGGGTCCTTGGTGAGCATCTGGAGGATGAAGGCATCCAGCGCGGGCGGCAGGTCGGGCACGAACTCCGACGGCCGGGGAGGCCGTGCCTCCACGTGCTTCATCAGCAGGTCCACCGGTGAGCTGCCCGTGAAGGGCAGCCGGCCCGTCACCATCTCGAAGGTGACGACGCCCAGCGCGTAGAGGTCCGTCATGGGACCGACTTCCTGGCCGCGTGCCTGCTCCGGAGCCATGTACTCCGGCGTGCCGACCACCATGTCCGTGCGCGTCTGCGCGGTGCGGCCGGTGGGGCCCTGGCCTCGCTTGGCCAGGCCGAAGTCCAGCACCTTCACGTAGCGCGAGCCGTCCGGCTGCCGCACCAGGAAGATGTTGCTGGGCTTCAGGTCGCGGTGCACCACGCCCGCGCCGTGGGCCGCGGCCAGCGCGGCGAGCACCTCGTCGAGGATGGGCAGCGCTTCGTCCAGGGGGAGCCGGTTCTTCTCCACCAGCACGGCGTCGAGGGGCTGCCCCTCCAGGTACTCCATGACGATGTACTGCCGGCCGTCGGGCACCTGGCCGAAGCCGAAGATGTCGATGATGCCGCGGTGGCGGATGGCGTTCACCGCGCGGGCTTCGGCGAGGAGTCGCTCCACCTGCTCGGTGGAGTGGGCCAGCTCCGGACGGAGCACCTTCACCGCCACGCGCTTGCCGATGAGCGGCTGGATGCCCTCGTACACCAGCCCCATTCCACCCACGCCGATGCGGGCGCGCAGCTCGTACTCACCGAGCTTCAGGCCGATGAGCGGATCCTTCAGGACCTCTGCTTGGGCCTCCAGGGTGCTCTGCACGATGACCTTCGGCTCGTCGGCCACCGGCGATGCCGGAACCGGCGGTGGGACATGGAACGCTGCGAGTGCCACGGTGCCGTCCCTCGGGCACACACCGGTGCTTGGGGGGACGGGGAGACCACAGGTTTCACAGTTCAACTCGGAAGCCATCTCGCGCCAGGAGGAAAGGTCAGCGTAACAAGACGAGGTGATTGACGCGATGTGGTTGGGACCCGAGTGCAGGGTGAGCGTTCAGGCGTCGCTCACCCCGCGTGGCTTACCTGTCTCCCAGCGTCGGACAGCCGACGGATGAACTTACCTACGGGATGGGGGGGCAGGGAATTTCGGTGGCGGACATTCCGGCCGCGCCACTCTGGCCGGTGCTCGCACCTCCGCTGCCACCCGGGCCCGCGTCGATGGTGGTGCCTCCGTCCAGGGTGACCTGTGAGCCTGGCGCGCACCAGATGCCCACGGATGGACCGCCGGCACCGCCGCCTCCGGGCCCACCTTGGCCGCCCTGGCCACCCAGTCCGCCCTTGCCACCTGCTCCACCATGGCTTTGGTAGCTGTTGGTGGGGTCACCGGGGAAACTCCGCGAGACTACATTGGTCGTCGCACCGGTTCCCCCGTTGCCTCCGCTTCCACCTGCGCCGCCCATTCCTCCGGGGCCTCCCGTTCCTCCCCCGAGTGTCTGGACATGGGAGTCTGCTTCCAGCGTCACCCGAGATGAGAAGACCAACAGGCCAATGGAGGCTCCGCCACCACCGCCGCCCATTCCACCTTGTCCGCTACAGCCGCCAGCGCCGCCACCGCCGCCAGCACCACCTGCTGACAGCTCGAAGTTGCTTTCCGCGATACAGGAGCCGCCACTCCCTCCGCCTCCGCCTCCGCCGCCTGCTGTTCCCGGGGTGCCTTGGCCCCCTTGCATCTCAGGGACAGTGACCCAGGTCGACGAAGACAGAGCCCCTCTTCCCGAACCAGGGGCGCCTGAGTCGCCCGCGATGCCTTGTCCGCCTTCTTCTCCGGGGCCGCCTGGGAAGCCTGCGCATGAGCACCCGCCGCCGTCGCACGGAAGGACTCCAGCGTCGCCACCACGTCCGCCCGCTCCACCGAACACCGTTCCTCCCGAGGAGGCGGCAGGCAGGCCCGCCTTGCCATCCAGGCCATGGTTGCGAGGCACTCCGTCTGCGCCGTAACCCCCGGAGTAGCCGAGGGGACACAGTGCGGACCCTCCAGCGCCTCCGTCGCCTGGAATGGTCGCTGCGATTTGCTGGCCCTTCTGTCCATCCTCACCCTGGATGCCCGGGCTGCCCGTGTCTCCATCCTTACCGGTCCCACCACGCCCCGCCTCGAGGATGGTGTGCCGCAGGCGCACGTTCGGCGAATCAATGACCCGCATGGCGATGGACGGCTGCCCACGCTCCACCGCATCCGCGGAGCGGATGTGCAGGTACTCGAGCACCACCCCTGAATCCGTCGGGACGCGAACCGTGATGCCCGTGGTCCCACTGTCCACGTACGCGAGTTGATTCCCCGCGCGCTTCCATCCACCCGCCCCACCCGCGTAACCCCCGTGCAGGGACACGGGCACATCCAGCTCCACATGGCCCTCGGAATACGTGCCGCTCGCGAGGTAGAGCCGCGTGGGCGCGCTCCCGCCATCCCACTGGCGCAGCCGCGTCAGCGCTTCGCTCAACGAGCGCAGCGGCTTCTCACGCGTCCCCGTGCCCGCGCTGTCATCTCCATTCAGCGGATCGACGAACAGACCCGCGCTGGCCCGGCCATCCACGCCGTCGCAGTCCGTGTCCGCGAACTCATCATCCGGAAAGTCCTCGCTGGAGGAAGACGGCGTGCAGCCCGCGTCCTCGGGCAGGGCTTGCTCACAGCGGCCCTCCGCCTCGCAGCGCTTCTGCGCCGCATCGAAGTCGTAGCATCCGCCCCCGGCGAGCACCGCCGAGAGCGCCACGCCGGCCGCGCCGAGCGTCCATATCTTCCGCATCTGTTCCCTCGAACTCATGGCCACGTCCCGGACACGCCCACCATGGCGCCACCCGAAGTCGTGGCGGCGGTGGGGAGAACCTGCGCGGGCGGGTCTTCAGGCCACAGGAACATCACCGCTCCGGCGACAAGACCCGCGGCTCCCAGCCCGAACGCCACGCGGCTCACGGTCTGCGCTTGCTTCCCGGAGGACACCAGCGCCTTCGAGTCTCTCACGGGAATGTCCGAGCCCCCTTTGTCCAACGTGTCGAACCGGTCCTTGGCCTTCAGGTAGAAGACAGTCCCCACACCCGCCAACGCCACACCTCCCGCTGCGGGCAGCCAGGACCATTTCCGCGGCGACGAAGACGCCTCGGTCCGCACGGGCTGCACCGGTACGAGCGGGTCCTGCGTCACGGGCTCCTTCACGGAGGGCACCGGCTCCTTCACCTGCGGCCGGGCCACTCGCGTGGGCGGAGGCACATCGTCGATGGGCGGCGGTGGCGGCAACCCACGCACCGCGCGCTGGGTGGCGGGCACCACCGTGTCCAGCACCTGCGTCAACGTATCCAGCAGCCGGTCCTCGACCGCGTCGACCGCGAACTGCTCCGTGACGAGCGAGCCATCCTTCGCCGCATACGTCCGCACCCCCGCGCGATACCCCGTCGCCGGCTGGCTCAACTCCACCACCAGGATGACCTCCGCCTTGCTGACCGTGCCGAGCCACTGGAGACACGGCGCCTCCGTGCGCTTGCAACGCAGGAGCGCGCGGCGCCGTGTCGCGGGCAGCTTGCGGACGACGTTCTCGATGCGGATGACTCGCAGCCCACGTGCTTCCAACTGGTCCGCCACGTGCTCTTGCGCGAACTCGACGACGTGCGCGGGGACTCCCGTTGCATCTGGTGGGGCGATCAACACGCTCATCGGCCCTTGCGGCTGGGCAGCAGCAGGCGCCTGGGTGAGCACGGTGAGAACGGCGACAAGGGAGATCAACACCCAAACACTTTCCCCCTGACTAGACCTCCTCGCAAGGCCGGGAATCAGGGGCTTCGCACCTCGGGTGGCTCCGCGGTTGCTCCTGGTGCGTGCGGTGGGAGCTGACCCCACGCGCTGGGTAGGGTCGCGGTGTCACACTCCGATAACGCCTGGGGCCGCTCAGCGGCGGGGGCGCTCCGACGGGGCGGGGCGGATTTGTGTCTTCTCCGAGGTTCCGCCGCTGGGCGCCTCCTGGGCGCCGGTGTGCTCGTCCTCCTCGGGAGGCGCCGGTGGGGGCCGGCGGGGCGGCAGCCCAGCGGGCCGGGCCGCGGAGGGCGCGGGCCGGGCGGGAGGCGGCCCCGGGCGGCGCGGAGGCGGAGGCCGGCCGGCGTCCGTGAGCAGCTCCTCGTCCACTTCCACCTTGGGCTCGGACGCCATGCCGTCCGAACCGCCCGCGAAGGGGTTCCGCGTGGGCGGCGGCGTCATGTCGTCATCGCCCGACTCGGGAGGGGGCGGCGGCCGCTGGGTGATGGCGGGCCGGGCCGCGGCGTGGCCGGCGGGAGGCGTCGCCGTGGGGGCGGGCCGGGCCGCGGGGGCAGGGGGCCTGGCGGCGGAGGCGGGGAGGCTCGCGGGCACCTGCACCTGCGCGGGCGCCGCGGCGGCCTTGTGGGCCTTGGCGTCGTGGGCCTCCTGCTTCAGCTTCTGCTCGAACTCCGCCCAGTCCTTCTTGAAGTGGTCGGGGTCGGGGCGCCCCTCCTCGCGGTGCTTGAGCGAGGGGGCCCACCGCACGGTGTACGACTCGCCGGCGTGGAAGGTGGGCGGCGGCGGCAGTCCATAGGTGGCCGGGTCGAAGAACGAATCGTCCAGGTCGTTGAAGCCGTACGCCTTCGCCTTGGAGACGAAGTTGGGAACGATGCCCGTGGGCGCGTGGTAGCCGAGGATGTGGCCGTCCTCGTCCTTGGTGACGGGCGTGAAGACGAAGATGTCCTGGGTGCGGTAGTCGCCCTTCTCGTTGAGGGGCAGCACCTCCGAGAGGGCAATCGTCTTGCGGCTGCCGTCGTGGAGGCGCTCGCAGCAGATGATGAAGTTGATGGCGCTGGCCACCTGGGCGCGGATGGCGACCATGGGCAGCTCGATGCCGGACATGAGGCACAGGGACTCGATGCGGCGCAGCGTGTCCGTGGGCGTGTTGGCGTGGGTCGTGGCCAACGAGCCGCCGTGACCCGTGTTCATGGCCTGCATGAGGTGGAAGGCCTCGCCGCCGCGCACCTCGCCGACCACGATCCGGTCCGGACGCAGACGCAGCGCCGAGTGCAGCAAGTCTCCCATGTCCACGCCGCCCTTGCCGAACTTGTCGGGCGGCCGGCTCTCGAAGGCGACGATGTGCGTCTGGTTGAGCTGGAGCTCCGCCGAGTCCTCGATGGTGAGGATGCGCTCCTCGTCGGGGATGAGGGACGAGACGATGTTGAGCAGCGTCGTCTTGCCGGAGCCCGTGCCGCCAGCCACCAGCATGTTGAGCTTGGTGGCGATGCCCGCCTCGATGAGCCGGGCCATCTGCGGCGTCAGCGAGCCGAACTTCAACAGCGATTGGATGGAGAGCTTCTCCTTGAAGAACTTGCGGATGGAGATGGTGGTGCCCTTGCGTGCGATGGGCGGAATCACCACGTGGATACGGCTTCCATCCGGAAGGCGCGCGTCCAGGCGCGGGCGCTCCTCGGTGAGCATGCGGCCGACGAACTGGGCCATGTTGCGCGCGGCGCCGATGAGCCCTTCCTCGGTGAAGGCCGCCTCCGTCTTCGTCAGACGGCCCTTGCGCTCGATCCACACGTCCGTGGGACCGTTGATCATGATCTCCGACACCGACTCGTCGTCCAGATAGGGCAGGACGGGTTTGAGGAAGGCGCGGAGTGACTCGGTGTACATCGTCATGGCGCCGCACAGGCTAGCGCGGCCTGTGCCTTCCCCCCAAGAACCCGTCCCACCTGAGTGCTTCCCGCGGGGCCGCCGCCCCCTGGGCAGGCAGGTGAAAGGGGTGGGCCGCACGCGCGGGGAGTGTTTCAATGCGCCCGGTCTTGGCCGGGGAGGAAGACGCCATGTTGCAGGACGGGTTGCCGAAGGATTGGAGAGAGGTGCTGGCCGGCGCGCTGGACTCGCCCTCGTTCCACGAACTGGAGCGCTTCGTGGAGAAGGAGCGCAAGTCCGCCACCGTCTTCCCCTCGGAGGAGGACCTGTTCTCCGCCTTCCGGCTGACGCCCTATGCCGACGTGAAGGTGCTGCTCCTGGGGCAGGACCCGTACCACGGGCCCGGACAGGCCCACGGGCTGGCGTTCTCCGTGCAGCCCGGGGTGACGCCGCCGCCCTCGCTGGTGAACATCTTCAAGGAGCTGGAGACGGACGTGAAGGTGCCCCGTCCCAAGGACGGCTCGCTGATTGCGTGGGCGCAGCAGGGCGTGCTCCTGCTCAACGCGGTGCTGACGGTGCGCCAGGCGGAGCCCAACAGCCACGCGGGCCACGGCTGGGAGGACTTCACGGACGCGGTCATCCGCGCGGTGAGCGCCAAGACAGACCCCGTGGTGTTCCTGCTGTGGGGCAAGTACGCGCAGAAGAAGAAGAAGCTCATCGACGCCAGTCGCCACGTCGTCATCGAGGGCACGCACCCCTCACCGCTGTCGGCCAAGAGCGGCTTCTTCGGCAGCAAGCCGTTCAGTGCGGTGAACCAGGCCCTGGAGTCAAAGGGCCGCGCTCCCGTGGACTGGCGCCTGTCGCGGTGACACGCGGTCGCCGGGCTGGCCGCTTCGGACCGCCCCCGTCCCAGGGGGCGGCTTGATACGGTGCGCCGCGACATGACCGCCGCCTTCCTCGCCGCCTCCACGCCCGAACCGCTCGAGCCTCATCGCTACCTCATCCGCTTCACCGCGCCCTGGTACCAGGGCCGGGGCGCCTACGGTGGCATCGTCGCGGGTACCGCCATGCGCGCGTTGGAGCACACGTTGGGGGATGCGTCGCGGCCGGTGCGCTCCTTCACGATGCACTTCTGCTCGCCCGCGGTGGAGGGAGATGCACACGTCGTGACGCGCATCGAACGGGCGGGGAAGCTGGTGACACACGCCACGGTGCGCGTGGAGAACGCGTCGGGCGTGGTGGCCCTGGGCAGCGCGACGTTCGGCGCCGCGCGCGGAGGCGCCATCGAGTATCAGGAGATGACGCCGCCGCCGGTGCCTCGTCCGCACGAGGTGCCCTCGATTCCCGACGACGTCCCCATGCCGGACTTCTGCCGCTTCTTCGAGTACCGCTACTGCCTGGGCTCGGCGCCGTACTCCGGAGCGGACATCGCGGAGACGGGCGGCTGGCTGCGCCCGCGCGACCCCACGGTGCTGGACGCGCCGCTGTGCGTGGGATTGATGGACGCGTATCCGCCCTCGGTGCTCTCGCGCGTGGATGGCTTCCGCCCCGCCGCCACCGTGGACTTCACCATCCACTTCTTCCACGCGTTTCCCCGGCCGGGGCTCGCGCCGGACGCCCACTTCCTGCGCACGGGACGCTCGCGTCAGGCGGGACAGGGGTACGCGGAGGACTTCCAACAGCTGTGGACGGAAGACGGCGTGCTGCTGGCGCAGTGCCGGCAGCTCTTCGCGGTGATGGGCTGAGCCTCACGCCGCGGCGGTGGCGAGCTGCTTCACCAACAGGCGGATCAGCTCCACCGGATGGATGGGCTTGGGCAAGAGCTCCGCGCCATAGCGGATGGCGACGGAGAGCAGGTCGTCGAGCTGCTCATGCCCCGTGAGGAAGATGAAGGGCGCGTTGCACTCCTTCAGCTCCCGCATGGCGATGAGCACGTCGGCGCCATTCATCTGCGGCATGTTGTAGTCGCAGAGGATGGCGGAGACCTGGGTCAGGTCCAGCTTGAAGGCGTCATCCGGCGACTGCACCTTCACCACCGCGTAGCCCGCGCTGTGAAGGATGTCCGTCACCATCGAGAGCACGAACACATCATCGTCAATCACCAGCACCGTCTGCATCGCGAGCGCTCCCGGTTGGCTGGACACATCCTACGAGTCCAGCCCGCCGGGAGAGTAGGGCGTGAAACATCCGTGACATCAGCGCGGCGCGGGTGCCACGGGTCGGGCGGGCCCCTGGGTGTCTGGTGACGGAATGAGCACCAGGTCTTCCTGAGGAGGAATCAGGTACTCCGCGCCGGTGTCGGTGACGACGGCCATCTCCTCCACGGAGATGACGCGCAGCGAGTCCGGCCCGCCGTCCTTCCACGCGAAGAAACCATCGAACGCGAACACCTGTCCGGGCCGCACGATGCGGGCGGCCTGTCCCCGCGAGGGCTTCTCCTTCATTCCTCCGGAGAGCGCGGGCCCCACGTCGTGGGCCCAGTAACCCACGGGGTGGCCGGTGCCGAACATGGACATGGGCTCGGAGCCGGCTTCGTGCATCCAGACGCGCTGGGCCTTGTCCACGTCCCATCCCGTGACGCCGGGCTTGAGCGCGGCCAGGGCGACGCGGTTGCCCTTCTTGCCCTTCTCCCAGCGGTCCATCGCCTCCGGTGGCGGCTGCGTCTGACCCGGGGCCAGCACGTAGGCGAAGCGCTGGATGTCGGTGACCCACATGCCACCCACGCGGATGCCGAAGTCCGTCTGGATGAAGTCACCGGGTTGAATCACGCGCTCGGTGGCGTGGGTGTGTCCGCGCAGCGGGCCACTGTTGACGGCGGGGTTCTGGTCCGGTGCCCACGCGTCCCCCACGCCCAGCTCCGCCATGCGCTTCTTGAGGAAACGCGCCACGTCCGAGTCTCGCGTCTTGCCCGGCACCACCGTGCGGTACGCCTCGACCTCCAACTGCGCGGTGATGGCGGCGGCCTTGCGGAGGATGTCCACCTCCTCGGGCAGCTTCACGGACAGCCACTCGGAGACGACGTCCTCGGACGACACCAGCTTCTTGCGCAGGGCGGCGGACAGCGCCTTCTCCAGCGCGGCGCGCTGCGAGGAGGACAAGCCATCCGCCACCGTCACGGCCGATGACGCGTTGATGGCGATGCGCGCGGGCTTCGCCGCGGCGAGCCTCGAGGCCACCTGCGCATACAGGTCCTGGCCCCGCTCCAGCGCGATGACTTCATCCATCGGCGCCACTTCGCGCAGCGCGGTGGCCTCGCTCACCGGAGACAGCGCCAGGGAGCGCACCGTGCCGCCCTGCCTCAAGAACAGGAAGGCCGCGGTGCCTCCCGCGTTCTCTCCGCCGACGTGGTGGGCCAGCGGGTCGTTGTCATTCTCCCGGCAGAACACCACCCACGCGTCCACGTCGGCGCGCGCCATGGCCTGGGGCAGCAGCTTCTGGATTCGCTCCTTGCGGATGCGGGGCCAGGGGTCGCCGGTGACAACGGGGTCGGCGCCCGCCGCGCTCGCCAGGGGCGCGGCGAGGAGCAGGGCGGAGAGCAGGGCGGGCCGGGCGCGTCTCATGCGTCAGAAGGTCCTTGCGAGGGGGGAAGCCCATCATCCCCGAGCCCGCTCCCGACGAGGACCGCCCCCGTGTGAAGTCCTGTCGGGCCCGCGTGAAGAAGCACCCGGCCAGTCCAGACAACCCCGTGGACGCAAGCGTCGGCGCCGTGGCTCGTTTAAGGTGATGACCATGGCCAAGAGCACCTCCCGCAAGCCCGCCACGAAGCTGAAGGTGAAGAAGCCCGCCGCCCGCTCCGCCGCCCCCAGGAAGAGCAAGGCGAAGCCCTCCCGCGCCGAGCCGCCGATTCCCGTCCTGGAGGCCGAGCCTGTCTTCGACGACACGCCCATGGACACAGGCCCCAAGGCCCTGCCCTCGGGAGACGAGGGGTCGGGCCGGGTGCTCCCGTTCGAAATCGACCCCAAGCGCATGGAGGAAGGGCTGCGCAAGCTCCAGGGCGAGGTGGTGCACTGGGCCAACAAGGGCCGCTACACCCGCGTGCGGTTCAAGTTCCGCGGCAAGCAGCTGCTGCCCGACCTCCCGCTCGCGGCGGTCGTCGCCGCCGAGGGCCTCACGTTCTACTGGGGCGGCATCCTGCGCGTGCTCATCGCCAACGTGGTGGGCGGGAGTGTCTTCCAGGTGGAGCTGGTGAACGACGCGGAGAAGCGCGTCCAGGCCGGCAAGGAGGCCCTCTTGTCGGGCGACGTGGACCAGGCCCTGGCGCTGTTCCGCGAGGCCGTCGCCATGGACCGCGACCTGGCCTCCGCGCACCTCAACGTGGGCGTGGCCCTCAAGCTCAAGGGCGACCGCGAGGGCGCGCTCGCGGCCTTCGAGAAGGCCCGGGCCAAGGACCCGAACGGCCCCATCGGCACCGAGGCCGAGCGCCTGGCCGCCCCCCTGCGCCCCGCTTGAAATCAGCCCTCCGTCCGGGCTCGCGGGGGTATGATTTTCCTGGCCCGGAAACGGGCTGAAAACAGGGTGTTCGAGCGTTCAGTATGGGGCGCTTTTTCGCGCCCCAGCGACTTGTTTTCGAAGCACTTGGACCTTGGGGCCATCACCCGGGCGTTTCCCTTGTTGACGTAGGGAAATCCGGGGGTTACGAACGCTCCCTCACTGGATGGCGGCCCTTCGCGGGGCTCCTCCGCGACACCTTCAGAGCTCATGGCTGACGACACCACCGACAAGCCGGCATCGCCCTCCGCGCCCCCGCCTCCCGACGGCGCCGGAGAGCTCATTCCCGTGAACATCGAAGACGAGATGCGGCGCTCGTATCTCGACTACTCGATGTCCGTCATCATCGGCCGCGCGCTGCCTGACGTCCGCGACGGCCTCAAGCCCGTGCATCGCCGCGTGTTGTTCGCGATGAACGACCTGGCGAACTACCACAACCGCCCCTACAAGAAGAGCGCGCGCGTGGTCGGTGACGTCATCGGTAAGTATCACCCGCACGGTGACTCGTCGGTGTACGACGCCATGGTGCGCCTGGCGCAGCCGTGGAGCCTGCGCTACCTCCTGGTGGACGGCCAGGGCAACTTCGGCTCGGTCGACGGCGATATGCCCGCCGCCATGCGCTACACGGAAGCGCGCATGGACCGCCTGGCGGAGGAGCTCCTGTCGGACATCGACAAGGAGACCGTCGACTTCGGCCCCAACTACGACGACTCCCTCGAGGAGCCGCTCGTGTTGCCCGCGCGGTTCCCCAACCTCCTGGTCAACGGCAGCAGCGGCATCGCGGTGGGCATGACCACCAACATCCCGCCGCACAACATGACCGAGGTCATCAACGGGACGCTGCACCTCATCGACCACCCGGCGTGCACCGTCCGGGACTTGATGGAGTTCATCACCGGCCCGGACTTCCCCACCGGCGCGTTCATCACCGGCCGCGAGGGCATCCTGCGCGCGTACGAGACGGGGCGCGGGCAGATTACGGTGCGCGCGCGCTCGGAAATCGAGACGTCGAAGAAGGGGGACCGCGAGTCCATCATCTTCACGGAGATTCCGTACCAGGTGAACAAGGCCCGGCTCATCGAGAAGATCGCCGAGCTGGTTCGCGAGAAGAAGCTGGAGGGCATCAGCGACATCCGTGACGAGAGCGACCGTCAGGGCATGCGCATCGTCATCGAGCTCAAGCGCGACGCGATTTCGCAGGTGGTGCTCAACAACCTGTACCAGTCCACGGCGCTGGAGACGACGTTCGGCGCGGTGATGCTGGCCATCGACGGCGGGCAGCCGCGCACGCTGAACCTCAAGGAGCTGCTCGACCGCTTCGTCGCCCACCGCCGCGACGTGGTGACGCGGCGCAGCCGCTTCGAGCTGCGCAAGGCGCTGGCGCGCATGCACATCGTCGAGGGCCTGCTCGTCGCGCAGGACCTCATCGACCTGGTGGTCAGCCTCATCCGCGCGTCGAAGGACCCGGACGAAGCGCGCTGGGGCCTGATGAACATCCTGTCGCCCGCGCTGTACGAGCACGAGCGCTTCGCCAACCTCCAGCGCATCGACTACGCGAAGGCCAAGGCGCAGATGGAGATGCTCGTCTCGCGCGCGCGCAACGAGGAGCCGGCGTACCAGGGGCTTGCGCACAAGTACGAGGGCTCGGGCTTCAGTCAGGAGCAGGCGCAGAACATCCTCGAGATGCGGCTGCAGCGCCTCACGGGCCTCCAGCGCGAGGAGCTGTTCCGCGAGCTCATCGGCCTGGTGCGCGACGTGATTCGCCTCCAGGACATCCTCGCCAACGAGAGCAGCCTGCTCAACGTCATCAAGACGGAGCTGATGGACATCCGCCAGCGCTACGGCGACGAGCGCCGCACGCAAATCATCGGCGCGGTGGACGACATCACCAGCGAGGACCTCATCGCCGAGGAGACGATGGTGGTCACGCTGTCCCACACCGGTTACGTGAAGCGCTCGCCGCTGTCGGAGTACCGGGCGCAGAAGCGCGGTGGACGCGGGAAGACGGGCGCGGCGACGAAGGAAGACGACTTCGTCAGCAAGCTGTTCGTGGCCAGCACCCACGCGTACCTGATGCCGATTACGACCAAGGGCAAGCTGTACTCGCTCAAGGTGCATCAGATTCCGCAGGCCAGCCGCACGTCGCGCGGCAAGGCCATGGTGAACCTGGTGCAGTTCGGCGAGGGCGAGCGGCTGGCGCAGATTCTCGTGACGAGGGACTTCCCCGAGAACCGCTACGTCTTCTTCGTGACGAAGAAGGGCGTGGTGAAGCGCACGGACCTGAGCGCGTTCGAGAACGTCCGCTCCAGCGGCATCATCGCGTTGGGCATCGACGAGGGGGACGAGCTGGTGGCGGTGATGATCACCGACGGCTCGAAGGACATCCTGCTGTCGACGGCGTCGGGCATGAGCATCCGGTTCCCGGAGTCGGAGGTCCGCTCCATGGGCCGCCAGGCCTTCGGCGTGAAGGGAATCACGCTGGAGGAGGGCGACGAGGTGGTGGGCGCCGACCTGGTGGAGCAGGGCTCCGCCATCCTCACCGTGACGGAGAACGGCTACGGCAAGCGGACGGAAGAGACCGAGTACCGGCAGCAGGGCCGTGGCGGCAAGGGCATCATCGACATCAAGACCACCGAGCGGAACGGCAAGGTGGTGGGCGTGGTGCAGGTGAAGGAGTCGGACGAGGTGATGCTCGTCACCAACGGCGGCATGCTCATCCGCATGAAGGTGAAGGAGATCTCCGTCATCGGCCGCAACACGCAGGGCGTGCGGTTGATTGCGCTGGAGAACGACCAGGAGAAGGTCATGGCCCTCTCCAAGCTGCCCGAGGGTGAGGAGTCCGAGGAGGAGTCGGAGGCGTCCGCCGCCGAGGTGGGCGCCACGGACGTGGCCGCCGCCGAGTCCGCGGAGGGCACCGAGTCCGACGCGCCCGCCGACGCGCCCGAGGCCTCCGAGGCTCCGGCCGAGGGAGGTGGCTCCGAGGAGCCCCAGGCCTGACGCGGTCTTGAGCCGTTGAAGTTCCAGCCCCTCTTCCCTGCCCCGGGGAGAGGGGCTTCTTCGTGCCCGAGTGAACGCCGTCTGGGTTGTTCACCTCGGCGGACGTGTTCTTCATCGCGGGCTCCGAAGGAGCCGTGGCCAGCGACGCGACGAGCAGGCCATGCCATGGGCCCGGCACTTCCCTTGTCGGTGGCGGAAGCGAACCCGTGCACCGGCTTCACGCCTGGGGTGAGGCTGTGCAGGGACCTGCACATGGGACAGGGCTGCGCAGGAAGGTGCACACGCGCGAACCTTCTTCATGCCCTTGCGCTGCGTATTCGCTGGAGACTTCTCGAGCCAGAGGACAGGCGCCTTGTTTGCAACGGCGCGCGCGCATGCAAGCAATCAGGGCCGGGTTCTCGCGGATGTCGCCGTTGTTGTTCTCCCTGTTGTCCTTCACCCCGGGCCTCGCGCTCGCGGACAGCGAGGTCCCGGTTCCCCCGGAAGTCCTCCCGGTCGAACCACCGAGCACCTCGCCCCAGGAGTTGGAGCCCTCGTCCGAGTCAGCGGCGCTCGCGGTGCTTCACACGAGCGCTCGCATCCTGGTGGAGCTCGGCGCCATGTCGGCGACCTCCTTTGCCTTTGGGGTTCCTGGTTTCGCCGTGGGCAATGGGGCGTGTCAGAACCGCTCGGGAATCGGCGCGTGTATCGATGAGGCCGCGGCGGGCTTTCTCGTGGGCGCCACGGTGGGCGCGCCCATTGGCATCATGTGGGGCGCCCACCTCCTGGGGGGAAAGGGGACGTGGGGTGGAACGCTCCTCGGCGCGGGGCTGGGCGCGGGGACTGGCACCGTGACAGCGCTGCTCCTCGTGAAGAAGGGAGACTTCGTCATCATCCCCACGGCCGCCTTGGCGGGTTCCATCCTAGGGTCCTTCGTGGGGTACGAGGTGTCTCATGCCGCGCACAGCGCGGCTCCGGCCCCGTCGGAGGTCCACGTGCAACCGTTGGTGTCCGTGACTCAAGGCGGAATGGTGATGGGGCTCGGAGGCCGCTTCTAGGCCGACGGTGTGCCGCTTCACCGCAGCGTGGCGGGAAGCATCGACAAGTCGAGCGTCGGCACACCGACCTGGGTCACCGCCTGCGCGCCGAACCAGTTGGCCAACTCCGCGCAGCGCGCCAAGGGCCATGCGCGCAGCAGGCCCAACGTGAAGCCCGCGAGGAAGCAATCTCCCGCGCCCGTGGGGTCCACTTCCTCCACGGGCCAGGCGGGGACTTCGAGTGTCTCCCGAGCGGTGAGCACGGTGCAGCCCGCGCGGCCTCGGGTGATGACCAGACACGTCTTCGCGCGGACGCCCGCCACGTCGAGGGACTCGGCTTCATCCTCGCTCGCCTTGAGCACGGACAGGTGGCTCAGGAGTGGCGCGAAGGGAGTGTCCTCCATCGACAGGTTCCGCACGTGCCCGCGTGGGTCCACCGTCCTCAGCAGGCACTGCGCATCCGCCAGCACCTGCCCCGCGTGCTGGGACATGCGGATGAGCGTCTCCGGCAGCACCTCGCCCATCACTCCGCACGCCAGCGCCACGCGGGCATCGAAGATGATGTCCTCGGGGCGGATGGCCGCGGAGCGAGCCCCCACGCGCAGCACCCGCTTCGTGGACGAGAGCTCCGCGACGAACCGGGTGGTGCGTGTCCCCGGGATGATGAGCGGGGGATACCGGACGCGGTCCGCGTAGGCGAAGTCCTCACCGGCGACGGACACCACGGCATGGTCCACGCCCGTGGCCTCGAACACCGAGGAGATGTACGCCGCCGAGCCCCCGAGCGTGTGCACCACGCCTCCCGACGCGCGGGACAGCTCGTCATGGCAGTAGTTGCCCACCACCAACGCATCACACGCGGACCGGGTCGGCACGGCGGACCTACTTCCGCGTGAAGGTCGCGGGAACGGGAGCCCCCGCGGCCTTCTCATCCGTCCACGAGATGTGCAGCACCCACCAGCGCTGGCCGTCGAAGATGAGCTGGATGTTGTTGACGCCTCGGAGGAGCGGGGCAGCCTCGGGCGACTCGCGAATCTCGTACGCGCTCAGCACGTTGACCAGGTCTCCGTAGCCGGAGACCTGCCGGTGCGTCTCGCGCTCGAAGAAGCCGTGCGCCTTGAAGTACTCCTCGCCCCACGACACGTAGTCCTCGGGGGTGACGGGCGCGACGCCGGGACGCCCATCGGGCCTGGGGCGCTGGACGGAGGCCATCAGCGCTCCGGGATAGAAGAGCGAGCGGAAGCGCTGCCAGTCGCGCGCCTTGCCCGCGGGCCCGCTGATGACGTCGTAGATGGCGGTGACCACGTCCTCGGCGGACTTCACGTCCGTGGGGCGTCCTGGGGGAACCTGCTGGAGCGCCGTCTGGGTCCGCTCGGCCGCGAGCTTCATGGGCGAGGGTTTGGCGGGAGCACTCTTTGCGGTGGGCGCGGGCGGGGTCGTGCCTTGGGCGAACGCGGAGGACGTGACGAGAAGCGCGGTGACGTGGACGGCGGTGAGGAGTCTGGGCATGAGCTGAACCTCCAGGACGTCGGGAAGCACCGGGCGGCAGGTTAACCCGGCCCCCACGAGGCTGCCGGGAAGGGCGGTGCGACGCCGGCCGTGGAACAGGCTCGATGTTCGGGCTTCGACGCTCCCGTCGCGGCCTTGAGGGGCCGAGGACTCGGGGCGCACGGGCACACGGGAATTGTCTACGGGTGGAACGTCTCCGGCCTGTCCGTTAGGGTGCCCGCCATGATTCGCACCCTCCTACTGACCCTGCTGTTGACCCTGTCCACCTCGGCGATGGCGGCGGAGACGCTCACCGTCTACTCCGGCCGCAACGAGAAGCTGGTGGGGCCGCTGCTCAAGAAGTTCACCGAGAAGACCGGCATCGAGGTGAAGGTGCGCTACGGCGAGACGCCGCAGCTGGCCGCCACGCTGCTGGAGGAGGGCGACAAGACGCCCGCGGACGTGTTCTTCGCGCAGGACGCGGGAGCGCTGGGCGCGCTGGCGAACGCGGGCCGTCTCCAGGCGCTGCCGAAGGCGACGCTGGACAAGGTGGATGCGCGCTTCCGTTCTCCGGCGGGCCTGTGGGTGGGCACCAGCGGCCGGGCGCGTGTGGTGGCGTACAACACGAAGAAGGTGAAGCCCGCGGACCTGCCCAAGAGCATCCTCGAGTTCACGGACGCGAAGTGGAAGGGCCGCCTGGGCTGGGCGCCCACCAACGCGTCGTTCCAGGCGTTCGTCACCGCGCTGCGCCTGCTCAAGGGCGAGGAGGCCGCGTCGAACTGGCTCAAGGGCATCCAGGCCAACGGGGCGCGCGTCTACAAGAACAACGCGGCCATCATCGAAGCGCTGGGCCGTGGTGAAATCGACGCGGGCTTCGTCAACCACTACTACCTGTTCGCCGCGAAGAAGAGCAACGCGGCGCTCCCCGTGGAGAACTACTTCGTCGCGGCGGGGGACCCGGGCGCGCTGGTGAACGTGGCGGGCGTCGCCATCCTCCACGGCACGAAGAAGACGGAGGCGGCGCACAAGTTCGCCGCGTTCCTGCTGGAGCCGCAGGCGCAGGAGTACTTCTCGCAGGAGACGTACGAGTACCCGCTGGTGGCGGGCGTGAAGACGGCCGCGTCGCTGCCCGCGCTGTCGAAGGTGGGCTCGCCGGACCTGGACCTGTCGAAGCTCGATGACCTGCGTGGCACGGTGAAGATGCTCCAGGACACGGGCGTCCTCTGAGGTCGAAGTGACGCGACGTCCTCCGGTGGGGTTGTGGGTGTCGGGGTGGGTGGTGGCCGCGCTCGCGGTGCTGCCCGCGGTGTACCTGGGCGTTCGCGCGGCGGAGGCCGACGCGAGCACCTGGGGCTTGTTGCTGCGCGACCGCACGTGGGGGCTGTTGTGGCGCACGCTGGGGCTCGCGGCGGCGGTGACGGTGCTCGCCGCCGCCGTGTCGTTGCCGTTGGCGTGGCTCACCACGCGCAGCGACTTGCCGGGTCGGCGCGTGTGGACGGTGCTGTTGTGTGTGCCGCTCGCGGTGCCCACGTTCGTCAGCGGCTATGTGTTGCTAGCGGCCTTCGGCACGGGAGGCGTGCTCGAGGAGGCGCTGACGCGCTGGGGGTTGCCGGTGCCGCCCGTGTATGGCTTTCCCGGCGCGCTGCTGGCGCTGACGGTGTCCACGTATCCGTACTTCTTCCTCGCGCTGCGGGCCGGGTTGCTCTCTCAGGACCCCGCGTGGCTGGAGGGAGCGCGCAGCCTGGGCATGAGCCCGGCGCGAGCCTTCTGGAAGGTGACGGCGCCGCTCCTGCGTCCGGCGTTCGTCTCGGGTGCGTTGCTCGTGGGCTTGTATGTGTTGTCGGACTTCGGCGCGGTGGCGCTGCTCCAGTACGACGCGTTCTCCCGCGCCATCTACGTCCAGTACGAAGGGGCGTATGACCGCGCTTACGCCGCGCTCCTGGGCCTGGCGCTGGTGGCGGTGACGGTGGTGGTGCTGGTGTTCGAGGTGTGGCTGCGCGGGCGCGCGGGATATCACCGCAGCTCGAAGGGCGCGGCCCGTGCCATGGCGCCCGTGACGCTGGGCCGCTGGCGGGTGCCCGCGCTCGTGTTCTGTGGCGCGGTGGTGATGGCGGGGGTGGTGTTGCCGGTGGGTGTGCTCCTCTATTGGGGCGCGCGCGGGTTGGCGGAGGAGGGAGGCTCGTTGATGGAGCCCGCGCTGGGGTCGGTGCTCGCGTCGGTGTTGGGCGCGGTGATGTCGGTGTTGGGCGCGTTGCCGCTGGCCTTCCTCGCGGTGCGCTATCCGAGCCGGCTCACCCTGGCGATGGAGCGGGCGTCCTACGCGGGTTATGCGTTGCCGCCCATCGTCCTGGCGCTGTCGTTGGTGTTCCTGGGCGTGCAGGTGGTGCCATTCTTCTACGGCACGCTGGTCATGTTGGTGCTGGCCTACGTGGTGCGCTTCCTGCCGCAGGCGGTGGGGACGGTGCGCTCGTCGCTGCTCCAGCTCAACCCCCATCTGGGCGAGGCCGCGGCGTCGCTGGGGCAGTCACCCACCTCGGTGTTCCGCCGAGTCACGTTGCCGCTCTTGCGCCCTGGATTGCTGGCGGGCGCGGCGCTGGTGTTCCTCACTGCGATGAAGGAGTTGCCCGCCACGTTGTTGCTCGCGCCCATCGGCTTCGAGACCTTGGCGACGCGCGTCTGGAGTGCCACGGCCGAGGGCCGCTTCGCCGAGGCCGCGCTGCCCGCGCTGGTGCTGATGGCGGTCTCCACGTTGGGCGTGGGCCTGCTCGTGTCGCAAGAGGGCGACGCGCCCCGGGGATGATTCGGAGTCCGAAAACCGCCAGCGGAAACACCGCTTCGGTGTCTGGGATGTTTCGGGCCCCGTGTTATCACCGGGCCTTCATGTCCCTGCCCGACTCCGTTCTTCCTCCGCTCGCCCCGGACGCGCTCTCCCTCACCGCGAATGCCCTGGGTGAGTTCCCCGTGGGGCCGTCGTACTCTCCCGCTTGGCTTCAGTCGGTCCTCGACGAGAAGAAGCCCACCACCTTCGATGGTCTGGTGAAGGCGCTCCCCGGCTCGAGGAGCTCCACGCTGGCGCTCGCGGCCTCGCTCTACAAGGACGCGCCGCGCACGGCCGCCACGGTGGAGGGCTCCCTCTCCGTGACGGAGCCCACGGGTCTGCTGGGCGACCTGCACGTGAAGGGGGACCTGAACCTCCAGGCGTCGCTGGTGGTGGTGGGCACGCTCACCGTGGAGGGTGTCCTGACGGACGGCGCCGAGACGAAGCTCGTGGTGCTGGGTGACGTGCGCTGCCGCGCGCTGAACACCTCGGGCTGGATGACCATCCTCGGCGGGCTGGCGGTGGAGCATGCCCTCCATGGCCGCTACAACGATGACTCGCTAGAGGTGCTGGGCGCGCTCACGGCGGGCATCATCGTGAGCAATGACCACCTCATCTACGGGAAGCCGAAGACGGCGGCACACAAGCCGTCGGAGAGCGGCCCGTGGGGCCCGGACGTCTTTGATGCCCGGTGGGGTGCGCACAAGGCGGAGCTGTCGAAGGTCCTCGCGGAGGGAATCGTCTCCATCGTCGATGAGGACCCGGTGGTGGACGTCGCGAAGCTGATGGCCGCTCGGCCGCCCTGGAAGTAACGGCGGAACGCGGTAGGGTGCGTGGCGCTTTCGCCATGCCCCTGCTCTCGCTCGACGCCCTGTCCCTTCGTTATGCCACCGGTGGCTCCGCCGCCGTGGATGGTCTGTCGTTGTCCGTGGAGCCCGGCGAGGTCGTGGCCCTCCTGGGCCCCTCGGGGTGTGGCAAGACGACGACCCTGCGGCTGGTGGCCGGCTTCGAGAGTCCCGCCGAAGGCACCATCACCCTCGATGGCCGGGTGCTCGTGGGGCCTGGGACCTTCGTGGCCCCGGAGCAGCGCAGCGTGGGCATGGTGTTCCAGGACTACGCCCTCTTCCCGCACCTGTCCGTGCTCGACAACGTGATGTTCGGCCTGTCGAGTCTCTCGCGCCGCGAGGCCGAGCAGAAGGCGCGCGCCATGCTGACGCTGTTCGGCCTGGGCGACTTCGCCTCGCGCATGCCGCACGCGCTCTCTGGAGGACAGCAGCAGCGCGTGGCGCTGGCGCGTGCGCTGGCGCCGGGCCCTCGGGTGTTGCTCCTGGACGAGCCGTTCTCCAGCCTGGACAGCGCGCTGCGGGCCTCCACGCGCATCGAGGTGCGGCGGGTGCTCAAGTCGCTCGGCGCCACCGTGTTGCTCGTCACGCATGACCAGGCGGAGGCGATGGCCTTCGCGGACCGCATGGCGGTGATGCGGGCGGGCAAGGTGGAGCAGGTGGGCGCGCCCGAGTCCGTCTATTCCTCTCCGCGCACGGCCTTCGTGGCGTACTTCCTGGGCGGGACGAACCTCTTGCCGGGCGTGGGCTTCGGCGGGGGCGCGCGCACGATGCTCGGCAACCTGCCGGTGTCCGGACACGCGAAGGGCAAGGTGCTCCTCTCGCTGCGCCCGGAGGCGCTGAAGCTGGTGCCCGACAAGGACGCCGTGGCGGTGGGAGGGGCCCTGCGCGCGGAGGTGTTGTCGCGCGAGTTCCAGGGCGCCTTCGCCGAGTTCACCGTGGCCTGTGGAGGCATGGAGCTGGTGGTGCGTGGCGCGCCGGAGCTGCCGCTGCGTCCCGGAGACAGGGCGCGCCTGGAAGTCGCGGGGCGCGCGGGCGTGCTGGAAGACACTCCCGACTAGGCCGCCTGTCCTCCGAGCGTGCGGTCGGCATACGCTCGGGGTGGCTGTCGAGGCGCAATCACCGGGGCTGCTCACGCGTAGAGGTGGGTATGAACATCGCAGGTCTTCGTGGCATGGGCACCCGCTTCATCCGGTACGTGAGAGACCCTCGCGTGTCGCTCTGGCGCAAGCTGGCCGGAGTGATGGCGGTGGTCTACTTCCTGTCGCCCGTGGACGCGGTGCCGGACTTCATCCCCGTGCTCGGGTGGCTGGATGACCTGGGTGTGCTGTCGGCGGCGGCCTTCTTCATGGTGCGCGAGGTGCAACGCCACCAGCCCGACGAGCCCTTGGACGGCATCCCCCGCGACGCCGAGGGACGCGAGCGCATGCCCGAGGCCGTTCGCAAGCACGTCTGACCTGGGCGCTCCGCTGGGAATCCCTGATTCGAGCCCACACGTCACGAGGATGTGACGCCATGCGTCCGCCACTTCCCGTGGTGTGCATGGCGGGGACGCGGAATCATGGGCGTGCATGAGCATGTCGCACGGAAGCAAGGTGGTCCTGGTCACGGGCGCCTCGTCGGGGATTGGTGAGGCGTGCGCGGAGCTGCTGACGGTGCGCAGGCACCGCGTCTACGGCACCAGCCGCCAGCCCTCGGTGAAGCAGTCCGTGGGCTACCAGATGCTGGAGCTGGACGTGACGCGGGATGAGTCCGTGCGCGCCGCGGTGCGCACGGTGCTGGAGCGCGAGGGCCGCATCGATGTCGTGGTGAACAACGCGGGCCACGCGTTGGCGGGCGCGGTGGAGGACACCTCCGATGAAGAGGCGTGGCGGCAACTCGACACCAACGTGCTGGGAGTGCTGCGTGTCTGCCGGGCGGTGTTGCCGTCCATGCGGGAGCGGCGTTCGGGCCGCATCATCAACATCGGCTCCATTGGTGGGGTGGTGGGGCTGCCGTTCCAGGGTTTCTACAGCGCCAGCAAGTTCGCGCTGGAGGGGCTGACGGAGAGCCTGCGCCAGGAGGTCGACGCGTTCGGCATCCAGGCCACGCTCGTGCAGCCCGGAGACGTGCGCACGGGCCTGACACAGAGTCGGGTGCGGGCCTCGGGGGCGGGCGAGACCTCCGCGTATCGCGAGTCCTTCGAGAAGGTGTTGTCCATCATCGAGAAGGAGGAGCGTGAAGGAGTGTCCGCTGGAGCCGTGGCGCGCAAGGTGGCGGAGGTGATGGAGGAGGAGGACCCGCGCGTGCGCTACTCGGTGGGGAAGTGGACGCAGCGCGTGGCGGTGGTGGCGAAGCCGCTCCTGCCTTCGCAGACCTTCGAGGGCATCCTGATGTCCATGTTTGGATTGAAGCGGCGCTGAGCGCGTGTCTTGGATTGTCAACCCCTGGTGGGAGATGGGGTTCAAGGCGCAAGGAGTTTTCGGTGCGGCCATCCGCGGGATGGCTTTCGTGTCGGGATGATGTGAGCGTCTGGAGTCTGGGGGTTCGCGCATGACGAGTGTGTCCCGTCTCCTCGCCAATCTTGTCCTCGTGGCAGCGGCAACCCCAGTCCAGGCCCGAGAGCGGTTGCCGGCCGTGGATGCCTCTTCCTCCGCGCCAGTGTCGGAGCTCGGCCACGAGTCACGCTCCTCGGCGACTGGGTTGTCCGTCGCGCGTGAGCAGGAGCGTTTGGGAGTCCCCGCCTTGGTCTGGGGGGAGAATGAGGTCAGAAGCCCCGACGCCCTTCGGGCCGCGGCGCAAGCCCCGGAGGAGGCCGAGCGGGACGTGCTGGAGCGGTGCTCGCGCGTGGACGGGAGGGGGCGCTCGCCAGCGTCGGGCAAGCTCTGGGTTCGAGAGGGTGGAGGCCTCATCACCGTCGGACAGCAGGTGGATGGTGTCGAGGTGTTCGGTCAGTCGTTGAAGGTGCTGCTCGGCGCGAAGCAGTTGCCGGTGGCGGTGGCGGGACACCTGAGCCCGGTGGCGTCGAGCGCGAGGTACGCGAAGGGCGTGGTGTTCCGGCTGGAGCCGCGAGAGGCCATCGCGGAGGCGTACAGGGACTTGGAGGGACATGTGTTGCCCATCCAGGGCCTCGTGGAGACGGGGCGAGCGCAGGGGCGCTATCGCTCCTTCACGCTGTCACCCGGCCCGCGAGCGGTGAGTCTGGCCCGGCCCGCGAGGGCGAAGCCCATCTACTACGCGATGCCGGATGCGCTGGTGCCCGCATACTCCGTGGAGTTGAGCACGGTGCCCGTGGAGGGAGCGCCGAGCGGCCTGTATGCCTACGCCATCGCGGCGGATGACGGGCGCATGTTGTATCGGCAGTCCATCTCGAGGGACCTGGGAGGTGTGTCCAGCGACGAGGACTGGCCGCATGCCGAGGCACCTTTCCTCCCAGGGGACACGGCAACGCCACACCCGACAGGTGTGCCGGAGAGGCATCCGGCGCCCGTCATCGCGCGGACGCAGGTGATGCCGCGCCAAGCGCCGTTCGGCGGGAATGCCCCGTGGCTGCCGCCGATGGCCACGCGCGTGGAAGGCAACGACGTGGAGGCCTTCGCGGACCTGGGGGAGCCAGGTGGCTACCGCGCGGGGGCCTCATACGGGAGCGTCACGCAGGCGGACGGCCATGCGCATCGCTCCTCGTCTGGTGTGGCTGACGAGCAGGTGATGGCGGCCGTCACCCACGACTTCTAGGTCACCCACTTCCTAGAACCGCCCGGCCATGGCCAGACCCGCGCCATTCCTTCCCATGATGGCGGGGGTCAACACGGCCTGGGGCAGGCCGGGGCTGTCGAAGTTGCGCGTGAGGTACGTCATCAGGGCCAGTCCACCCGCCGCGCCAAGCCCCGTGCTGAAGAGGATGGCGTAATCGTCGTCCTGGGTGAACATGAACATGGTGCTGGCACCCAGCAGGCCGCCGAGAAGGCCGCCCGCGTCGATGAGCAGGATGCGGCCTCGGGACACCGGAAGGTCATGGGCCAGCAACGAGAGGCCGACGATACCGGCAGCGCTCGCCAGCATCCCGGCGCTGAAGACAGTCTTGACGTCCACGTCGTTGATGGAGCCGACGAACAACGTGGTCACCAGCCCGGCCCACAGTCCACCCGAGTTGACCATGGAGACCTGTCCCGAGGTGGGCTGAAGGGTGGCCGCGATGAGCGCCCCCACGCCCGTGAAGGCCGCGCCGCCAATCATCACGGTGGACAGCGCGCGCTCATCCTCCAGGTCGAACGCGAGAATCGACGAGAGACCGAACCAGAGACCCCACACCGTGCCCGAATTGACGGCCGAGGATTGTCCCGCGGTGATGCCTCCCTGCGCGAGCAGCGCCGCGGTGGTGGCTCCAAGTCCCGCCGCCAGCAAGGCCGAGGTGGCGTAGCCCTGGCTCGAGCAGTCCGCGATGGAGCACAGCAGGATGCCCTGGGTCGCGCCGTGGAGCGTCTGCACCACCATCAGCGAGGCAGTGGCGCCGCCCGAGCGTCGCTCTCCATTCACGGGCTCGGCGGCGGCCCGCGCCAGCTTCGCGCCGGGCACGAGCCGGGCACGCGTGAGCCGTCCAAGCTCGGAGGCATAGGGGTGTTGAGGACACAGCGCGAGGACTTGCTCGAAGGCGCGTGAGGCCTCGTGGTCCTGGCCTTGGATGAGTGCGTCGAAGCCTTCGTTGTAGCGAGTCTCCGCTTCCGCCGGGCACGCGTCGGGCGTGGGCATCAGCGGAGGGGCGGACAGGGTGTCGACCGCGGCGGGTGCGGCCGTGGCGGGAGGGGGGGCTTCAACTCCGACTTGGCCGGCACTGAGAGCAACGAGCAGGAAGGTGGCGAGCGTCATGGGGCGCTCCCCACTCTATGCGACGGCCCCGGCGCGTCCATGAGGGGCGCCGGGGCGAAGCGGGTGGGTCAGCGGGACGCCAGGGTGTCGACGTGCTGCCTCAGCTCGGCGTCATTGCCCAACCGGCCCGTGAGGCTCGTCCAGGGCTTCGCGGCCTGCTCGATGCGTCCCCGGGTGCGAGGCCCCGCCGCGACGAGCCAGGCCACGCCCAGCGCCAGCTCGGCGACTTCTGGGGCGCCGGAGAGCTGGCTTGCGAGTGTGAGCAGTGCCTCCACTGCCTTCTTCACCTGTGCGCCGTGCAGCGCGTGGCTGCTGGTGATGCCCTCGCGCAGCAGCTCCAGCAGGGCCAGCGCGGTGGCGCGGGACTGACGCACGGGCTCCGGACCCTCGCCCGTTCCCGCCCACAGTCCGTTGGCGAGCTGCTGCCCCAGCAGGGACTCCACGCTGGAGTGCGCGCGCTCCCGTCGGCCTTGAGGAACGGGCTCATCCGCCGCCTCGGGCATTTCCATGGGGGCCATGTCGTAGGACGCATAGGTGTCCTTGGCGGACTCCTGCTCCCTGGCGGCTCCTTCGCCGAAGAGGCGATTCAGGATGCCGCCGCCCTTCTGCTTCTTCATCTCCGGGGCCATGGAGCTGGCGCTGGCGGAGGCCATCCGGCGGGCCTTCGGAGCGGGGGCCTGAGCGGGCGCGGGAGGTGGAGGCGGCGCGACCGCTCCGGGGGGAACGGAGAAGGGGCTGGGCGCCACCGGCGGCGAGATGCCGGAAGGGATGTGAGAGGAGGCTCCTCCAACGTAGCCGCCGCCACGCGCTCCTGGCCGAGCGACGACACCGGCGCTCACGGCTTCCGCCTTGTCCTTCGAACCGAACATGGCCCAGCCGGCGGGCGCGTTCACGGGGACGACACGCGTCTCGGGTTGGCCGGAGGCGCGGCGCTCGCCGGTGCGCTGCTCCACCACGACGAAGGACGTGTAGCGCGTGACAATCTGGTGCGCGACGGCGAGCTCGACGATGCGCTTCTTCATCGCCTCGGCGCGGCGGCCGGTGAGGCTTGCGTCCTGCCAGCCCTTGATGCGCTCGGCGGCCCACAACTTCTCCACCGCGGGACGGTCCGAGTCCGAGGGGAAGTGCACGTTGACGCTGAGGACGAAGGGCTCGCGGCCCGCGCGTCCTCGCAGCGTCACCTTGCCGAAGCCCGGCGTGGGGTAGCGGCCCATGAGGGTCCAGGGGATGCCGTCGACCATGGTGGGAAGCTCGGCGGGAGCCAGCTCCACGCCCTCCACGCCCTCGAAGGTGGCCTGGAGTTCGGTGACACGAGGCGCGAGCGCGCGGGAGAACTGGGCGACCACCTTCTCGTCGATTCGCTCTCCGGGGTGGATGAACTCCACGTCGCCGCCGGTCTGCTTGGCCAGGTCACGCAGCAGCGCGTCGCTGACATTGGTGCCGATGCCAAACGAGTACACGCGCGCCGTCTTCCGCTCGGCGAGCACGGCGCGGAGAATCTGCTCCTCGTTGCCGACCTGTCCGTCGGTGAGCAGCACGAGCACGCCGTCAGGGGCGGTGCGCGCGGCGAACTCCATGGGGCCCAGCAGCTCGGTGCCGCCGGAGGCCTGGAGCGCGCTCACCCACCGGTCCGCGTCCTCCAGCATGCGCTGGGTGAAGGGCACGGGCTGTGGTTGGAAGGAGCGGTAGCTGCTCTCGAAGGCGATGACGTTGAAGCGGTCGCCTTCACGCAGGTGGCGCAGGCACAGCCGGAGCGCGGCCTTGGCCTGGGGCAGGCTGTCGCCGTCCATGGATCCGGAGACGTCGACCAGGAAGATGACCTCCTGCTTGGGTGTCGCGGATGCATGGGACAGGAGGTCGGGCACCACGGTGAGGGCGAAGGTGCCGGGCTTGTCACCCTGACGGTGGGTGACGAGCGGCGTGAAGACAGCGCTCGTGTCCGGGCTGCGCAGGGAGAGGACGAGGTCCCGGTCCAGGGCCACCTCTCCACGCGAGAAGCTCACGCGGGTGCGAGTGGGGCTCTCGCGGGTGAGGGTGATGGCGTGAGAGGGGCTCTCCACGACGACTTCGCGGCCCAGGTCGACGAGCAGGTCCAGGCGCAGGCCGTAGTTCACGTTCCCGATGGGAGGAGAGATGCGGTCCGCGTCGGGCACGCTGGAGGTGGGCTCGGCGGTGCCGTGGCTGGTGCGGTCTCCGGAGGTGGCACCGGGGATGTAGCGGGGCGCGACCAGGGTGGGGAGCATCCACCGCACGCAGCCTTCCTCGGCGGTGACGGCCTGGAGGAACTCGACCTCGATGAGGGTCTCCTCGGAGGGGAGCAGGTTGCCCACCAGGGCGGTGAAGACGTTGGAGCGCTCCTGGTCGAGCAGGGCGGCGCCGTGGCCCGCCGCGAGCGCGTCGTCGTAGGTCTGGAAGGCCTCCTCGCGCTCCTTGACGACGCCTTCGACGCGGCGGCCCGCGCACGTCATGGAGAAGGCGGAGAGGGTGGCGTCGGAGGGGAGCGGGAAGGTGTAGATGGCCTCGACGGGGGTGGGCTCGTTGTTTCGGTAACGCTGGCGCACGCGCACACGTGCATGTCCGCCGAGCAGCTCGCCGGTGATTTCGACGCCCTGGAGGGGAATCTGGAGGCCGCTGTTGGTCATCAGCCCTGCAGGCACCTTCGTCATGGCTTCTCCTTGTCCTGGAACTCTTCGATGAGGGCGCGCACGCGTTCCGCGAGCGCGCGAACCTTGGCATCCGCCGTGTCAGACACATGCAGCTCCAGCCCGGGCATGAGCTCCCAGCGCTGATAGCGATTCAGCTCCGTGGGACGTCTGCCGGGGGCTGGCGGTGCCACCGAGTGGCTCCCAGAGACGGGGGCGGAGGCCAACGGGGGCGGTGCCGGGGGGGGCTCCGACTCCGCGAGCTTGCGCAGCTCGTCGAGCGACAGGCGTTGCAGCTCCGCCTGGATGGCATCCAGGGGGAGGAAGCGGGCCTGGAGGACGCGGATGGCCTTGAGGCGGATGAAGTGCTCTTCGCCGTAGGCGGTGTCCGGGCCCCGGAAGTTCGGTGCGGAGAGCAGGCCTCGCTGGACGTAGTAGCGCACCGTGCGAGGCGATACGCCCGCCTCCTCGGCGAGCTCCGCCAGCTTCCACTCCGTCCTGGGCTTCCGAGTGCTCATGGTCCTGACAGTATGACTCGACATATTTGGTGTCAAGTTATCACTGTCGGATTGTCGGGCCGAGTGTCGAGATGGAGGAGAGATGGGACAGTGCAGGTGTCGGGATGGGGGAGGGGCAGGCGAGTGGGGGAGGTTGCGTGGGGTGGGGCGGGGTGGAACAGAAGGGGGATGAATGGAGTGGCGGAAGGGTTGGACCTGTCGTCGATTCGGCTGATTGGGACCGCGGTGACGCCGGCGGTGATGGTGTCGGCGTGTGGAATCGTGGCGACGGGGTTGGACAATCAGATTGCGCGGATGACGACGCGGATGCGGGAGATGTTGAAGGAGGGGCGGCAGTTGCCGGAGGGCGATTCGCGGCGGGAGATGTTGTGCCAGGAGGTGGGCATCCTGGACCGGCGGCACGCGATTCTCGCGAGGGCCATCACGTTGGCGTACACGGCGCTGTTGTCGTTCGTGGTGACCTCGCTGCTGTATCTGACGAAGCGGCAGCTCGACATTCCGGAGTCCTTGCCGGTGGTGTCGTTCGCCGTGGGCGTGTGTCTGTTGGGCGCGGTGGCGCTGCTCGCCCTGGCCTCGCTGCGGCTGAGCCGGTTGGCCATCAAGCTGGAGCGTGACGAGCTCTTCGGCGGAGTACGCCGTCCACCCGCGGCGTAGGGCGAGTCAGGAGAGGCCACCCGCGGGTGGGCCCTCCTCGTCGCCGTGGCCGTTGGGGTGATGCTCGTCGTCGGGAGTGCTGAAGCCGCTGCGTGAGGCCGCCGCGCCCACGGCGCGCAGGATGTCGAGCGGGATGGGGAGGATGGTGTGATTGCCTCCCGTGGTGATCTCCACGAGCGTCTGCAGGTAGCGCAGTTGCAGCGTGGCCGGGTTGCGGCTGAGCACATCCGCCGCCATGGCGAGCTTCTCCGCGGCCTGGTGTTCGCCCTCGGCGGCGATGATTTTCGCCCGCCGCTCGCGCTCGGCTTCGGCCTGCCGGGCGATGGCCCGCTGCATTTCGATGGGCAGGTCGATGTGCTTCACCTCGACGTTGGAGACCTTGATGCCCCAGGGCCCTGTATGCGCATCGAGCACGCGTTGGATGTCGCGATTGACGCGCTCCCGCTCGCTGAGCAGTTGGTCCAACTCCACCTGCCCCAGAATCGCGCGCAGCGTGGTCTGCGCGAGCTGGCTCGTGGCGTAGAGATAATCCTCCACCTGGAGCACGGCCTTGTCGGCCTGGATGACGCGGAAGTAGACGACGGCGCTGACCTTCACGCTGACGTTGTCCCGGGTGATGACGTCTTGAGGCGGCACATCTCGAGCCACCGTGCGCAGGTCGATGATGACCATGCGTTCCACGAAGGGAATCAACCAGCGGAAGCCCGCGCGCTTGAGCCCCACGTAGCGCCCCAGCCGGAACACCACGCCGTTCTGATACTCGTTGACGATGCGCACCCCGGAGAGGAACAGCATGAAGAGGATGCCCAGCGGAATGAGGAACCCGAACAATCCGAACAGGTCGGTCATGTCTTCACCTCGTCGACGAACAGGGTGAGCCCTTCCACGCGGCGCACCACCACGTGGGCTCCACGGCGAATGGGCGCGGGCGACGTGGCGCGCCAGCGCTCGCCATGCACGAACACCTCGCCGCTCTCGGGCGTGACAGGTGCGAGCGTCGTCCCTTCCTCGCCCACCAGGCCCGCGTCTCCTCCACGTTGAGGCAACCGCCGGGTCTGCGCGCTTCTCCAGGCGACATACGCCGCCGCCCCCGCGACCACCACGGTGGTGGGAACCACCCACGTCCAGCTCACTCGGAAGGAGCGGTCCACGAACCAGTTCGGATTGAACTGGTCCACGAGGAACAACCCACCCAGGCCCAGGAGCACCACACCCGTGAGGCCCAACAACCCACTGGTGACGAACAACTCCGCGATGATGAACATCGCGCCCAGGAGCAGAAGAATCAGCGCGCCCGTGCGCACCGGCAACGCGGACGACGCGACCAGCGCGAGCACCAGCGCCATCGCGCCCATGACCCCCGGGGCGATGCCGCCCGGATGTGACAGCTCGACGACCAGGCCCAACGCGGCCATGAGGAACAGCAGGTAGACCAGCGCCGGATGCGCGAGCGCATGAACCACGCGCTGCGAGAAGCTGGGCGCCAGCTCGACCACCTGCGCATCCCGCGTCGACAGCCGCACGGTATCTCCCCCCGCGACTTGAACGGCGCGGCCATCCGCCCACGCGAGGAACTCGGCTTCACTGGGGGCCAGGTGGTCCACCACACGCAACGCGAGCGCCGACTCCGCGCTGGCCGCGACACTGTCCCTCACGGCAGACGCGGCCCATTCGGCATTGCGGCCACGCTGATGGGCGATGCTCTCCGCGAAGGCGACCGCGTCGTTCTCCACCTTGCGCGCGAGCTGTGAACCGCCAACGTCCTCCGGGTTCGCGCCCGTGACACCCACGACGGGATGAGCCGCGCCCAGGTCGGTCCCGGGAGCCATGGCGGTCAGGTTCGCCGCCAGCGTGATGAACACACCCGCGCTGCCCGCGTGTGCGCCCGAGGGCCCGACCCAGACGAGCACCGGCACCGACGAACCAAGGAACGCTCGGACGATGGTGCGCGTGGCCTCCAATGAGCCTCCCGGAGTGTCCACGCGAACCAGCAGCGCGGAGTAACCCCCTTGCTCCGCGCGCTGCACACAGTTGGCCAGGTATTCCCCAGAGCCTGTGTCCACCACGCCCTCCAACTCGCACCGGGCCACGGCGGACACGCCAGAGGCAGGGCGCGAGGAGTCCGCCGCGAGAAGCCACATGGCGAGCATGGGTAGAAGGACCAGCACCGCCAGCTTCCCCATGGGGCGGGAGTCCATGGCTCATACCCCCTGAATCGACGTGAGGGGTGTGTGGATGATGTCGCGCGCGGGAAGAGGCCGAGCACGGGTCAACGTGTCCAGCAGGTGCAGGTGGTCCAGCAGCAGGCGCGGCATGAGGAAGTGCTGGCGTACGTGCTCGCGTCCTCGTGCACCCAGGAGTCGTGCCTCGTCGGGTTGTCGCAGCAGGTGGAGAATCGCCTCGGCGCATTCCTCCACGGAGTCCACGAGCATTCCGCCGGAGTCCTCGCGAAGCTGGAGGGGAATGCCGCCCGCACGGCTCCCGACGACGGGAGTGCCCTTCCAGAGCGCTTCGGAGACGACGAGTCCGAAGCCCTCGCGCAGAGACTTCTGCACGACGACGTCCGAGTTGGCCTGCAGGGCGTTGACCTCGATGTTGCCCACGCCGACCAGGTTGGTGAGCACATGGATGAGGCTGTCGTGGGCGGTGGCGGCGCGAACCTCCTCGTAGCAGTCCCAGCCCTCCGGGTCGTCCATCGCGAGCGAGCCGACCAGCGCGAGCTGCAGGTCGGGGGCATGGGGCCGCACGCGCTGATAGGCGCGCACGACGCCCATCGGGTCCTTCCAACGGTCGAAGCGGCTGACCTGGGTGACGAGGGGGCGGTGGGTGCGGATGCCAATCCACTCGAGCACGTCGCGCGCGAGCGGTTGGGGCAGCGGATGGTTCTTGGGGCTGAGCGGGTCGATGGCCGGCGGGTAGACGCGCACGTGCTCGATGGGCAGCGCGGGAGGGATGAACTCCTGGAGCGTGAAGATGGCGGCGTCGTAGTCGAGCAGGTAGGGCGCCAGCAGGTCCCAGAAGGAAGGGTTGGGGCGGGAAGTGTCGATGTGACAGCGCCATATCCAGCGCGCGTCGCGATTTCCGCTGAGCGAGGCGAGCATGAGCGGCTGCGGGTCGTGGACGAAGATGAAGTCGTAGTCCTCTGAATCGGAGGTGAGCCGGTGGGCGTTGAGCTGCGAGTTGGCCAGGTAGATGGCCTTCTCGGACTCGGTGAGCGAGCCGGGGGCTCCCTGGAGGCCGTTGTGGATGCGCTTGGTGACCTGGAAGAACGTGTCATCGCCGTGGATGAGCTTCCAGTCGGTCACGATGCCCAGGTCGTTGTAGAGCGGCACCAGCGAGCGGAGGATTTCGGAGACGCCGCCGCCATAGGGAGTGGCGCTCAAGTGCAGGCAGCGCGCGCCGCGCAGGCGTTCGGCGCAGCGGACGAGCGCCTCGAGCTGCTCGTCGGGTGCGACGCCACGGTAGGTGGCGAGTGAACGCTTGCCGATGTCCACGACGTCCAGCATGGCTTCAGGCTCCCGGCATGTGAGGGCGCTTCCGACGCAACGGTGCGCATGCGTGTCCCGGGCTTCCCGAGGGGGCTCTTGCGTGTCTGGTATCCGGCATCGGAAGGGGGCGCCTGCACGCCGGGATGCTCATCGGGTGGTGAGCAGGCGAGGCGTGGCGCAGATTGGTTCGCGCGGCGCTGGGCCGCGGATGCAGTGCGAAGACTCGAAGGGGAGGATTCATGCGCCGTCTCATCCTCGTGGCCCTGTGCCTGTTCGCCGTGCCGCTGGCGTGCAAGACGCCTCCGCCACCCCAGGCGGAGAACCCCATGCCCATTGGAGGGCCGGATGAGGTGAGGGAGACCGGGCAGACGGTGCCTGACGAGCCGCCGGGGCCCGCCTCGCCCGTGCCTGCCGTTCCCGACGCGGGGACGGACGCGGGCTCGGAGGAGTAGCGCGGGAGGCAGTCGGGGTGACACCGGTCCTCCGCTCGCGCACAGTTCGCGCGAGCACACGGAGGAGCACGGTGGAGACCACGGTCTATCTGGCGGAGCGAATCTGGACGTTGGACGCGGAGCGCCCGTGGGCGCAGGCCCTGGCGGTGCGGTCAGGTCGCGTGGTGGCGGTGGGCACACGCGAGGAGGTCCGCTCCTTGGTGCAGGGAACCCGAGAGGTGGACCTGGGCACCGCCACGGTGGTGCCGGGGCTCGTGGACGCACACGCGCACCTGCATGGGTTGGGGCGCGCGTTGACCACCGTGCGATTGGAGGAGGCGCCGTCGGTGGAGGTCGTGCTGCTCCGCCTTGCGCAGGCGCCCGCCTCCAGCTTCCAGGGAGACTGGCTGTTGGGGCGAGGCTGGGACCAGAACGAGTGGCCCGGTGGTGCCTTCCCCGAGCGGATGGAGTTGGACGCGCGGTTCCCCTCGACGCCCGTGTTCCTCACGCGCGTGGACCACCACGCGGCCTGGGTGAACGGAGAGGCCCTGCGGCGCGCGGGAATCTCGAAGGACACGCCGGACCCCGAGGGAGGCCGCATCCTCCGCGACGAGCGAGGCGAGCCCACGGGTGTGCTGGTGGACAACGCCATGGACGTGGTGGCGGCGGCGATGCCTCCACCCACGCGCGCGCAGCTCGAGACGCGGCTGCGCGCGGCGTTGGAGCGCTGTGCACACGTGGGGCTGACGGGAGTCCATGATGCGGGCATGGACCTGGACGCGTTTCGAGTGCTCCAGACCTGGGACGCGGAGGGCTCGCTTCCGCTGCGCATCTACGCGATGGCGGCGGGGCAGGGGGAGGAGCGGCACGCCTATCTGGAGCAGGGGCCCTGGTCGGGGCGGATGTTGACGATGCGCGCGGTGAAGTTCCTGGCGGATGGCGCGCTGGGCAGCCGGGGCGCGGCGCTTCATGAGGACTACTGCGACGAGCCGGGACAGCGCGGCTTGTTGTTGATGCCGGCCGAGGAACTCCACGCCCGTGCCCGGGCCTTCATGTCCAGGGGCTTCCAGGTCTGCATCCACGCCATTGGAGACCGTGCCAATACATTGGTGCTGGACGTATTGCTGCGTGAGTCGGAGGCGACGGGTACGCGGGCGCTCCGGCACCGCGTGGAGCACGCACAGATTCTGCGACGTGAGGACATCCTCCGGCTGGGCGCGGCGGGACTGGTGGCGAGTGTGCAGCCCACGCATGCGACCAGCGACATGCCCTGGGCGGAGACCCGGTTGGGCCGGGAGCGGCTCAAGGGCGCCTATGCCTGGCGAAGCTTGAAGGACGCGGGGGCGAACCTCGCGCTGGGCAGCGACTTCCCCATCGAGAATCCCGACGTCCTCGCGGGCCTGTACGCGGCGCGCTCGCGGAGGGACTCCTCGGGCAGGCCGGAGGGTGGATGGTTCCCTGAGGAGGCGCTGACGGGGTTGGAGGCGTTGGAGGGCTTCACGCTGGGGCCCGCGTGGGCGTCCTTCGACGAAACCCGACGAGGCCGGCTTGTGCCGGGGCAGGACGCGGACTTCGTGGCGCTGTCCGTGGACCCGGTGGAGGGGCCCGCGGAGGTGCTGGTGGGCGCGCGAGTCCTCGCCACGGTGGTGGCCGGCGTGGAGGTGTTCCGCGCCTCACCATGAGCCTCGACGGCCGAGGCTTCAGACCGTGAAGATGTGCGAGCGAGCCGCCTCGGCGATGGCGACGACGGCGGGGTGGCGCAGGCGGCGCTCGACGGTGATGGCGTAGAAGCACGTCTCGATTTCTTCGGTGCGGCCGATGACCGTGCAGTTGTAGTCGCGCTCCACCTGCGACTCGATGACGGAGGGCAGGGCGAAGACGCCGTGGCCGCTCTGCCCGAAGGCCTGGAGCAGTGCGCTGTCGTCGAAGTCGCCGGCGATGAGCGGACGCAAACTCTGGCGCTCGAACCAGAGGTCCAGCGAGCGGCGCACGGAGGACTCATCCGACGGGAGCAACACGGGGGCGCCGTCGAGCGAGCGCGGGAAGTCCTTCTTGAGATGGCTCAGTTGCTTGGCGGCGAAGAACGACACGCCGCACTTGCCCAGCAAGTGGTTGAAGGAGCGGACGCTGACGGGCTCGGAGCTCGGAGCGTCGGCGAGCACCACGTCCAACTCGTGCAACGCGAGCGAGGCGAGCAGCTGTGGCAACGGCCCTTCGCGGCAGATGATGCGCAAGGAGGGCCCCGCCTCGAGCGCGGGCTTGAGCAGCCGCTCGGCCACCAGCTTGGGGATGACATCCAGGATGCCCACGTTGAGCCGGAGCTGCTGGCCGGTGGGCAGGCCCGCGACCACGTTCTTCAGCTCGTTGCCCAGGCGGAAGATTTCGTCCGCGTAGCGCATGACGGTGCGGCCCACGTCGGTGAGGACCAGCTTGCGGCCCTGCCGCTCGAAGAGCTTGTGGCCCAGCGACTCCTCCAACAGCTTGAGCTGGCTGCTGATGGTCGGCTGGGCCAGGTGAAGCTCCTCGCCTGCCTTGGCGATGCTTCCTGCCCGGGCAACCGTCCAGAAATACAGGAGATGGTGGTAGTTGAGCCAGCTCATGTCCATAGAGATAACCTATGGGTTGCGTTCAAACTACCTCATTTTTTTAAGAATGCCGGTGACTTATCTCTTCGGGTGTCCGCGGGCGAGTGTGTTGCCGCGGTGAATCGGAGGAGGTCCATGGAAGCCGTCACGGTGAGCATGTCCTGCGAGTCCCCTGAGCTTGTGGTTCCCGGCGCGGTGGTTGAGGCGCGAGTGCGGGAGCACCTGGATTTGGTGGAACGGCTGGCGTGGAAATACCGGTGGACGGGCTTGCCGCAGGACGAGTTGGTGGCGGAAGGCAACGTCGGGTTGATGGAGGCCGCCGGGCGGTTCGAGGACCGGGGGATTCCGTTCGGGGTGTACGCCAGCCAGTGGATTCGGGCGCGAATCCGGGCGTACGTGGGGCGCAACTGGAGCATGGCGGGGGGGCGCGCGCCGTGGGTGGTGTTCCAACTGCGGCGGGAGCGGGCGCGGCTGGAGGCCCGGTGGGGGGAGGGTCACCCGGAGGTGGTGCGCCGGTTGGCGGATGCGCTGGGCAAGAAGGAGGAGGACGTGGCGAAGGCGTCGGAGTCGCTGGCTCGGGACCTGTCGCTGGATGCGCCGGTGACGCAGGACGGGGAGGTGACGCGGCTGGAGGTGCTGGAGGGGGACGACGGCTCTCAGGAGGAGGTGGTGGACCGGGCTCGGTGGGCGGCGAGGCTGCGGGCGAGCGTGGAGGCGGCGTGGCCGGAGCTGGACGCGCGGGAGCGGGCGTTGGTGGAGGAGCGGATGCTGGTGGAGGACGGGGCGAGCGCGGAGCTCCTGGCGCGGCGCTTCGGGGTGACGGCGGTGCGCATCCGGCAGATCGAGCAGGGCTTGAGGGCCAAGCTCAAGCGTCGGCTCACCGCCAGTCTGACGACCTGGGACGCGGAGGCGATGCCGCGGGCGGCGTAAGGTGGCGAACCGGGGCCGGAAAATGGAAGCTTGACGGCCCCGGGACGGGCTCGATATGAGAGCGCGGCTTCTCGCGGCGACCCGTATGCCCAGGTAGCTCAGTCGGTAGAGCAGGGGACTGAAAATCCCCGTGTCGGTGGTTCGATTCCGCCCCTGGGCACATCGCAGCAGAAGAGATTCAAGGGCTTCGAACTCCGGTTCGAGGCCCTTTTTCTTTTCCGGCCCTGGAGCCTGGAGGTCGGAAACGCCTCGGTTCATGCGCCGGGAACTTTTCGAGCCGGCCGATGTGTCACCGGTGGGCGTGAGTCCCCGGTCCTTCATCGAACGTGCCCTGGAGCACCTGCCTGCCCTGCGACGGGTGGGCCGCCGGCTGACGGGCAGCTCGGTGGAGGCGGATGACCTGGTGCAGGAGACGGTGGCGCGCGCCCTGGAGCGGCGGGGCGAGGTGAGGGACCCCGAGCGGCTCAAGGGGTGGCTGCTCGCCGTGCAGCGCACCGTGTATCTCAACTCCCGCCGGGGGCTGCGGCCTCGGCTGGAGGTGCTGGAGGGTGGGTTGGGGAAGGAGGGCATCGAGCCTTGCGCGGACCTGGAGGCGGAGCTGCAGGCGCGCTCGCTCAGCGCGGGCATGCGCAAGGCGTTGGACTCGCTGGCCCCGGACTGGCGCGACGCGCTGTGGCTGAGGGAAGTCGAGGAGCTGAGCTACGAGGAGATTGCCCAGGTGCAGGGCTGCCCGGTGGGGACGGTGCGCTCGCGTCTGGCGAGGGCGCGGCTGGCGATGCTCGAGGCCCTCGAGAAGGAGAAGGCACATGGAAGCCTGTAGCCTGGAGTGGCAGGAGCGGCTCTCCGCGTGGTTCGACGGGGAGAGTCCGGCGCATGAGCAGCGGGCCATGGCGCAGCACCTCGAGCGATGCGCGGGCTGTGCCCGGGAGGCGGCTCGCTATGACTCGCTGCGCGTGGCGCTGCGGGCCCAGGCGTCGGACGCGGGAGTGCCGCCCGAGTTGAAGGCGCGGGTCGACCGCCTGGCCGCGCGCCCTCGCTGGGCCTTCACCCGAGGCACGTGGGCGGCGAGTGGCGCCGTCGCGGCGCTGCTCGCGGTGGGGGTGTTCTGGGCGTCGCGGACGGGCAGCGTGGGCGGGATGAACGACGCGCTCGCGATGGACCTGGAGCGGCATCACCTCAAGGCGTTCTCGCGCGCGGCGCCGTGTGAGTTCGAGTCCTCGAATCCGGACGAGGTCAAGGCGTGGGTGGAGCGCGAGGTGGGCTACGCGGTGGACGTGCCGTCGGTGCCGGGCGCGGAGCTCCTGGGGGCGCGGCGCTGCCAGCTGCACGGAGAGGTCTCTGCCTCGCTGCTCTACAGGCATGGGGACAAGGCGATGACCCTCTTCCTGCCGGAGCCGGGGTCACCCGTGGCTCGAGCCGCCGCGCGCTTCGCGGGGGATGAGACCCGGTGCACGCAAGGTCCGGTGGGGGAGCGAATCTGCGTGGCTCGTCGGGGAAGCGGGCACGCGGCCCTGGCTGTTTCAGAAGCCGAGTCGCCGGTGCTCCTCGATGCGCTGGCTCGCCTGTCCCCCTGAGTCTCCACGTCGAACCCATGGCCGGGAACTTTCGAGGACTCCCGCCGTGTCCTCGCGCTCATGAGTGACTGTCATCGGCGGTTGTTCCGCCACGGTGTGGGAGGCGCGCGATGAGCCTCGGCCTTCCCGGCATCTTCCTCGCGGGCCTGCTGACGTTCCTGTCGCCCTGCATCCTCCCGCTGGTCCCCTTCTATCTGTCCTTCCTCGCGGGCGTGTCGCTGTCCCAGTTGAAGGAGACAGGAGGCACCGCGCGGCGTCCCTGGGGCGTGGCGCTGGCGTTCTCGTTGGGGCTGGGGACGGTGTTCGTCGCGCTGGGCATGGCGGCGACGGCCGTGGGTGGGGCGCTGTCGGAGCACCGGACCTGGTTGCTGCGATTGGGCGGTGTCGCGCTCTTCCTGCTGGGGCTCAAGCAACTGGGGCTCATCAAGCTTCCCTGGGTGGACCGTGAGTCACGGCCGTGGCTGGACCGCGTGCGCAAGGGAGGCAGCGTCGCGGGTGCCTTCTTGTTCGGCGGCGCGTTCGCGCTGGGATGGACGCCGTGCATCGGCCCGGTGCTCGGGGCGGTGCTCACCTATACGGCGGCCTCCACGACGGAGCCGTTGATGGGCGCGCTCTACCTGGGCACCTATGCCGCGGGCCTGTCCGTGCCCTTGGTGCTCACGGCCGCCATCGCGCCCCTGGCGTTGAAGTGGATGGAGCGCGCGAAGCGTCACCTGCGCAAGTTCGAGATGGCCACGGGAGTGCTGCTCGTGGGCGTGGGGGCATTGCTCTTCACCGACTCGCTGGAGAAGTTGGTGCCTTCGATGCAGGCGGTGGAGGTCGCCGCTCCTACGCCGCAGGTCGAGCCCTCCTCGTCGTCCGCGACGGCGGAGGCCGTGGCCTGTGGCGCCGAGTCGGAGGGCGCATGTGCGCTCCCGGAGCAGGGCTTTGTCCCCTCGAGCGACGCCCCCTCCGTGCTGGCCGGCGTCAAGCGCCCGACGATGGTGGAGTTCGTCAGCCAGACCTGCCCCGTCTGCCAGCGGATGGAGCCCGTGGTGGCGATGGCGGCGCAGGTGTGCTCGCACGAAGGCGTTGACGTCCTGCGTCTGGATGTCGGCACCCCCGAGGGACGGCAGGCCGCGAACCGCCACGGTGTCCGAGGGGTGCCCACGTTCGTCTTCCTGGACGGTGCAGGGCAGGAAGTGGCGCGCCGAGTGGGCGAGCAACCCCTGTCCTCGCTCCGTGAGGGGCTGGAGACCCTTGCCGGAGTGCGTTGTGCCGGGCTCCTCCCCTCGGGTGTGCCGACGGCGCCCCAGGGGAGTGCAGGCACCTGAGGGACTGCTGTCACGGGAGGGTGAATCCTTTGGCCCTCCTCCTGGCTCTCACCCCGCTGAAACATCACCTGCCGGAGGCTCTCGGGCCTTCGGCGCGGGTTGGAGTCACGCCATGAAGCTCGTTCTCGTTGCTGTTGCCGTTGTCGTGCTCGCGGGTGTGCTGGGAGTTGCTTGTACGCGCGAGCGGCCGGAAGTCCGGGCAGAGGCCCACAAGTGGGTGGAGTCTGGCGCCCTGTTGGTGGACGTTCGTACTCCCGAGGAGTTCGCGGACGGGCACCTGCCGGGTGCGTTGAACATCCCCGTGGATCAGCTCTCCGAGCGGTTGGGGGAGCTCGGCTCGCCCGAGAAGCCCGTGGTGGTCTACTGCCGCAGCGGTAAGCGCAGCACCCGCGCCGAGGAACTGCTGAAGGAGCGTGGCTTCCAGCAGGTCCTCAACCTGGGGCCCATGTCGGCCTGGGAGTGACGCGAGGCGATGGCGCGGCGCGCCGCCGGCCGGGAACTTCGCGCGGTGGAGCGGGTGTCCTTCGAGAGCTTTCTTCTCGCGACCAAGGTACTTCACGATGATTCGTTTCTTGAGCGCGCCCGGTGTGTGCTTGGCCCTGTGGGCCATGGCCTCGGGTTGCGCGACCTCGCGGGCCGGTGTCGATGCAACGGCCTCCACGCGCCAGCAGCTCACCGTGCTCTATGTCGCTGACCTGCATGCTCAGCTCCGCGCTCATCCCGAGCTCTTCTGGAAGGACGGAGAGGAGCGCATCGAGGAGGCTGGAGGCTTCGCGCGTGTGGCCGCCGCCATCCAGCGGATTCGCGCCGAGCGGGGTGGCGAGGTGTTGGTGCTCGACGCGGGGGACACGATTCAGGGCTCGGGCGCGGCGGCGCTCACCGAGGGCCAAGCGCTCATCGCGCCGCTCAACGCCCTGGGGTTGGACGGCGCGGTGCCGGGTAACTGGGAGGTGGTGTATGGCCCCGCGGTGTTGCGCGAGCGTGCGCGCGAGATGACGCATCCGTTGTTCGCGGCGAACCTGCGCGATGCGCGCAGTGGTGAGCGTCTCTTTCCGCCGTATCTGGTGAAGCAGGTGGGAGGCGTGAAGGTCGCGGTGGTGGGGTTCACGGACCCGGACGTTCCGCGCCGTCAGCCTCCGGGCTACAGCCAGGGCCTTCGCTACGATGGACCTGACGAGCTGCCGTCCCTCGTGCGCGAGGTGCGTGAGCGAGAGGGCGCGCAGGTGGTGTTGTTGATGTCGCATGTGGGGTTGGCGAAGGCGGTGGGGCTCGCGGCGCGGGTGCCGGGAGTGGATGCCCACTTGTCCTCGGACACGCACGAGCGCACGTATGAGCCCGTGGAGCAGAGCGGCAGCTGGGTGGTGGAGCCGGGGGCGTTCGGCTCGTTCCTGGGGCGACTGGATTTGTGGGTGGAGGGCGGCAAGGTCGTGGACCGTCGCTGGGAGCTCATCGAGCTGACGGCCTCGCGTTTCCCCGAGGACCCCGAGGTGGCGCGCCTGGTGGATGCGGCGTTGGCGCCGCACGAGGAGAAGCTGGCTGCGCCCGTGGGCCATACGGAGGTCACGCTCGCGAGATACGCGGTGGTGGAGAACCCGCTCGACAATGTGTTGGCGGATGCGATTCGCGCCGCGGGAGGCACGGAGATTGGGTTGTCCAACGGGTTCCGCTTCGGCACGCCGTTGATGCCGGGTCCGGTGCGCGAGGCGGACTTGTGGAACGTGTTCCCCATCGTGAACAAGCTGAAGACGGGGAAGGTGAGCGGGCGTCAGTTGCGAGCGTTCTGGGAGCAGGAGCTGGAGAACGTCTTCGCGAAGGACGCGGAGAAGCGCTTTGGCGGGTGGTTGCCGCGTCCCTCGGGGATGACGCTGCGGTTCAGGGCGGATGCGCCCAAGGGACGGCGCCTCCTCGCGTTGGAGGTGGGCGGTGTGCCGGTGGAGGACGAGCGGCTCTACACCGTGACGGCGTGTGAGCGTGAAGGAGATGCCCCGGACATGGTCTGTCGTATCCCGGGCATTCAGGAGCCGCGTGTCCTCGAAGTGGATGCGCACGAGGCGGTGCGTCGATTCCTCGCCGGCAAGCCTCGACTCCAGGCGGAGCTGGAGGGCCGTGCGGTGGGCGAGGACCTTCCGGAGGTGTTGCGAACCCAGCAGGTCCAGTGACGCATCACATCTTGCAACCGAGTCCTGTACTCAGAAAGGCATTCAACATGCTCTTCCGACAACTCTTTGACTCCGAATCCTCGACGTACACCTATCTGCTGGCGGACGAGCGGACGCGTGAGGCGCTGCTCATCGACCCCGTGCTCGAGCAGGTGGACCGAGACATCAAACTGCTCACCGAGCTGGGGCTCTCGCTGCGCTTCGTGCTGGAGACACACGTCCACGCGGACCACGTGACGGCGGCGGGAGTGCTGCGCCAGCGCACGGGGGCACAGGTCGTGGCGAGCCGACTGGGGGCCCCGTGTGTCGACCGGCACGTGTCACATGGAGACGTGGTCGAGATGGGAGAGATTCGTCTCGAGGTGCTTGAGACCCCAGGCCACACGGATGACAGCGTGAGCTACAAGATGGAGGACCGTGTCTTCACGGGCGACACGCTGTTGGTGCGTTCGGCCGGGCGGACGGACTTCCAGAATGGGAGCGCGAGCGCGCTTCACGACTCCCTCACGCGAGTCCTCTTCGCGCTGCCTGGAAACACCCTGGTGTATCCCGGTCATGACTACAAGGGGCACTCGGTGAGCACCATTGACGAGGAGAAGCGCCACAACGCGCGTGTGGCGGGGCGGAATCGCGAGGACTTCATCCAGTTGATGAATGGCCTCCAGCTCCCGCCGCCCAAGAAGCTCGCCGTGTCCGTGCCCGCCAACCTCGCCTGTGGGGTGGTGGAGCCGGCGCGGATGACCGCCGTGAAGGCGTGAAACGACCTCGAGCCGGAAGTGCACGGGCCTTGGGGCCTGGCACTTCCGGACGGAGACGACAAACACGATGACTGCTCCACTAGCGACCCCCGACGCGACTGTCTCCGAGCCCGAGGTGCAGGGAGGACCGGCGTCTGGTCCGGTGACACCTGTTGCCTCATCACTTCCGACAGGGGAGGTCTGGAGGCGGCGTTTGCCGGGGTTGGTGCTGGCCGCGGCGTTGGCGGTGGGCAGCTATTGGCTCGCCACGTTGCCGGGGCTGAAGGTCGTGGGGCCGCTGACGGTGGCGTTGCTCGTGGGCATCGCGTTGCGTTCGGTGATGGGGATGCCCTCGGTGTTGGTGGAGGGGACGCGTTACTCGGCGCGCACGGTGTTGCGGTTGGGCATCGTGTTGATGGGGGCGCGGTTGGACTTCGCGCTGGTGGCGAAGGTGGGGCCGAGGGTGTTGTTGCTGGCGCTGGCCGTCATCGTCGGAGGAATCCTGGGCATCCGTTGGGTGACGCGGCGCTTCGGTGTCCCGGAGAAGTTAGGGACGTTGCTGGCGGTGGGGACATCCATCTGTGGTGCGAGCGCGGTGGTGGCGGCGAGTTCCGTGACGCGCGCGGAGGAGGAGGACACCACGCTGGCGGTGGGCCTGTGCGGGATTCTGGGGACGATGGGGGTGCTGTTCTACGTCTTTGTGGGACCGCTGTTGGGGTTGACCACGGCGCAGCTCGCGATTCTGTCGGGGGCCACGTTGCACGAGGTGGCGCAGGTGATGGCGGCGGCGTTCACGTGGGGGACCGCGGCGGGGGATTTGGGGACGCTGGTGAAGTTGACGCGCGTGGTGTTGTTGGCGCCGGCGTTGGTGGTGTTGGGGTTGATGTCCGGGGCGGGAGGGAAGGTGCGCTACTCGTGGAAGGAGCCGCCGATTCCCTGGTTCGTGTTGGGGTTCATCGCGGTGGGGGTGCTCGGCTCGGTGGGAGTGGTGCCGGCGGCGGGGAAGGCCGCGCTCTCCACGGCGAGCGTCTTCCTCATGGTGATGGCCATGGGGGCGATGGGGATGGGGACTCACATCAGCATGCTGCGGCGCGCGGGCATGCGAGTGGTCTACGCGGGCCTCGTGGGCTTCGCGGGCCTGGCGCTGTCTGCCTGGGGGCTCATCCGACTGCTGTCGATTCAGTAGCGAGGGGCTTCAACGCGAGGGTGTGAAGGAGCCACTCGATGAGCTCGGTGGGCGGCGGTTGCCCAGGCGTCAGGCAGAAGACGCCCACGTGATGCTCGTCGCGGAAGGACTTCTCGAACCAGGGCTCTGTCTCGGGGAGCCTGGCGGGAACGAGCAGCACCGCGCCCTCGCAGCGTCCTTGCGCTCCCATGTCTCGCCACCGGAGGGAGTCACGGTAGACGTGGGCGGACTCGAAGGCGTCGGCGATGTCTTGGGGGGCGGTGCGGTACTTCGCATCGAGACACAGCCAGCGCGCCTGTCCCCCTTCGGGCCGCCAGGTCACGACGAGGTCCGGGCGCCTTGTTTTCGAGATGCTCCAGTGTGAGCTCCTCTTTCGCTCCTTCGTGAGGAAGGCGGGGAACGAGAGATTGAAAGAGAGGGTCAGGGTTCCGTGGCCCCGCCAGCTCGCGGTGTAGCTGGCACCGTGGGATTTCTCGTCAAAGAGTCGAAGGGTGTCGATGTTGTCTTCGCTCCACTCGGCTTCAGGGAGAACCTCCGCCAGCAGTTGTCGCAGCGCGAGGAACGTCCAGAGTTCATAGAGCTCGTAGGACGGCCGAACGGGAGCGGCCAGGTGCGCATCGTCGGCGGGAAGCTGGAACCGAGGTGAGAGGAAGAGCTGGGCGAAGGCATGGACCCGCGCATAGAGCGGGTCATCGACGAACGTGAGAATCGCCGAGTCCGAGGCGTACTCGGGTGTCATCGTGCCCAGCGGTGTTTCGAGCAGGAGGGACTCGAGGTCGTGGGCTCCCTGGGCCAGCCGCTGGACTCGCGCGTCACACCAACGCTTCAAATCAGGGTCCAGTGACTTCGCCTTCTTGAGTCCCCTCTGAACACACTCCACGGTGTCTCGGAGCTTGAGCACCACCTGGCGTGTCAGCCACGCGACGTGGCGATTGGCCGCGTGGTCAAGGGCACCTTGCCAGGCGCGGCTGGGGACTCGTGGGACGGGGCCAGCGCCGAAGCTCTCCGCGTAGCCTCGGACACCTTGGTAGGTGTTCGGATGGCTCGCGAGCCAGCGCAAGGTTCCTCGGTCCGCTTGTTTGACGGAGTGGATGGGGACCTCGGTCCAGTGTTCGACCGAGTGCTCCTTGGGGGCGCGGAGCACGGACGTCAGCGCGGTCTCGAACGCGGGCACCAGGTCGCCGAGCACCGAGGCCACTCCCGCGATGTCGCAGCCGTGGTGTCCCACGTTGCCATGTCGGCCCCCTTCCTGGCCCACCGTGGCTCCGGGCATCCATGCGTCCAGGTCACTGAGCAGATGGGCCCAAGCCTCGCGCTGGAGCTTGGTCTTGCGAGGCAGCACCTCCACGGGGAGGTGCTGCTCTCCCTGGGGGCCATGGATGCGCAGCGATTGAGTCCCGACCCAGTAGCTCGTTCGAAGGGTGAAGCTGGTGGAGGTGGAGTCCCACTCCAGCTCCATCTCACCGAACCAGCCGCGACACTCCACCTGCGCCGCTTCACTCAGTTGCAGGGCGATTTGATAGGTCTGGTCCTCTTCGAGGACGACGACACCGTCCTGGAGGATGCCTTCGAGGTGATGGCCTTTCGCGTCCCGGAAGTACATGTCACGACCAGAACCGGATGACGCCCGTGCGAGGGTTGTTGGCCTCCATCTGGCTCAGCTTCTCGCCACACCGCTTGAGAGACTCCGTCTCGCAGAGCTTCTTGAGCACCGTGAAGGCGTTGCGCAGCTCGGGGTTCGATTCGCCACGGAGTCGAGGAAGGACCTTGGAGAAGATTCCCTGGTCCAACAGACGGCGTTGTTCTTCTAGGGAGGCGTCGGGACCTGCTGCCTCCACGAAGGAGAGCAGCTCGCCCGCGGTCCGGTAGCCGAAGTGCCGACGAATGGGCCGCAGGGCCTGGTGGAACGCCTCGATGGCGTGTTCCAGCGCGGGCTGACGCTCGGCCTGTCGGGCCTCGAAGAAGGCGCGGAGGTTGACGTCCCAGAACTCCAGGGTGAAGGCGCGGTCCAGCACCTTGTCACTGAAGGGGAAGGTCGACTCATCCATGTTCACCGTGCCCGCGATGAACAGGTTTCGAGGCCACGGGAGCCGATGAGGCACACCGTTGACCGGGGAGTCTTGTCCGTGCAGCGCGATAGGGAGTTCGGACTCCATGGATGAGAGGAAGGGGGCGAAGTACTGCTCGACCCGCGCGAGGTTCATCTCGTCGAGGAGGAGGAAGTAGGGCAGGGAGGGGTTCTTCGTGGCGCTGAGCAGCAGTCGCAGTGTCGGCTCGACCTGGAACGTTGGGACTTCGTGCAAGGCGTTGTAGTAGCCGAGCAGGCCCGTAGGGTCCTTCCAGTCGGGAGAGACAGCCACGACCTCCAGGTGCTTCCCCAGGTCCAGGTTCAGCGCCGCGCAGTAGACGCGAGCATAGTGTCGGACGAGCGCCGTCTTTCCTGTGCCCGAGAGTCCCGCGAGGATGACGAAGCGCTTGTGAGGATGACAGTGCCACGCGTGGTGGAGCGCGCTGAGCTGGGAATCGTCGAGCACGAAGCTTCGCGTCAGTGGGTCGCTCTGGAGGCCTTGGCGAAGCTCGTTCAGTCCGGGCCAGGGACGGGGAGGAGGCGCGATAGTGGGAGGCTGTAGCTCCTGGGCCACCTCCGACACCAGGTCCTCGAGCATGTCCTCGGCGACGTGGATTTCAGGCGCTTGAGAAGGAAGCCCCGCCGGGAGCCGTGCCTCCCATGCGGCACCATAGGCATTGAGCTGGTACGTCCTGCCCGGCAGCGGATCCACCAGGTGGAGCGCTTTGACCCATGCCAGGTTCGCGGAGGGCGCCATGGTGCCAGTCCAGCCTGGGTAGATCTTCTGCTGGTAGCTGACAATCTCCGGACCCGAGCGGGGGCCGTCCTTGAGGAACCGCAAGATGGAGGCGATGGGGAAGACACGCTCGAGCATCCGATGGACCAGGATGTCGGGCACGTCGCATTCCAGGAGCTCATAACCATCCAAGGTTGGGTGGAGGAGCCGGTGTTCTCCTTCCTCCAGGAAGCCCAGCCCGGTTACCCGTGCGACGAGGCTTCGTCGCGTCGAGTACGACAGGTTCATGTATTCGTCATTGTCGCCCAGCTCTTTCACGAGATCTTCGCGAGTGATGCCAGCAGTCGAAGTCCGAATCACATCGCGATAGGCGTTGACGAGAAGCCTGAATGCCGCGTTTGCCTTGAACTGTTTTCCAAAGGGCCACAGGACAATGGGATGGAGCGTTTCCGTCGGAGTCGGTGTCCTCAGATTCAAATCGTGCAGGCCGTCCTCAATGTCCTCGTAGTGCGCCTGGAGCCACCAACAAAACACGGACCGACGGACATGCTCTTCCAGGGTTCGCTCGGTCCCGAGGACCTTCCGCAGCCGCTCCCGAACGAGCGCGTGACTGTGTGGGATCTCCTTGGGCAACAGCATGTTGGAGATACTGAGCTGGGCCTGAAAGTCGAATGTGCAGTGGAACTCCGACGGAAGGAGCACTGCGAACAGTCGCCACAGACGCGCTTGTGGGCGTTGTGGGCTGTGTCGAGGAGAGACGAGGGAGAGGATTCGCTCTCCGGCTTCCTCCAGGGACTCCGCCCGCGTGTTGGGGTCACTGGGCCAGTTGAGATGTCGGAGCTCGATGACAGCGGCGACGATCTCCGGGTCGGTGAAGGCCCCGTTCACCTCAACCTTGCCGGGCGGGCCGAGAGGGACGAGGTCATCCGCCGACCAAAGCAGCTCCTGGTTCTCAGGCCGGGCCAGCTCTTCATCCGAGAGGTCACGGACCTTCCGCAGCAAGTCGCAGTAGTTCTTCTGCCACTGCTCCCACCCCGGAAAAGGCTGGGCCTTCTCCCAGAGCTCCTTCACCTGCGCGTCAGTCAGCACGACACCATCCCCCGGCCAGTCCGCGGTTGCTGTTCTTGGCTGGAAACGATGACATGCCCTTTCGGAGAGCGGCAACCACTCACTCGTTGGTGACTCCAAGCGACCAGCGACCGTTGGCCTCGCTCCAGTGCGCCACGCCCTCATAGCGCCAGGCGTCCTGGGGGAACTCTCGTGTCAGGACGAACGCTGTCTCCCCAGGTCTTCGGTCCGGGACTCGCGTTTCGAGGCGAGGCTCATCACTTCCCGTGACCACGAGGAACAAGTGTCCGTCTTGTCGTCCTGTCTTCAGTGGCGTGGACACACCCAAGTGCTCCATGACCTGTGACTCCGTGAGCCGGGTCCCAGGGGATGGCGCGAGGCTCTCGGGTGTCAGCACTTCGACCAACTGGGCGATGGGCTCAGTCCCATCACTCGCGACGATTGTCGCGTGCTCGGGATTGTCGGACCGCAACATCCAGCGCCCATCGACAGTCACAAGTCGCTTCACCTGATAGGCATACCCCGCTGCATCTGGCACCTGGATGAGCGCCACCTTGCCTTCGAGGTCTCTCGGCGAGAGGTCGCGGGCGTAGCGCATCACCAGCCAGTCCCCATCACGGATGGGGTGGTCTCCTCCATTCATCGAGTCACCCGACGCGCGCACCGCGAACAACCCTTCACCCCGCGCTTGAATCGGTAGACGGACCCACTCCGCGTCGGGGGCTTGCTCCAGCGCCAGCGCATGACTGGCGGCCCCCGCGGCCGCGCGCAGCGTCGGGAACGAGATGCAACCCGTCGGACGCTTGAAGGCGAGCACCTCGGCTCGTACCGGCTCGACGTTCCAACCCTCCGCGTGCGGCGTGAAGCGGACTCGGAAGGCCGTGCCCGGCTTCCCCGCGAAGTCATCGAACCAACCTCTCAGGAGCTTCGGAAGCTGGTTCTTCTCCTCTCCCTCGGGCTTCGCGACATTGACGGCGATCTTCACGAAGTTGAATCGCCACGACTCACCACCAGGGAGCCGGACCTCGGTGACGCCCTGTGGAATGTCGGGCCGCTGTCTCCGGTCGGGGAGCTTGAGAATCGGCTCTCGTTGGTTGGTGATGACCTGTGCCTCGAAGGACATCCCGGGTTCCTGAGACTGGATGAGCCGACGGCGGCGGTACTGTGCCAGTCGATACTCGACCAGCTCTCGTGTCATCTCCTCGAAGGACTCTCGCGTGTCCTCCGTCAGCGCGAAGCGCGGGACGAACCTGTCTCCCTCCACTCGGAACCACTTCCCGTCCTGCGTCCATTCGTGGACTGGGTTCGTCTTCCAATACGCGAGGAACTTCGACGCGCTCGGGTCGAGCGAACGGTCCAGCGCTTCGGCCCCCGCGATGTCCTGTAGCAGCTCAGGATTGCGTCGCAGGATGGACAGGCTCCGACGCGCCAGCTCGGGCAAGGACAGGCCCCCTTCCAGCGCACCCGCCTCGAGCAATGCCTCCAACAACACCATCTTGAAGCACTTGCTCATGTGCGTGAACTCGAGGTCCCGGAACCACGCGGGGTCTTGCCTCAGGGCTCGGGCCTGCGCGTCGGTGAGGTCCTTTTCAGCCTCCACGAACTGGAACCACCCGGAGTGCTCGCCGCGCTTGCTCAGCGACGCGGGCGCGTAACCCAACCGGTACAGCTCTCCGATGGTGGGGCGCTGGCCCCGGCTGTCTCGCAGCTCGCGGTACATGCGCGCGACCTCGGTCTCTCCTGTCGCGAGGAAATGGCGCAGCATCTCCTTCGCCTCGACCTCCACTTGCACGGAGCAACCCGGTGGCAGCTCGGGCTGTTTGTCGTGCACCAGGAAGTCTCGCAGCGACATCGCTCCACGTCCCAACGCCAACAGGGTGCGCACCCGGTCGAGGAACAAGCGATGGTTGCCCACGAAGTCGATGACCGTGACGCGCGTCTTCCCCTCGGACCTGCGCAGGCCTCGGCCCAGTTGCTGGAGAAAGACGACGGGTGACTCCGTGGGGCGCAGCATCACCACGCGGTCGATGCTCGGCACATCCACGCCCTCGTTGAAGAGGTCCACCGAACACACCGCATCCAACGTGCCTTCCGCCAGCTCTCTCAGAGTCTGCGCTCGGTCCGCCGAGCCCGGCCCGGAGTAGACCGCCGCGGTCCTCACGCCCTTTTCACTCAGCCATCGCTGGACATAGTTCGCGTGGGAGACCGAGACACAGAACACGAGCGTCCGGCTCGCTGCGTGCTCCTCCCACGCCCGCCATAGTGTCCGCATCCGTGCTTCGGTCTGGACCGCCTGTGCCAGTGCCTCAGGCTCGAAGCTCCGGCTTCGCCAGGGAAGGTTCTCGTAGGGCACATCGTCCTTGAGCCCCAGATACGCGAACGGCGTCAGCAGCCCCGCTTCGATGCCTTCCCCCAGGTCCGCCCGATAGGCGAGGTGGTCATCGAACAACCCGAGGATATCTCCCTCGTCCGCGCGCTCGGGCGTCGCCGTGAGGCCCAGCAAGAACGCAGGCTCCAGACGCGAGAGAATGACCCGATAGCTCACCGCAGCCGCGTGATGCACTTCATCCACGATGACGTAGTCGAAACGCTCCGCTTCTCGCAGCGCCTCCAGCCCATCGCGGTTCGACAGCTTCTGCACCGAGGCGAACACCACATCGCCCGCGAGCGACGACTTCGTCCCCACGTACCAACCAAAGCGCAGCCCGGGGAACTGACGGCGAAACGTCTCCGCCGCCTGGACCAACAGCTCCTCGCGGTGGGCCACGAAGAGGACTCGTGGTTGTGTCTCCCCCCGCGCACCGAAGGCCGCCACGTCCAGCGCGGCCAGCAGCGTCTTCCCCAATCCCGTCGCGAGCACCACCAACGCACGACGCCGACCTTCCTCCCGGCTTCGCTTCAGCGCTTGCAAGGCCTGTCGCTGAAGGACATGGGGTTCTCGAGGCGCGAGCACCGGCTCCACTTCGACGGGCGCGAAGGCCCGCTGCGTGATTCGCGCTCGCCGCGCATAGGCCTCCACCCAGTCCGCCTCCAGCGGCGTGGCGCGCTCCCACCACGCCTCGAAGGCATCGACCACTTCGCCCCACGCCCGAGGGTCCCGGTCCTGCTCGACACGCAGATTCCACTCGATGCCTGTCTTCAGCGCGGCGCGGGAGATGTTGCTCGAACCCACGTACGCCACCGCGAGCCCGTGGCCCTTGAATCGCCAGGACTTGGGATGGAACGAGGACACTCGCTCCTTCTCCACTTCCACGATGCGTGCCTCGAAGCGTCCCCGGCTTCCTCCCTGGAGGACACTGTCCTCGTCCATCCAGTCCAGCAGACGCCGCAAGGCCTCCGCCTGGGTGATGGTCAAGTAGTCCCCCGTGAGGATTCGCACGCGCGCTCCTCTCAAGAGGGCCGCGTCCACGGATTGCCGCAGCACCTCCAGACCACTGTCCTGCACGAACGCCGCGAGCACCGCGATATCCATTGCACGCGAGAACAGCGGCTCCAGATGAGTCAGGAACGGGTCCTCCAGTCCACCCGTGGCCAGCGGCTTCGCCTGCTGCCCGGCCAGATAGTTCCCCTTGTGAGGAATCACATGCCGGACGCCACCGCGCGCGTCTCCGACGTCCCCCTGGAACCGGGGAATGACATGCACATGCAGATGGAACACCGTCTGTCCGGCGGCGGTCCCCACGTTGATGCCCAGGTTGTACCCATCCGGGCGCAGCTCCGTGTCCAGACCCGCCTTCACTTCGTTGACCAACTCGAAGAGGGCTCGCTGTTCCTCGGATGTGGCGTCGAACCAGGTGGCGACCGGGCGACGCGGAATCACCAGGGTGTGCCCCGGGCTCACCGGAGAGCGGTCGCGGATGGCGAAGGCCAGCGCGTTCGATGCGACCCACTGGGATTCAGGAATCAGCAGGAAAGGGGAGGACACCGGGACACCCTAGCCCAGCCCCCGTGTCCCTCGGGCACACCCGCCGTGTGGAGAGGGGGCGAGCGGACGTCTTCTCACGAAGCCGGGTGCATCGAATGCCCGGGGCGGGGTAGACAGGGGGCTCGGAGGATGGACACGAGATGGACGCGAACGCAGTGGCGGAGCTGGAGAAGGCGGGCATCAAGGTGGATGCCCCGGACCGGCTGTTTGTCGCCGTGGAATGGGATGAGAACAAGCGCGTGATTCCCGTGGGCCCCCGCGCTCAGGTCCGCGCCGGCGAACAGCTGGCCCACGTCGACCTCCAGCCCATCTCGAAGCTGTGGACCGGCAACACCACGCCCCCCAGCTTCGCCAAGGCCCCGCCCCCCGAATACCACCCGTTCTTCATCCTCATCGAGGCCACCGCCGCCGGCTACTGCCGCGCCGTCCGCAACACCGAGACCGACCAGGAATTCGAGCGGCTCTACCGCCACCTGGCCCGCCGCCCCGACGGCACCGACCGCAACCCCCTCTTCTCCTACCTCCAGGCCGCCGCCCGCCTCTACATGTCCCTGCGCGACGTCAGCCAGGCCGAGTTCGAGGCCGTCGTCCTCCGCCTCCACCAGTCCGCCAAGCACCACCAGACCCACGTCGGAAGCATCAACTACTTCCAGGACGTGCTGCGCGGCGTGCTCGGCGCTTGAGCCCCCCGCCCACCCTCATGGGTGGGCACACCGGCTCCCATGTGGAATATCGTGCCCGGCAGCCCGTTCCCGGGCGCCTTCCTCCACGACAGGAGCACGGATGTTCCGTCAATCCCTCCTCTGGACGTCGTGCCTGACGCTGCTGGCGGCCCCCGCCGCCATCGCCCAGGCACCCGCCAAGGCGGCCTCCCAGCCCGCCGCCGCCTCCACCCAGAAACTCGGCGCCAACGTCGAGAGCCGCACCTTCAAGAACGGCCTCAAGGTCATCGTCTGGCCCGACCACGACATCCCCAACATCACCCTCAACAACTGGTTTCGCGTCGGCAGCCGCAACGAATACCCAGGCATCACCGGCCTGTCTCACTTCTTCGAACACATGATGTTCAACGGCGCCAAGAAGTTTGGCCCCGGTGAGTTCGACCGCGTCATGGAGGCCAACGGCGGCTCCAACAACGCCTTCACCTCCGAGGACGTCACCGTCTACCAGGACTGGTTCCCTCGCTCGGCCCTCGACGTCATCTTCCAGCTCGAGGCCGACCGCCTCCAATTCCTCTCGTTCGACCCCAAGGTCATCGAGTCCGAGCGCGGCGTCGTCTACTCGGAGCGCCGCTCCAGCGTGGACAACGACAACATGTCCGCGCTCATGGAGCAGGTCCAGGCCACCGCCTTCGTCGCCCACCCCTACCAGTTCCCCGTCATCGGGTGGCCGTCCGACATCGAGTCGTGGCGCATGGAGGACCTCCAGCGCTACTTCAAGACCTACTACGCCCCCAACAACGGCACCCTCGTCTTCACCGGCGCTGTCACCCCGGCCGAAGTCTTCGCCCTGGTCGAGAAGTACCTGGAGCCCATCCCCTCCCAGCCCGCGCCCGAGCCCGTCCGCACGAAGGAGCCGGAGCAGCAGGGTGAGCGGCGCATCGTCCTCAAGAAGCTCGCCCAGTCCCCGCTCCTCCAGCTCGCCTACCAGGGCATGTCCGCCAAGGACGCCGACGTCGAGGCGCTCACCCTCCTGCTCAACATCCTGGGCGATGGTGACTCCTCGCGCCTCCACCGCCGCCTCGTCGAGGAGGAGCGCGCCGCCATCCGCGTGGGCACCTTCTTCAACCCGGGCTTCGACCCGTCCCTCGTCTGGCTCACCGCGGACCTCGCGCCCGGCGGCAATCTGGCCCGCGTCGAGTCCCTGTTCACCGAGGAACTCGCCCGCGTCGTGAAGAGCGGCGTCACCGAAGCCGAGCTGACCAAGGCTCGCAACATCACGCTCGCCAACTTCTGGCGCTCGCTGGAGACCATCAACACCCGCGCCTACGCGTTGGGCGCCGCGGAGACCTTCCGTGGCGACTACCGCGAGCTCTTCGACGCGCCCTCTCGCTACGAGCGCGTCACCCGCGAGGACCTCCGCAAGGTCGCCGCGCGCATCTTCGCCACCCAGCGCCGCACCGTCGGCTGGCTCGTCCCGACCGAGGAAGCCGCCTCCACCCCCGCCGCCCGCAAGGACGCCAAGCGATGATTGCCCCCCTCTCCTGGAAGACAGTCGTCGCCACGGTCCTGCTCTCCTCGGGCCCGGCCATGGCCGAGAGCGTCGCCACGCCGCCCAAGCCGGCCACCGCCGCTCCCGCTACTCAAGGCGTCACCCTCCCCAAGCCCACCGTCCTCACGCTCAAGAACGGCGCGCAGCTGCTCCTCGTGGAGCGCAGGGACGTTCCGCTCATCTCCTTCAGCGCGTGGGTGCGCGGTGGAGCGCTCGCGGACCCCGCCGGCAAGGAGGGCCTGGCCGCGCTCACCGCCGAGCTCCTCCAGCGCGGCGCGGGCTCGCGTGACGCCCGCCAGTTCGCCGAGGCCGTGGACGGCGTGGGCGCCACGCTCACCGCGGACGCGGCCCTGGAGCGGCTGTCCATCACCGGCCAGTTCATGTCCCGCGACAGCGCGCTGATGGTGGAGCTCCTGTCGGACCTGCTCATCCGCCCGCGCTTCGCCCAGGACGAGCTGAAGAAGACGCGCGAGCGCATGGCCTCCGAAATCATCGCCGCGAAGGACGGAGACCCGCGCGCCCTCATCAACGCCTACTTCGAGGCGTTCCAGTTCTCGGGCCACCCCTACGGCACCCCCGTGGGCGGCACCGAGGCCTCGCTGCCCACGCTCAGCCGCAAGGACGTGCTCGAGTACGCGAAGAGCCAGCTCGGTGGAGACCGGCTCATCCTGTCCGTCGTGGGCGACTTCGACACGAAGGAGCTCGGCGCGAAGCTGACGGCCGCGCTGGAGGGCTGGGCCAAGGCGTCGAGCCCCGCTCCGCAGGTCCCCGCCACCGCCGTCACCCAGGGCCGCCGCGTCCTGCTGGTGGACAAGCCCGACGCCACCCAGACGTACTTCTCCATCGGGAACACGGGCATCGCCCGGAACGACGCGGACCGCGTCACGGCGGGGCTGGTGCGCACGGTGCTGGGCGGACGGTTCACCTCGCTGCTCAACACCGAGCTGCGCGTGAAGTCCGGCCTCACCTATGGCGCTCGCGCGAGCTTCTCGCAGAACACCCAGCCCGGCTCGTTCGTGATGTTCTCCTTCACGCAGACGGAGACGACGGGCAAGGCCATCGACATGGCGTTGGATGTCTATTCCCGCTACCGCACGTCTGGAATGGATGACGCGATGCTGGCGTCGGCCAAGGCCTTCGTGCAGGGCCAGTTCCCTCCCACGCTCGAGACGGGTGGGCAGGTGGCCAACAAGCTGTCGGAGCTGGCCTTCTACAACCTGGACTCCAGCGACGTGGATGGTTTCGCCGCCGCCGTCACCCGCGCCACCCGCGGTGACGTGTCCACCGTCATCCAGCGCACGCTGCCCGCGCCGGAGAACCTCACGTTCGTCCTCATCGGCAAGGCGTCGGACATCCGCGAACTGGCGAGCAAGTACGGCCCCGTCACGGAGATGAAGATCTCCGACAAGCGCTTCAGTCCGCCGTCGGCGCCCACCAAGCGCTGACGCAATCGAGCCATCCGGGCCCGCCGCCGAGCAGCACCCGCGGGCCTGGATGGCCGTAGCCTCTCTTCCCCGAGGCACCTCGCCGCGCAACACCTGACAGGGGCAGGTTGCGCAACTCCATTCACTTCCGACCCTGGTGCGCGGCGTCGCAACACTCGCCACGTCAGGATTGCGCAGATTCGCGCGTGTCGGGGTTTGTCGAAAGCTTCCAGAAACAAGGCCGTGGAAGCTGAGTGGATTGGGGGTTGGTGTGCGCCTGTCGTGCATTGCTTTCATGTCGAGGATGATGTGTGTCGTATTGCTGGCGGGGTGTTCCGCCGGACCCAGCGAGTCAGAGGGTGTGACGCCCGCGGGCGTCGAGTCTCCGGGCGATGGGACGTGGATGGGGGAGCCGGTCACCGAGGGCTGCGCGCCCGACGGAGGGTCCACCCCGGATGCGGGTCCCTCGGCAGATGGAGGTCCCGCGCCAGATGACAGCGTCCTCGTGACGAGCACCACGCGCTTCCACACCCCAGTCGGCATCGCGGAGCGGGCCGATGACCTGTCGTCGAATCCCCCCGAGGTCCTGGTGTTCGATGGGGCCCGCTTCCGGGTCATCCAGGGCTCGGCGGCTCCCGGTGGGTGGCGCTTCCTGGGCGTGCCCCAGGGGCCGTACTACCTGAGCGCGAGGGGGCGCTACGTCGTCACCGACGCGAGGCAGGTGGAGATTGGCTCCAACCGCCTGGGCCGGCCGGACGCGGTCCACGTCGATACCGGCGGCCTCTTGTCGCTGAATCTCAACCTGTCGAACCTGGAGCCCTGGGCGCAGGGCACGCTCTTCGAGCTCGCCTCGGCACAAGTGGACATGAGTGGCGATGTGTATGTCCCCGGAGCAATCCCCCTGGGCGCGACCTCGCTCCAGGTCGACGGGGCCGCCTATTCCTCCTACACGGGGAGCGGGCTCCCCATCTTCGAGTCGGAGAAGCGCGACCGGCTGTATGTGAATCAGCTCAGTCCGTTCTCCGTGGGGACGACGCCGGATGGAAGGCCCGTGAGGTACACCGCCCTGTCGCGCTCGGTGGAGGTGGGGACCTTCGACTTCACTCCGGATGGCATCACGCCGCTGCCCGTCACCGCGTGGCTCCAGCCGGCGCCGGTGCGCGAGTTCCCAGTCGAGTGGCGTCTGCCCCTCTTCGAGCACCTCGCCACCACCGCGCACCCGCGCGCCAACTACGCGCAGTCCACGTTCACGCTCCTGCCCGCCGCTCATGGCGTGTCAGAGGGGTGGATTGGCTATTCGGGCACGCTGCTGTCCCTGCGGCTACCCCTGGGGGCCGCGTATGACTTCACGGCCCGGTTGAAGTTCGGCAATCCATTTCCGCCAAGCTGGAGCGTCGTGGGCATCGCGGGTTCCGAGTATCGCGTCATGGAGCCGCTGCCGGACGGCTCGGGGCGCGTCGTCAGGCTCTCCGCGCGGAACAGCGTGCACGACCGCTTCGACCCCTTCATCGCGGGCCCCGTGGTTCCACGCGTGTTGCCACCCCGAAGTCTCACCATCGATGGGGTGGATGCCAGCACGCCGCGAGAGGTGGGGACCGCCAGCCCCGTCGTCGCCTGGGAGCCTCCGCTGCTCGGCTCTCCCTCTGCCTATCGCGTGCGTCTGGACCGTTTCGACGGAGAGATGGGCGGGATGGTGGCCACGGGGTTCATCGACGTTCCGGGCTCCATCACCCAGGTGCGGCTGCCTCCCGACATGTTGCAGCCCGACAGCATCTACTACCTGCACGTGACGGCCCTCGACGCGCCGGGTTTTGACGTGAAGAGGCGTCCGTTCAAGACGAATGAGACGGTCCCCTCTCACAGCGCGGATGCCATCAGTTCCTTGTTCACCACGCCCTGAGGGCGGCGTGCCACGTTCGTGCGGCCTCGAAGCCACTGGGTGGAGCGACACCTGTCTCGTTTGAGTTGCGCACGTCTTTAATCTCATGGGTTGGATACCCGGCGCCGTGAAAGCGTCGCTGGGCTTGGATTGTGCAAAGTCTCTCGTTGTGGTTTTTGGGTCGTGAATTCTGTGTCTTTCATTGGTGGGGGTGTCATGCAACGCTTGAGGAAGTCTTTTGTCTTGGGGGCGGCGTGTGTCTCGTGGCTGGTGGGGTGTGGCGCCGGCCCGGGTGATTCGAATGAGTTTCAGGATGGGGTGAAGCCCGTGGTGACGGACACCGGCACGCCCGGGGACGGAACCTGGATGGGCGAGCCCGTCACGGAGGGTTGTGCGCCCGACGCGGGGTCTCCTCCGGATGGCGGGCCCGCGCCGAGTGACGTGGTCTTCGTGAAGCGGCTCTCCCGCTTCCACACGTCGGTGGGCGTCGCGGAGCGGGCCGAGGACCTGTCCGCGAATCCGCCCGAGATTCTCGTGCACGACGGGGCCAACTTCCTGGTCATCCAAGGCTCCGCGGCGCCCGGGGGGTGGCGCTTCTCGGGCGTGCCCGAGGGGACGTACTACCTGCACACGGGCGCGTCGTACGTCGTCACCGATGCGCGAGAGGTGGACATCGGTAACAACCGCGTGGGCCGGCCGGATGTGGTCTCCGTCGCGATGGGACCCTCGATGCCGCTCCAGCTCAACCTGCTCAACCTGACGCCGTGGCAGCCGGGGAGCCGGCTGCACCTGAACTCGACGCAGCTGGAGTTCATGGGGGAGACGTACCTCTTCAATGGCCTTCCCGCGGGGTCGACCTCCATCAACACGAGCGACGCGGAGTTCTACTCCAGCCTGGGGATGACGCTCCCCGTGCTCGAGGCGGAGAAGGGTGACCGCTTCCACGTCAATCAGGTCAGTCCCTTCCCCGCGGGACGGACACCGGATGGCCGGTCGCTGACGTACTACGCGGTGGAGCGTTCATTGGAGGTGGCGCCCTTCGACTTCGTCCCGGACGGTGTCACGCCGTTGCCCGTCACGGGGAAGCTCCAGCCGGCGAAGATGCGGGAGTTCCCCATGGAGTGGCGTCTGCCCGCCTACGCCCACTTCACCTCGGAGGTCCACCCGAGCGCCCAGCCCACGACGGCGTCCTTCAACGTCGCGCCGACACCGTATGGCGTCGATGAGACCTGGATTGGTTATGCCGGTGAGTTGCTCACCCTGCGCATCCCGCAGGGCGCCATCTTCGACTTCACGAGCCGGTTGAAGTTCGGCAATCCGTATCCCTCGAGCTGGGGTGTCCTGAGCTACCTGTCCTTCAGCTACCGCGTCACGGAGACGGTGCCGGATGGCTCGGGTCGCACCGTCTCCCTGTCCGGGACGAATGGCGGTTACGACATGCTCGACAACCTCATCTCGGGTCCGGTGGTGCCGAGGGTGTCTCCGCCGCGCGCCGTCACCATCGACGGGGTGAAGGCGAGCACGCCGCGCGAGGTGGGGACCGCCAGTCCCGTCGTCGCCTGGGAGCCGCCCGTGCTGGGCACGCCCAACTCCTATCGCGTGGGCCTCTTCCGGTACGACACCCAGCTGGGGATGACCGTGCCCTCGGGGTATCTCTACGCGCCGGGCTCCGTCACCCAGGTGCGCCTGCCGCCCGACATGTTGCAGCCGGACAGCATCTACTACCTGCGAGTCACCGCCGTCGACGCGCCCCGGTACGACGTGAAGCACACCCCGTTCAAGGCGGCGGACCGGATGCCGCACTACAACGCGGACGCCATCAGCTCGTTGTTCACCACGCCGTGAGGCACGGGCGGCTGAGCGTGTGAATCCCTGGGCCCCGGCGTGCTTCCTGGCGCCGGGGTCCTACCGCGTGCTCGCGTCGACGCGGGGCTTCGCGGGCTCCCGGGTCAGCTCCCGGTAACGCGTCTGACACTTCTGGAAGCGCGCGTCCACGGAGCGCGCGAACCAGGCCGTGGTGCGCTCTGCCTTCAGCTTGGGGCTCTGGAGCGTCACCTGGGGGAGCTGCGCGTACGCGGGGGATTCTCCCGTCTGGTTCGCGTAGGCGCGCTTCACCGCGCGGAAGGTCTCGGTGGACTCGAAGTCCTCGCGCTTCTCCTTCTTCACGTCGCGGCGGACCTGGTTCTCGCTGAGCTCCGGTGCATGGCGGCGCCGGAAGGTGAGCAAGGTGGTCAGGGACTTGCTGTCCTCGCTCCGGGGCACTCCGTTCTTGTCATAGAGTTGCAGGTCGCCATCCAGCGTCAGGGGGACCTGGGTGAGCTGGCTCACCTGGGCCTGGAGCGCCGCGTTGCGCGAGGCGTAGAGGCCCGCGTTGTAGTCCGCGAAGCGGAAGAGGGGCTGGGCATAGGCGGCCTCGTAGCCCATGAGGCGCGCCGTGCCGAAGCGCACGCCGCCCTCGCGCGTGTACATGGACTCGCGCACCTTCACGGGGTCCGCGTCCTCGCCTTCCTTCTCCACCGCGTAGCGGACGCTCACCTGCATGGAGCCCGCGGTGGTGACGGGGTTCAAGTCCTCCAGCCGGCGCGAGGAGAACAGGGAGCTCGCCAGGTTCATGGTGGCGAACGTCGTGGGGTACTGGGCTTCGTAGTACGCGAGCATGTCGCGGAAGAGCCGGTCCAAGTCCCGCTCGGTGCGCACGGCGCGCAGCCTCGCGTCGAAGGTGCGCTTCTGGCCCGGCGCCTTGCCCGACAGCACCGAGGACAGGGCCTTGCGTCCCAGCGGCCCCAGCGTGTCCGCGTGGTCCTCCAGGCGCTTGCGCACCAGGCGCGACAGGTTCGGCACCGCCGGGTCCGCCTGGAAGCCGGACTCCTGTTCGATGACCGCGAGCACCGAGCACACCGTCATGGGGGAGGGGAACACCTCCTCCGCTTCCAGCGCGGTGAGCACGTCCCGGGCCCAGCCTTCACGCTCCTTCACGTGGGGGGGGATGAGCTTCGCGATTTGCTGCTGCGAGAGCCGGGGCGGAGGCGGCACGGAGGGCTCGGGGGTGCTCACGCCTCGCGGGGTGCAGGTGGTGAGCAGCCCCAGCAGGGCCCAGGCCACGCGCCCACGGCCGCGCCACCTCGAGTGGGTTGCTCCCGCCGCCAGGACCTGGCCATCCATCCGCTCGCCTCCAAGCACGACACGAAGTCCCACTCGCGCCACTGTGTCCTTAGGCCTCTCGACGGTGAGCCCGAAAGGCCATTCAGTTCGTGGCGGGAAGCGTTATCCCACCTTGGCCCCGTGGGCCGGAAGGGGTGGGAGACCCACCACGACAGCCGGTGCGGCCCGGGGGGCTGCTGCTCGTTCCTGGTGTGGCGCCGCTGGGGTGACCTAGCGAGGCCACGCCGTCATCGCACGCGCCACGGCCTTCACGTGTGAGCGCACGAGCTCGCGCGAGGCGAGCAACTCGAGGGCGTTGCCGGGCGTGTAGCCCAGACAGAGGACCACGTCGTCCTCGGGCGCCGCGCGCATCTCCAGCTTCATGTAGTCGAGCATCCGCGGCACGGGCTCGCCCTCCGTGTCGCGCGTGAAGCGGCCGAAGACCGCCGCCTTCGGGTCCCTTCGCGGTGCCGTCTCCTTCAGCGCGAACAGCCGCCGCACCGCCGCGAGCACCTCCGGCTGCTCCAGCATCTGCTCCGGCCTCGCCGGTCCCGCGAGCTCCCACTCCAACAAGCGCAGGCAGCCGCGCACGAACTCCACGTCGGTGATGACCAGTCCGTACAAGTACCAGTCCGAACAGGCGGCCAGCACCAGCCGCGCCTGCGCGTCCGAGAGCCAGCCGAAGGAAGGACAGGTGAAGGTCTCACACACGGATGAGCGATAGACGCCGCAGTCGCGCAGGTCCTTGCCCCCGGTCACCTTCGGATGTCCCAGGCACCCGACCTGCGTGCGCTCCCGGTCCAGGAAGCCCAGGAGGGGACACACGCGCACGGCGGGAAACAAGGGCGTCGCGCGCCGGGCGTCCGTCAGCTCCCGCGCCGCCGCGCTCCAGGCCTCCGGCTCCTGAGGGGCGCGCCGCAGCCGCTCGGTCTGCATGGCGAGCTGCTCGGTCAGCGCGCCACGCGAATGGTCCTTGAAGTTGTAGAGGCCGCAGCAGGCGCCGCACGAGGCGCCTCCACCGGGCTGACACAGGTGGAAGGAAACCGTCACCCCCTCATTCTACGGAGCCTGACGCATCCTGCACTGGAAACGAGCCGAATCGCCCTGAAGTCCTGGGCCTCCAGGCGCGGGGCCCCGTGCCTGGCCGCGCGCCCGGAGTGTCGTCAGAACCACTCGGGCTTCATCCGGGCGTAGGAGTCCTCGCCCGTGCGGCACAGCGAACCGAGCAGCGGCACTCGAGGCAGCTCCACCGCGAACCAGTACTGCGCCGCCGCGAGCTTGCCCTCGTAGAAGTCCGCGTCCCCCTGCCGGCGCGCGAGGCCCTCCTTCGCCGCCGCGGCCTGCTCCAGCCAGCGCCACGCCACCGCCAACACGCTGAACAGCTCCAGGAAGTCCGCGCTGTGGCGCAGCATCAGCTCTACTTCGCCCGCCATCCCTCGCGCGCCCAGCTCCGCCACCAGCTCACACACCTCTCCCAGCGTGCGCTCCATCGCGTCACACCATGCGGACTCCACGCCGGCCTCGCGGGCGCGGCTCACGCTCTGGCCCACCGCGTCCGCGAAGAGCGTCAGCGCCGCGCCACCGCCCGCGATGACCTTGCGTCCCAGCAGGTCGAGCCCCTGGATGCCCGTGGTGCCCTCGTGGATGCTGTTGAGCTTCTGGTCCCTGAGCCACGCCTCGGGCAGGTACTCGCTGGAGTATCCGTAACCGCCATGCACCTGTACCGCGAGGGCGTTGGACTCGAAGCCCCGCTCGGCGGGGAACGTCTTCGCCACGGGCGTCAGCAGGTCCGCGAGCAGCCCCGCGCGCCGGCGCGTCTCCTCGTCCGGTGAATGCGCGGCGAGGTCCGCCTGGAAGGCCGCCGCCACCAGGAGCGACAGGCCGCCCTCCACGATGGCCTTCTGGCGCAGGAGCATGCGCCGCACGTCCGCGTGCTCGATGATGGGCAACTGCGGACGCGTCGCGTCCTTGGCCCAGGCGGGGCGGCCCTGGGGACGCTCGCGCGCGTAGGCCACCGCCTCATGGTAGGCGACCGACGCGGTGGCGACGCCGTTGAGGCCCACCATGATGCGCGCCTCGTTCATCATCTGGAACATGCACGCAAGGCCCCGTCCGGGCGGGCCCACCATCCACCCGTGGCAGTCGCCCGACTCGCCGTAGTTGAGGACGAGGCTGGGGATGCCCTTCCAGCCAATCTTGTGGATGACGCCCGCCACGCGGACGTCGTTGTCCACCAGCGTCTTGCCCTCGAGCCTCCGCGCGGGCACCGCGAACAGGGAGATGCCCTTCGTGCCGCTCTCCAGCCCTTCGGTGCGCGCCAGCGTGAGGTGCACGACGTTCTCGGTGAAGTCCTGGTCGCCTCCGCTGATGAAGATTTTCGAGCCCTGGAGGCGCCAGGTCCCATCCGGCGCGGGCGTCGCGCGGGTCCGCACGTCGGCCAGGCTGCTGCCCGCCTGCGGCTCGGTGAGAGCCATGGTGCCCGTCCATTCGCCGCGGTACAGCGGCTCCATGAAGGCCGCCTTGACCTCGGGCGTGCCGAAGGCCTCCAGCAGGTGGGCCGCGCCCTGCGTCAGCCCGAGGTAGGCATAGACGCTCAGGTTCCCCGCCATCAGGTAGGCGCTGGCCACCGCGTGAATCGTGAGCGGGAGCTGCTGTCCGCCGACCTCCGGAGGCCGTGTCGCGGTGAGCATCCCCAGCTCCACCATGCGTGGGTACAGCTCGCGCATCAGCGGATGGACGTGGACCCGGCCGTCCTTGAACGTGGGAGGTTCCAGGTCCAGCGTTCGATACGTGGGGTAGAGCACCTCGCGGGCGAAGCGCCGCGCGCTGTCGAGCAGCAGGCCGAACGTCTCGCGCGAGTGCTCCGAGAAGGCGGGCAGCGCGCAGAGGGCGGAGACCCGCACCACCTCGTCGAGCTGGAAGTCCACGTCGCGGTCCGACAGCAAGGCATTGGGGCGGGGCGCGTTCATCCCCGGCGTGTTAGCAGGCGCATCACCAGGAGGCGATAGCGGCCTCGCAGTCGACGGCGCCGTCATCCAGGTCCGCGGCCCCATGCTCGGGGCTCATCCGCGCGGAGGCACCGCGCCAGCGCTTCCCAGGGCCGCGAGGGGATGCGCGGCGCTGACCCAGCAGGCCCAACAGGGTGGCGAGTGCGTCGTCGGCGGGTTCGGCGCGGCGGAGCATCCCGAGGATTCGCCACCTCCTCGGACCGGGCTCCCACGCTGCCGGCGGTGTTCTCCACATGACAGACCCTTGCCCCTCGGAAGTGGCCTTATGTGCTTGCACGTCTGGCGGCTGAAACTGGGGATGGACCGAGGTCCAAGCCAGTGGGGCAAACGCGCATCCGTGGAGCGGGCGACGGATGGAGCAAGCGATTGTCTGCTCGTCTGCCGTGTCCCTGGCGACCGCTCACCGCGACGTCTCGACCGTCCATGGCCGTGGCGCCGCGCCCCTTCGTTGGACGCTGGATACTTCAAACATGCGACGCGTCTTCCTTCTGCTGTTCCTGCTCCTGGTGGCGGCGGCGGTGTGGGTTCCCTCTCTGCACCTGTGGTTCCGGCCCTCGGACGTGCACGAGATGGTCCCGGCGCTCGCCGCCCGTCAGCGCGAGCTCGCCTCTCAGGAGGGTGGCGCTGAGCGCGCGATGCTCCGGCGGCTCAATCCGGAGTGGGACCTGATGGCGCGCACGTTCTCCGCGCTGGCCTTCGCGAACCTGGCGCTCCGGGAGCCCGAGCGAAAGGCGGAGCACCTCGCCGTCGTCGACGCGCTGGTGTCGCGCACCCTGGACGATGAGCGGCGCGGCCAGGAGTTCTTCCTGCTGCCGTATGGGCATGGCAGGCCGTTCAAGGACGCCGCCGGGCGCAGCCTCTTCATCGATGGGGAGCTGGCCTTGATGCTCGCGGCCCGTCAGTGGGTGGAGCCGCGCGCGGACTGGGCCCCGCTGCTGCGCGAGCGGGTGGACCTCATCGTGGGGCAGCTCGAGCGCGCGCCCATCCTGGCGGCGGAGAGCTATCCCGACCAGGGATGGACGTTCTGCAACACGATGGCGCTGGCCGCGCTGCGCATCTCCGATGCGTTGGACGGGCGGGACCACTCCTCGCTGCGCGCGCGGTGGGTGGCGTCCGCGCGGGAGCACCTGGTGGACGCTCGCACGGGGTTGCTCGTCGCCGAGTTCACGTATCAGGGGCGCACGTTGGATGGGCCGGAGGGGTCCACGCTGTGGCTCGCCGCTCACATGCTGCAACTGGTCGACGCGGACTTCGCGCGTGAGCAGTACGCGCGCGCCCGGAAAGAGCTCATCGGAGAGCTGTGGGGGTTCGCGTGGGCGGGGGAGTGGCCCGAGGCGGCGCCCCGGGCGGTGGCGGACGTCGACTCTGGACCCACCATCCCGTTGGTGAATGTGAACGCGGGCTCGAGTGGTCTGGCGTTCGTGGCGGCGGGGGCGTTCGAGGACACGGAGCTGCTGAAGGGGCTGCTCACGAGCCTGCGCTTCGCGGCCTTCCCCGTGCAGGAGGACACGGGGCTGCGCTTCGCGGCGGGCAACTCGCTGTCGGATGCCGTGCTTCTGTACTCGCTGACTCAAGGGCCGCTGTGGCGGCAGGTTCTGTTCGCGCGAAAGATGGAGGTTGTTCGATGATGCTCACCCGCGTGTTGCGTGCGCCCACGGTGTTGGGGGCGTTGATGCTGTTCGCTGTCTTCCTGGTGCTTCATCTGCTTGGGGGACGCCAGTACGTTGGAATCCTCTCCGGTACGATGGAGACGGACCGGATGGGGTTCTTCTTCGGAGTCGCCTATGCGCTGTCCTGGTTCGCGGCGGTGCTGCTGGCGCCCATCCTGCTGCTGGCGGGCGTGGCGGGGGCCTCGCTTCACGGGCGCAGGCCGGCGAAGCGGAGCTGAAAGTCCGCGCGGAGCTGCGGCGTTCTCGTCCATCATGAGGGCATGAATCGCCCCGTGCTGGGAGCCGTGTCCTTTTTCATGCTGTGCATGCTCGTGGGGTGTGCCGCCTCCTCGCCGAGCGTCCGAAGGACTCCGGAGGTGGACGCGCTCTTCGCGGACTACGACAGTCCGGAGCGGCCGGGGGCCAGCGTCGTGGTGATTCAGGAGGGGCGGGTGGTGCTCAGCCGCGCCTATGGCTTGTCCGAGCTGGAGCACCGGACGAAGGCCACGCCCGAGAGCCACTTCCGCCTCGCGTCGCTCTCCAAGCAGTTCACCGCGATGGCGGTGCAGGTGCTGGTGAAGGAGGGCAGGTTGCGGCTGGAGGACCGCGTGGTGGACGTGCTCCCGGGGTTCCCCGCGTACCTGGGCGAGGTCCGGGTCCTCCACCTGCTCCAGCACACGTCGGGCATCTGGGACTACGAGGCGTTTGTTCCGGCCACGCAGACCGAGCAGGTGAAGGACCGCGATGTGCTCGGGCTCCTGGCTCGCGCGGACCGGACATACTTCGCGCCGGGGCGCGCGGTGCGTTACAGCAACTCGGGCTACGCGGTGCTGGCCCTCATCGTGGAGCAGGTGAGTGGGAAGCCCTTCGCTGGCTTCTTGCGTGAGCGCGTGTTCTCGCCGAGCGGGATGGCTTCGGCGGTGGCGCACGAGGAGGGCGTCTCCACGGTGCCCCATCGTGCCTATGGCTACGCGAGCGGAGAGGGTGGGTTCGTGCCCAGGGACCAGAGCAACACGAGCGCCGTGCTGGGGGATGGCGGCATCTACGCGTCCGTGATGGACCTGGCCGCGTGGGACCGCGCGTTGGATGCGCACACGCTGGTGGATGCGACGGTGGTGGCGCGGGCCTGGACTCCGGTGACGCTGCCGGATGGAAGCTCCGGGAGGTATGGCTTTGGATGGTTCGTCGATGAGGACCAGGGGCGCAGGCGTCTGTCACACCATGGCGAGACGTGTGGCTTCACGAATGCCATCGTGAAGTATCCGGAGCAGCGGCTCACCGTCATCGTCCTGACGAACCGCGCGGGTGGTGCTCCGTGGGCATTGGCGCAGAAGGTCGCGGACTTGTGGCTGGGAGTCCCGGGAGCAGGGCAGCCCTGGCCTTTCGAGAGCATGCCCAACGCGCGCTGACGCACTCACGCGTCCTGGAGTTCCACGAGCCCCTTCTCGAGGTTCTTCAGGTAGAGCTCGAAGAAGTCCTCCAGCGACTCGCTCCTCGGGCGCAGGGGGCCGCCGTGAACCTCCCACGCGATGACTTGTCCCCGTTTTCCCTCGGGGCCTGGGTCCAGGTCCACGCAGTGGAAGTTTCCTCCGCTGTCTGATGTGAACGGAACCCAGCCTGGGTGCCACCACGTCCAGCGAACCTCCTGTTGTTCGGCGGAGAGTTCATGCGGCTGGGCTGTCTTGAAGACGCCTTGCTCGACGAGCTCTCGGAGTCCCTGCCAGCGGTTCAGGATCTGGTCCAAGGACAGCACGTCGTACTCGGCGATTGACATGGGGTGCTGGCCCGGCTTCGAGCCCCCACCGAACCGCAGCAGGAACGCGCGGAAGTCCAAGGGGAACCGCATCCCGAGCTTCTTCTCCAACGCGTCGACTCGCGCCTTCGTCGCGGGCCGGGCGTTCGCGAGGTGCTCCGCGAAGGGAGGGTGGTGGGTCTCGTACCAGGCCTGGATGCGCTTCCAGACCTGGCCGATGCGCCTGGCGGAGACCTGCTCCCGCGTGGGGCTTCCCGCCGCGAGCAGCCGCTTGACGACTTTCGAGAAGCCGTGGGCGCTCGCGGTGTCGATGGGGTAGTAGCCATTCGCGTGCCCAGCCTTCGGGGTCGCTCCGGCGTCGAGGAGCACGCGGACCAGCGTGTCGTTCTCGTGGTGGGCGGCGAGGTGCAGGGGGCTCCAGCCTCCAGCGTTGGGCTTGTTCGGGTCTGCTCCGGCGCGGAGGAGCGCGGTCAGCACTTGAGGAGACGGGTCATCGAAGAGTTCGTTGGGGTTGAGCGCGAGCGTCAGCACGGTGTCGCCTTCCTCCGCTGTGTTGACGTGGTTGACGTTGGCGCCACTCGCGATGAGTCGCTTCGCGATGGGGACGTGGCCGTACTTGACGGCCTGCATCAGCGCGGTTCGTCCGTGTGCGTCGACCGCGTCGATTTCGACGCCGTGCTTGAGCAAGAGCGCGCAGAGCTCGGGCTGATGCGGGTAGTCGGCGGAGAGCATCAGCGGCGTTTCCTTCCGCTCGTTGCAGAGGTTCGGGTTGGCGCCCGCGCGCAGCAGGGTGCGCAGAATCTCGAGGGAGGGGGCCTCGTTGTCCTCCTGGTTCAGGAGGTCGGTGAGCACGGTGGAGCGTGGCTCTGTCGTCCACTGATGATTGACGTTGGCGCCTCGGGCGATGAGCAGCTTCACCAGTTCGACGGCTTTGTCGCCCGTCTTGGCGGTCGCGAAGTTGAGGGCTGTCGCTGACTGTGCGTCCTGTCCATCGACCTCCGCGCCGGCGTCGAGCAACAGGGTGACGATATCGGGCCGGTTCTCGGCGGCGGCGAGGTGCAGCGGGCGATAGCCGCCGGGGCCAAGCACATTGGCGTCGGCGCCTTCCGCGAGGAGCTTCGCGACAGCTTTCGCGTTGGGCTTCTCGATGGCGGCAATCAGCGCGGCGTCCCGCTTCGACAACTTCTTCTGGGATGGCAAGAGGACTCCCGAACCTCGCCCCATGTGAGGGACTGGGGGTTTCCAGGTTCAACGGTCGCTGACGAGCGAAGTCGCGCCGAGTCCCAACGAGGGGGAGACTCGGGCGTCCGAGAGGACAGACTACACCCGTGTGAACTCCACGCCGGTGGCTTCGATGCGCTCTAGCGCCTGCTTGATGTCCTCGGACACGATGAGTGCGATGTCCCAGCCTTCTGTGCGGAAGACTTTGGCCTCGCCCACCTTCGAGGCGTCGATGCGCAGCCCCATCACCGATTTGTAGTCGCCAACCCGCTCGGGTTGCCCATGCTCCGGCTTCCAGTAACGCACTTCCTCGGACGCCTTGTCATCAATGCAGCGGATGCTCTTCGTGGCGACCAGGATCACGTATTGGTCGGGGTGGCCCTGGACTTCCACGGGGATGAGTTGCACGTCGTTGGGTGCCAGCTCCGCGAAGAGGGTGGCGGCTCGGACATGGACGACAGGTGCCGCGCCGATTCCCGCTGTGCAGAAGTCCAAGGGTCTCCCTTGCTCCTCAACGGGAATCGTCAGACGGGCCTCTACGGGGACAACCCGTCCGGCCGTGAATATGTAGGGGTCAGCCACCTCATGACCTTGCGCGTCGAGGGGGTCTCCCAGGTTCCAGTTCCTGGCCTGCATGTCCTCTTGGAGCCTGAAGTAGCGCTTGGGCATGGTGGTCTTGCTCTCTACCTCATTTGCCCTGCGTCACGAGCCTGTGGAGCCGGGTTCCCTTCGTGGAGACTTCCTCCGCCAGTTCCCGGAGTGCGGTTGTCAGTGATTGACGGCACTCAACCACGGTGCGGCACGTCCTGGTCGCATCGCGGAGTCTCTCGAAAACCGCTTGGTGGTACTCCTTCGGATGAGGGCCTTTGTGGCCTGGGACACTGACAATGTTCTCGTCGTCCCTCAGTTCCATCCCGGCCTTCCTGAAGATCTTCCGGAACTCAGGCGTCCAGGGCCCTCCGCGGGCCGTGGAGACACTGTTCTTGTCCGTGGCGAGGTGGTGGTCCTGGCTCCTTCTCCTTGAGCTTCCTCCGCTCATCCCCCGGTTCGCCATCGCGACCGCGTTGGGTGCGAGTGCGACGGTGAAGCCCTCGGCCGCCATGGCCACGGACCGCACGCTTCCCATGGCCACGTACCGAAAGCCCGCTTGCGTCTCCACGGCGAGGGCTGCCTGCGCTGAGCCGGGCAGCTGCGACGCTTTCGCCGCCAGGCCCGCCGTATTTCCAATGGCCGCCGTGGCCAGCATGATGAAGATGCGCGCCGCGTTCTCTCCGAGGATTTCGCCGTACGCCTCACCCGCATCGCTGAGCTGCTCGAAGGTGGTGGCTCGGTCCACCTGGCGCACCAGCGCTATCCACCCGTCCAGCAGGGTCCACACCGTGTCCACGCCCAGGTAGGCGATGGCTGTGGCTGTCAGGAGCGCCGCGAGGCCCTTGGAGACGGGCTCGGGTAGCGACCAGAGGAGCAGGTAGACGCTGACGGAAGCCGTCACGGTCGCCAACAGCGCCTGCGGGTCGGCCATGTCCTTCAGTGCCTCGGCCGTCTCTTCCCAGACCGAGTCCATGGCGATGGCCATGGCCAGCGAATACTTGCCATCACTGGCCAACAGGGGACCTTCGGCCAGCAGTCGCAGGCAGTCTCCGGGTTGCGATTTGCGCTCGCACCAGCGGCCATAGGAGCGCGTCAGGCTGTCATCCGCGTAGGCCTCCAACAGGCGCGGGCCGTCCGGGTCCTTCTCCTCGTCCTGGTGAATGAGCCGGGGGCCGCGATGCTGGTACAGGTACACACCGCTTCTCTCTGGGACACCGAAGAGCTCGCGGGCCTGGCGCAGGGGATTGGTGAAGGGGCGCACGTCCCGGGCGAGTGCCACCAAGGCTTCCTCGAAGTCATCGTCGTCCAGCTCGATGGGGCCGTCGCCGTCCTCCGTGAATGGTGTGTGGACAAGCGGCGCTTCGAACTCCGTGTCCAGGCGCACGAGCCTAGTGGTCGAACAGCCCGTAACGGCAAGCACCAGCACCAGCCAGATGGCTCCGCGCGCGTTCATCCAAGTCCTCCGGTTCCGAACTCGGCCCCACCCATCCAGGCCAGCGATAGCAGAAGAGTCAGACAGGAGGCGGAGAGGCTGGTTCCGGAGCCTTGGGTAGAAACGTCCCGGACGGTCCACACATTCGAGGCGGGGCTGCCGATGATCGGGTAGCGCGGCCCGAGCGAGCAGGTCGCCGCGTCGCAGTCGCAGACGTTCCCTGAAGGGCAGTCGCTGTCGGCGCCGCAGGTGAGGTAGGCGGCCTCGTCGTGGTCAATCGTGTGGCAGGGCGCGTCGAGCCCCACGACGAGACGCCATGGAGGCAATGCTAGTGGCTGAGCTGCTCCGTCAGCCAGGTGCGCACATAGGCCCAGTCGCGGAGGGCCGTGGCCTGGGATACCGCCAGCGCGCTCGCCGCGTCGGAGAGGCTCAGACCCGTGAAGTAGCGCAGCTCCACCCACCGGGCCAACCTCTGCTGGAAGGACTCCAGCTCCATGAGCAGCTCCTCCAGACGCAGCACGTCCAGCTCCAGGCTCGCCGGGGACTCTTCGTCGGGAGGGTGCAGGCTCACCCGTTCGTGTGGCGTGCCGCTCCGCTGCAGCGCTCGCGCCCTCGCGCGGTCCACCAACACGCGACGGATGGCCCGGGCCGCGGCACAGAAGAAGGGGCCTCGGTCCTCCGGCTCCGCGCCGTCCTCAATCAGCCGCATCCAGGCTTTGCGCACCAACGCCGTGGGTTGCAGGGACGCGTGGGGCCCTTCTTCGGGCTCGGCCGCGAAGGCCATCAGCCGCAGCTCCTGATAGGTCGCCGCCATCAGCGCATCCTTCGCGCTCGCGTCCCCGTCACGGACCCCCGCCAGCAATATCGTCAGCTCCGCCGTGCTCATGACTCCCCCCGCGGCCCCCGCCCCCCAAGGACGCTCTGGCCGCCCTCTACCTTAACGACGGTTTAGTCAGAAAAGCTTGAGTCCCCAGAAAATGTCCTTCACGCGGCAACCATCTCCCATGGCGGTACGAATAGGGGGTAACCCGCACTTGCGGTTGCGCGGCGGGCCACTCCCACGGGTCGGGCCGCGCGGCGAGTGGGGCCGACCCGGTGGATACATGAAATTGATACATCGACATGGGAAAGGCAGCACATCACTCGCGCCCATGGATGGCGATGTGCTGCTTCATGTTTCAACTTGTGTCGCGAAGCGGCGTGTCTCCGAGTGAGGGCAAGCGGGGCTGAGACGACCCATTTACATGGGCGTGTCGAAAAGCCGAGCATGGCTCATCCATGAGTCTGCTCCGCGTCTCGCGCCGAGTGTCGACGGTGTGTCGTGTTTCGAGTTCCTTCCCAAGTGCTTCCCGGCCCGTGGGCATCCTGCGTGGGGCTGCTTCGATGCTCCTGCTCTGGGCGCTCACGATGGTCCCCTCGGCGTGGGCCAGCATGGGCGCTGGCAGCGTCGAGCTGAAGGAGGGGTGGCGCTATCGCTGGGGAGATTCCCCCATGGGCGCCGACGGTGTTCCCACCTGGGCGCGGGAGGCGGACGCGGCGGGTTGGGCGTCCATGGACGCGCTCCGCGAGCCGCCGGGTCGGGGCTCGCACACCTTCCTCTGGCTGAGCATCCCCGTGGCGGAGGGGACCTGGCGTGAGCCCGCGCTCTACCTGGGCACCGTGGCCAACGCCTTCGAGGTCTACGCGGGAGGTCACCGCATCTTCTCGAGCGGGAGGCTCCTGCCTGGAGGCTCCGAGTCGATGGACAGCATGGCGTGGCACCTGGTGCCGCTGCCATCCTCGGCGCTGGGCTCGCGCGTGGTGCTGCGCATCCAGGCCAGCGGGCCGACCATCGGGGTGAGCCGCGCGGCCACCGTGGGCTCCCGGCATGAGCTGGTCTCGGAGATGACTCGCGAGGGCCTGGCGCCCTTCGTGATGGGCGCCCTGCTGCTCGTCATCGCGGTGGTCTGCGTGGGGGCCGTGCTGGTGCGGCGTCAGGCGCGCATGTTGGTGGGCCTGGCCGTCTTCGCGGGCGGCTCGGGTGTGCTGCTGCTGGGCTCCAGTGGGCTGTTCGTCTCGCTGTGGGGCGAGGACCTGCTGGGCAGTCAGCTCACGCTGGTGGGGGCGTACTGCCTGCTGCCGGGCCTGGGGTGGTTCATCGCGGACAGCATCGTGGAGGACCGGCTGCGCTGGTTCCGCTGGGGCGTGGCCGTGGTCTCCGTGCCCGCCGCGCTCCAGTGCGCGCTGGTGATGGTGGACCTGGGCCTGGCGAACCGGCTGCTCCAGCCCTTCACGCTGTACTCACTGCCGTGTCTGCTCGTCTGCGTCATCGTCGCGGCCCGCGAAGCGTGGCGAGGCAACGTCGACGCGCGCATCTTCGTCGTCGGCCTGGCGGCGCTCTCCCTGGTCCTCGTGCACAGCACGTTGCCGCTGCTCGGTGTCCTGGAGGCGACGGGGACCTATGTCCACTGGGGCTTCCTCGCGCTGACGCTGTCCCTGGTGGGTGTGGTCGCGCGGCGGTCCGTGTGGATGATGCGCTCGCTGGCGTCGCACACGCGTCAGCTCGAGGCCCGGCACAGGGACGTGCGCGAGTTGGCCGAAGGCATGGGCAGCGGCGCCGGTGAACTGGCCACGGTGGTGCAACAGCTGCGCACGTCGAGCGAGGAGCAGACCGCGGGCATCAGCCGTCAGGCCGCGGCGCTGAAGGAGCTGGAGCAGACGGTGCAGGAGATTCGCCAGGGTTCGCTGGTGACGGCGGACAAGACGCGGCTGCTCGCCAGCTCCATCGTCGTCGCGGAGGAGGCGGGGCGCGATGGTGGCGCGGCCATCGACAAGACGCTGTCCAACCTGGAGGCCATCCGCGACGAGGTGTCGGAGATGGCTCGGCGCATCCTCGCGCTGGATGCTCGCACGCGGGAGATTGCCGGCATCGTCGACACGGTGAAGGGTCTGGCGGACCAGTCCAACATCCTGGCGGTCAACGCAGCCATCGAGGCGGCGCGCAGCGGCGAGCACGGCCGTGGCTTCGCGGTGGTGTCGCGCGAGGTGCGCAGCCTGGCGGACCAGAGCATCCTCGCCACCCAGCGCATCCGCGAGGTGCTCGAGGGGGTGAGCGCCAGCATGCGCGAGGCCGCGAAGATGAGCGAGCAGGGGGAGCATCGAGTCCGGGTGAGCGTGGACGCGGTGCGCATCTCGGGCGCTCAGCTCCAGAAGCTGGCGGGCATCATCGGAGAGACGAGCACCAGCGTGCGGCAGATATCGGCGGCCGTCGTTCAACAGGACGCGGGCACATCCCAGATTGCCGTGGCCATCCAGGACCTGTCCGGGCAGATGCAGCAGACGCTGCGGGTCGTCGAGGAGACCCGGAAGGTGAGCCGCGCGGTGCAGACGCTCGCGGAGACCATGACGGGCTCGGCTCGGAAGGCGCTCGAGTCGGAGGCGCTGGGTTCACGCCCGGCGAGCTGACGCCTCCGTGCCATGGCGGCGCGGTCAGAACGCGTAGCTCGCGTTCAGCCGCGCCTGCCGAGGCGGCTGGTCCTCGACTGGCTGGAGTGGTTCGGCCTGCGCAGGGTTTGCAGGAGGGGGTCCTTCATGTGTGAGGCATTGAGCTTGAAGGACGCTGTGTTGAGCCCCAGGGGCTGTGCGTGGGCTGATGGGAGAGCGGGTCTCCAATGATTCGCATACTGCCCAGCCATGTCTCCGGCCTACAGCACGCGTGAGACGAACGGCGCTCTGTCTGGGCACCAGTGCGATGGATTGATGGGACATCACCGCGTGTGTCCGTTCGTTGGTGCTTCGAGCCTGGACTGGCCTTCGAGGTTCGGGTCGGCCGCGCCCTGAGGGGGCCGCTGAGCGGGGAAGGGGCTCACGGGGGGATTTGCGCGATTGCCTCGCGAGTGTGGTCGAATCGCTCAAGAAACCGCGCCTCGAGAATCCTAGGGTGGCAACTGGGAGGCCCGGGTTGGAGGGAGTGGTCCGCATGCGGCGCATTCGTGTCATCGACAGTCATACTGGTGGAGAGCCCACGCGAGTGGTGACGGACGGAGGCCCGGAGCTGGGAGCGGGCGACCTGGCGAGCCTTCGCGAACGTTTCCGAGAGCGCTTCGACGACTTCCGCAAGGCCATCGTCTGTGAGCCTCGCGGCTCGGACGTCATGGTGGGCGCGCTTCTCTGTCCGCCCTCCAGCCCCGCGAGCGTCGCGGGCATCATCTTCTTCAACAACGTGGGCTACCTGGGCATGTGTGGCCACGGCACCATCGGCGTGGTGAAGACACTGGAGTACCTGGGGCGCATCGGCCCGGGTGTCCATTCACTCGACACACCCGTGGGGCCGGTGAGGGCCACCCTGCACCCGGATGGGCGCGTCAGCATCGCCAACGTCCCCAGCTACCGGTACGCGCATGACGTCGCCGTCTCCGTGCCCGGTCATGGCGAGGTCCGGGGTGATGTCGCCTGGGGCGGCAACTGGTTCTTCCTCTCCCGCGCGACGCAGATTCCCCTGGAACCGAAGCACATCCCGGCGCTGCTCGCGTACACGTCCGCCATCAAGCAGGCGCTCGTGGACCAGGGCATCACCGGCGAGGGCGGCGCCGAGATTGACCACGTGGAGCTGTACTCCAAGTCTCCGAACCCGGGCGTGAATGCCCGCAACTTCGTCCTGTGTCCCGGGCTGGCCTATGACCGGTCCCCTTGCGGCACGGGGACGAGCGCCAAGGTGGCGTGCCTCGCGGCGGAGAACGTGCTCGCGGAGGGCGAGACCTGGGTGCAGGAGAGCATCATCGGCAGCCGCTTCGAGGCGCGCTACGTCCGCGAGGGTGAGCGCATCCGCCCGACGATTACGGGCACGGCCTCGGTGAACGCGGAGGCCACGTTGCTGGTGGACCCGGCGGACCCGTTCGCGTGGGGCATCGGATGAGCGCGTTCGACTGCGTCATCGTGGGCGGTGGAATCGTCGGCGCGGCGCTCGCGGATGCGCTCAGCGCTGGAGGACTGTCCGTGGCGCTGGTCGAAGCCCGCTCCATCGGCGCGGGGACCACCGCGTGCGGGATGGGGCACCTGGTCGCCATGGATGACAACGCGGCGGAGCTCGCGCTCACGTCGTGGTCCGTCTCGCTCTGGCGCGAGCTGAGGGACGGACTGCCGCGCACCGTCGAGTACGACGCGTGCGGCACCCTCTGGCTGGCCGCGGATGACGAGGAGATGGCCGCCGTCCACGCGAAGGTGACCAACTATCGCGCCGCCGGGATTCGCGCCGAGGTCCTCGACAGCTCGGCGCTGTATGAGGCGGAGCCCTCGCTGGCCCCGGGGCTCGTCGGGGCCTTGCTGGTTCCGGATGATGCCGTGCTGTATCCGCCCGTCGCCGCGCGGACCTTCGCGCTGCGTGCGCAGGCTCGTGGTGCCCGGTTGATGACCGGATGTCCGGTGCGTGAGCTGCGACCGGGTGGAGTGGTGCTCGCGAATGGAGAGGTGCTCTCGGCGGGGAAGGTGGTGCTCGCGGCGGGCGTGGCCAGTCCTTCGCTTTGCCCGGAGCTCCCGATTACGCCTCGGAAGGGACACCTGCTCATCACCGGTCGGGGTGCTCCGGTGGTGCATCACCAGCTCGTGGAGCTGGGATACCTCAAGAGCGCGCATGGCACCGAAGGGGCGTCCGTGGCGTTCAATGCGCAGCCTCGGGTCACGGGGCAGCTCCTCCTGGGGTCCTCGCGACAGCCCGGGGAGGGGAGTCGAGAGGTGGACGCCGCCATCCTCGAGCGCATGCTGAAGCGCGCCGCGGTATTCCTCCCGGGCTTGGATGGGCTGCAGGCGCTGCGCGTGTGGACGGGCCTGCGTCCCGCGTCGCCAGATGGTTTGCCATTGCTAGGCACTCATCCGGAGAAGCCCTGGCTGTGGCTGGCGTGTGGCCATGAGGGGCTCGGCATCACCACCGCGACGGGCAGCGCGCGGCTGGTCGCGGACCAGATGCTCGGACGGGTGAGCGCCATCGATCCGCGTCCCTATTCACCCTCGCGTTTCCTGGCGACGTCTTCCCGTGAGGTCGCCCATGCGTGACGCCTCATCGAAGAAGGCCGCGGCGCCCGTCACGCTGCGCATCAACGGACAGGCCGTCACCGTTCCCTCGGGGACGTCAGTGGCCGCCGCGCTCGCGATGACGGGCCGGTTCATCAGCCGCGCGGACTTGAGCGGACGTCCTCGCGGACCGATGTGTGGCATGGGCGTCTGCTTCGAGTGCCGCGCCACCATCGACGGTGTCGCCGAGACGCTGACGTGCCTTGTCCCCTGCCGAGACGACCTCGAGGTGGTGACCGATGGATAGGGTTCATGGCTTCGCCGCCCTGGGGGCGAGGTGCTCCACCCGCTTCGCGGCTCGTTGGAACGTGAGTGTCGTGGAAGCGCGGGTGACCCATGCGTGAGACCTGCGACCTGGTGGTCATCGGCGCGGGTCCCGGGGGACTGGCCTCCGCGAGCGTCGCGGCCGAGGCGGGGCTCAAGGTGCTCGTGCTGGACGCTCAGCCCGAGCCCGGAGGACAGGTGTGGCGCGGTGAAGCACGCAAGGGCTCCAACCGCCTCGCGCGCCGCTGGCTCCAGAGATTCTCCGCGTCCGGTGCCCGCTTCCGTCCGGGGGCTCGAGTCATCGCGGCGCCCGAGCCCGGTGTGCTCCTGGTCGAAGAAGGCGCGTCCTCCTTCGCCGTGCGCTACGGCCGCGCGGTCCTCGCGACCGGTGCCCGTGAGCGCTTCCTCCCGTTCCCCGGGTGGACTCTTCCTGGTGTCATGGGTGTCAGCGGGCTCCAGGTGCTCGTGAAGGATGGCTTCCCCATCCAGGGCAAGCGCGTGGTGCTCGCGGGCACGGGACCCTTGCTCCTCGCCGCCGCCGCCACGATTCACGCGCATGGAGGCGAGGTCCTCTTCATCGCCGAGCAGGCCTCCGCCGCGAGTCACTGGGCCTTCGCCCTTCAGCTCTGGCGCCATCCCTCGAAGCTGCTCCAGGGCGCTGCCCTCACGGCTCGACTGGTCGGCGTCCCCACGTCGACCGAGGCGTGGGTCCTCGCCGCCGAAGGCGAGGGGCGCGTCGAGTCCGTCCGCCTGTCCGTGCGCGGCCGTGAAGAACACCTGAGTTGTGACTACCTGGGCGCGGCCTACGGGCTCGTGCCGAACCTCGAGCTGCCTCGTCTCCTCGGCTGCGCGGTGTCCGACGGCGCGGTCGTCGTGAACGAGCAACTGGAGACACGTGTCCCCGGAGTCCACGCCGTGGGCGAGTTGCTCGGCATCGGCGGCGTGGACCAGGCGCTCGTCACGGGAGAGCTGGCCGGGCTCGTCGCCGCGCAGCGGCCCATTCCGTCCGCGTTGGAGCGCTCGCTTCAAGGCATCCGCACCTTCGCCGCGCACCTCGCCCGGCATGACACACCTCGCGAGGAGCTGCGGCGGCTGGCCACTCCCGACACGCTGCTGTGCCGCTGCGAGGACGTGCCCCTGTCCGCGCTGGAGGGTTGCACCAACCTCCGCGAGGCCCGGCTCTATGCGCGCCTGGGCATGGGCGCGTGTCAGGGCCGCACCTGTGGCGCGGCGGCGCAGACCCTCTTCGGGTGGTCGGGCGAGGACGTGCGTCCGCCTTGCCTCCCCGCTCGCATCGGCAGTCTTCGAATCCCCCCGGACGTTTCCTCTACCCACACGAGAGAATCATGAGCATCTGGACCGGTGTCCTCCCCGCCATCACCACTCCCTTCAACGCGGACCTGTCCATCGACCACGGCGCGGTGCGCTCGCACGTGCGCTGGCTGGTGTCCCAGGGCTGTACCGGCATCATCCCCTGCGGCTCGCTGGGCGAGGGCGCCACGCTGACCTCGGCCGAGAAGGCTGACCTGATGCGCACCTGTGTGGAGGCGGTGAAGGCGCCCGTCGTCCCTGGTATCGCCGCGCTCTCCACGGACGAGGCCGTACGTCTGGCCCGCGCCGCCGAGGATGCGGGCTGCGCCGGATTGATGGTCCTGCCCCCGTATGTCTATTCCAGCGACTGGCGCGAGATGAAGGCGCACATGTCCGCGGTGCTCCGCGCGACCAAGCTGCCGTGCCTGCTCTACAACAACCCCGTCGCGTACAAGACGGACTTCACCCCCGCGCAGCTCGCGGAGTTGGCCGCCGAGCACGACAACGCCGTCGCCGTGAAGGAGTCCTCCACCGATGCCCGCCGCGTCACCGGCATCCGCGCGCTGCTCGGAGACCGTCTGGCCCTGGGCGTGGGCGTGGATGACTGCCTCGTCGAAGGTGTCGAGGCGGGCGCGCGCTTCTGGGTGGCCGGTCTGGTGAACGCGTTCCCCGCCGAGTCGGTCCGCCTGCTCGAGCTGTCCCTCGCCGGGAAGAAGAAGGAGGCCTTCGAGTTGTACCGCTGGTTCCTGCCGCTCTTGCGGCTGGACACCGTCCCCAAGTTCGTCCAGCTCATCAAGCTGGTGCAGCAGGAGGTCGGCTGGGGCCACGAGCGCGTGCGCGGCCCTCGCATGGAACTGGTGGGCGCCGAGCGCGAGGAGTGTCTGCGCGTGCTGCGCGAGGCCCTGGCGAACCGGCCCTCGCTGTAGCCTCGGTCTCGTCGTACGAAGCACGTCACGAAGCGAAGCGAGAGGGGCCTTGGTGCCCCTCCTGGAGTGAGGAGTCGGCATGAGCGGGTTGGGACTGTCCTTGATTGGCGCCGGACGTGGCGAGCCCGGTGGGCCGACCTTCACCGGCTGGAATCCGGCCGAGGGCGTGGCGTTGGAGCCGCGCTATCACGCGGCGCGGCCCGAGGAAGTGGCGCGGGCCTGCATGCTCGCGGAGGCCGCCGCGCCCTCGTTCGCGGCGCTGTCCTCGCGCCAGCGCGCCGTGTTCCTGGAGCACATCGCGGAGGCGCTCCTCGCGGCCGAGGCCGACTTCCTCGCGGTGACGCCGAAGGAGACGGGGCTGCCCGTCGCCCGCATCCAGGGCGAGCTGGGCCGCGCGGCGGGACAGTTCCGTCAGTTCGCGAAGCTGCTCGAGGAGGGGAGCTGGGTGGACGCGCGCATCGACCGCGCGATGCCCGAGCGCAAGCCCCTGCCTCGCGCGGACCTGCGCTCCATGCTGCGCGCCGTGGGCCCGGTGGCCGTGTTCGGCGCGAGCAACTTCCCGCTCGCGTTCTCCGTGGCCGGTGGTGACACCGCGTCCGCGCTGGCCGCCGGTTGTCCCGTCGTGGCCAAGGCCCATCCCGCGCACCCGGCGACCTCGGAGCGCGCGGCGCTGGCCATCCGCGCCGCCGTGGCCGCGTGTGGACTGCACGAGGGGGTGTTCTCCCTCCTGTTCGACGCGGGCACCGAGGTGGGCGCCGCGCTCGTGCGCCACCCCGCCATCCGCGCCGTGGGCTTCACGGGCTCGCGGGGTGGAGGTCAGGCGTTGATGGCGCTGGCCGCCGCTCGTCCCGTCCCCATCCCGGTCTTCGCGGAGATGGGCTCCATCAACCCCATCTTCCTCCTGCCCTCCGCGTTGGCCGCGCGTCCGCAGGCGATGGCGGATGCCCTCGCGGCGTCCATCCTCCAGGGCGCGGGACAGTTCTGCACCTCGCCCGGGTTGCTCGTGGCCGTGGAGGGCCCGGGGTATGAGGCGTTCCGGGAGCGGCTGGTGGAGAAGCTTGGCGCCGCGCCCGCGGCCCCCATGTTGACCGCGTCCATCGCGGAGCGCTTCCGCGAGGGTGTGGGACGTCTCGCCGCGCGCTCGGACACCCGCACGTGGGTGAAGGGCGAATCGCAGGCCGCGCGCGGGGCCGCTGCGCTGTTCGAGTCGGAGGCCGCTCACGTCCTCGCCGAGCACGCGCTCTCCGAGGAGGTGTTCGGAAGCTGCGCGGTGCTGACGCGGGCTCGTGATGTCGCGGAGTTCCTGCGGGTGGCCTCGCGGCTGGAGGGACAGCTCACCGCGACGGTGATGATGGACGCGGGGGACGCGCCGCTGGCGGCCGACTTGTTGCCCACGCTGACGGACCGGGCGGGGCGCGTGTTGATGAACGGCGTCCCGACGGGCGTGGAGGTCTGTCCGTCGATGGTGCATGGAGGTCCCTTCCCCGCGAGCTCCGATGGGCGCTTCACCGCGGTGGGCACGGGCGCCATCCGGCGCTTCGTGCGGCCCGTGTGCTTCCAGGACGTGCCGGACTCACTGCTCCCACCCGAGCTGCGCGCCGAGAACCCGCTGAACCTGTGGCGCACGGTGGATGGCGTGCTGAAGCGGGAGTGACTCCCAGGTGGCTCTTGGGCCCACCCGGGAGTCACCTCTCACCGGTTACGGGGCCGCGTCGAAGCGGGCCTCCAGCTTCACGCCCGTGTACGGCGCGCGCGCCTTGACCATGACGTGGAAGTAGTTGCCGGCGCGGGGCGACGGGATGTCCACCGTCTCGTCATTGCCCGCCAGGTACGGCCGGTAGTCGTACGTCGTCGTGGTGGGCCAGGACACCGCGCGGACGTAGAGGTCCGCGTTGCCCGTGCCGCCGCTCGTCTGGAAGCGCAGGTTGCGCGCGCCCGCGGGCACCCAGAGGTAGAAGTACTGCGCGTCCGTCGAGGCGAACGGGCCGCGGTAGCAGCCATTGCCCAGCACCTGCGGGTTGGGGTCCGTGCAGGGCGTGCCCGTGCCAGGGCCCGGACCGGGGTCGGTGCTGCCGCACGTGCTCGGGTCCGTCGCGGTGGAGACGCAGTCAATCCACGTGTGGAACTCCGCGTCGCGCGACGTGCCCAGCGCGTCCAGCGACTGACGGTACCCGGTGTAGTTGCCCGCGCGGAACTGGCCCACGAAGGTGTTCACCTGGGTGGCCTGACGCTCGAACATGAAGCGCACCGCCAGGTAGCCCCAGTAGTACACGCGCTCGGTGCCGCTGTTGTAGTCGTTGCGCAGAATCTGGCTGAGCTGGAAGGCCTTGCTCGTGCCCAGCTGCACCGCGTCCGCGTTGTCGTTCTTCTTGGAGATGTACTCGGCCAGGCCCTCAATCCACCAGATGGTGGGCTGGCTGACGCTGTCGCCAAAGCCCCCCTTCATGTCGAAGCGGCCGTCCAGGTAGTGGACGTACTCGTGCTCCAGGTTCCAGATCTTGAACGTGGGCCGCACCCACTCGGCCTCGTACGCGATGAAGCGCGCCTGGTTGCCCGCCGCGGCCGGGTCGCCTTCCAGGTACATGCCGCCGTTGTTGGTGTCGATGCCGAACAGCGCCCCGGCGTACGTCTGGTAGTCCGTGCTGCTGTTGAAGATGACCATCTCCAGGGACGTGTTGTTGTCGCTGGCCACCGGCAGGCGGTTCGTCTTCAGCTTGTCGTGGAAGTAGGACTCCTGCGTGGCCAGCGCGCCGCAGCTCTGGGTGAACTGTGTGGCCGTCATGTCCTGCGCCCGCATGCGCAGCGTGGCGCCGCAGCTGTACGACGAGACGAGCACCGCCTGCTCGAGCGCGCGGCGGAAGTCACAGATGCCGTAGTACGAGCAGTTGGCGTTGTCGTAGTAGTCGGCCATCTCCGCCGCGCCCACCCAGACGCCCGCGGTGGGGCCCGTCATGGAGTGGTTGGTAATGAGCGCCTTCACCTTGGGGCGCGTCTTGGTCTGCACCGCGCCGGTGTACTGGAGGAAGCGCGCCATCTCCCGCGCCGCGTTGACCACGAGGAACTGGTTGTCGGTGCCCAGCAGGCTCTCATGGCGCAGGCCGAACGACTCCAGCGAGTCGATGATGGACGAGTCGGCCTGGATGGCCGCCACGAAGTCGGCGTTGTAGTGGCCGCGGAACAGGCCGGTGAAGGCGTTGTTGGTGGCGTTGCGCATGTACCAGTACGACAGGCCCGTGGCGTTGAAGCGGTCCAGCAGCCCCTTGAAGGTGCCCAGGTGCTGCGCGTTCTCGCTGGAGCTGTCGATGAGGATGACGAACTCGCCCAGCACCGCGCCGTGGTCATCATTGACATCCCGGAAGTGGCTGTTGGCGACGAAGGCGTTGAGGGCCGGGCGGATGGCGTTGCGCAGCGCGGTGCCGTAGGCGCCCACCACGTCCGGGTTGTAGTACTGCACGTAGTATCCCGCCCGGAGGAACAGGATGAGCTGTAGCGTCTGGGTGCTGTTGTTCCCCGGATAACTTCCCGCGCTCGTGTAGAGCGCGTTGGCGATGGTGACCATCTTGCTCTCGATGAACACCTGGCGGGCCAGGGTGCCCGTCACACTGAACAGCGTGTTGACGCACTCGTCCGTGGAGCCCTTCACCAGGGTGACGAGCGCGTTGCCGCTGGCGGAGCCGAAGGCGGCGGTGTCACAGGCGGCCGCGAGCGCGGCGCGGCGAGGCGCTGGAGGGGTCAGCGCTTCGCGGAGCTGCTCGGGGGAGACGTGGGGTGCTCGTTCATCCGGCTGGAGGCGCTCGTGCGCGTGCGACTTCTCCAGGGCGTGGGTGCGGCGTGGGGACTCGGAGGGAGGGGGGCCGTTGGGGCGGGCGTCCGCTCCCAGCGCGAACAGCGTGAGACAGACGGCGAGGACACTATGACAGCGACACGCATCCGTGATTGGACTGTGCATGGCTTCGGACTCCTCGGTAGCGGGGGGCTGCTACACGGTGTCGCGCCGTTACGAGACACCGACGTGGGTTTCACGTGGTGTTCACGGTATTCGTGAGCAAGTTTGACGTTCTTGTGTCTTTCCTCCGTGGAGACGTATGGAAACCACCAAAAAACGCGAAACCCAGGAACAATGGAGAGTGCGGTTCATGGGTCGCGTGGCGAATCCGCTGTTCGCGGAGGAGCTGTTCGACCGGGTGCCGGACATCGTGTTCTCGGTGAAGGACATCCAGGGCCGCTACGTGTGTATCAGCGAGGCGTGCGCGGAGCGGTGCGGGCTGAAGAACAAGGCGGCGGCGGTGGGGCGCACGGCGCACGAGCTGTTTCCGCAGCACATGGCGGACCGGTACGTGAGACAGGACGCGAAGGTGTTTCGGACGGGGCGCCCGCTCGTCGACAACCTGGACCTGACGTTGTTCAACAACCGCAAGCCGGGCTGGTGCCTGACGAGCAAGGTGCCGTTGTTCAACGCGTCCGGAGAGGTGATGGGGCTGGCGTGCCTGTCGAAGGACGTGCATGAGCCGGGGCGCGCGGGGTTGGTGGACGAGCGCTTCGCGGCGACCATCGACCACATCCAGGCGAGCTATGGCGAGCGGCTGCGCATCGACGCGTTGGCGCGTCAGGCGGGGATGTCCGCGGCGCAGTTCGAGCGGCGAATGCGGCGCATCTTCCAGCTGTCGGCGGGGCAGTTCATCATGAAGACTCGCATCGACGCGGCGGCGGAGCGGTTGGTGGAGGATTCACAGCCCATCGCGGCCATCGCGTTGGCGGTGGGCTTCTGCGACCAGAGCGCGCTGTCGCGGCAGTTCAAGCAGGTGACAGGGTTGAGTCCGCGGCAGTACCGGCAGCTCGTCCTGGAGACCCCGGGTCCGCTGGCCACTCGACGGAAGCAGGCGCGCTGAAGGGAGGGGTCCTCCCCAAAGCCTCGCGGATGTGGTGCGCTGGCGGGTGCCGATGCGAGCGACCTCTCTTCCCATCCCTCCCGTGGTGTTCCACGTCCTGGCCCTGGTTTTCTTTGGCGGCTGCGCGGCGTGGCTCGTCCAGGAATCGCAGCTGTTGGGAGGACGCCGGGGGTGGATGGCGGTGGCCGTCGCCGTGGCCTCGGTGGGGACCGCGCTCCTGTCGCTGGTGACGTTGGTGGCGCTGCTGCGGGCTCGGGCCCTGCTGGTGTTGGGCATCCGCGCGCCGGTGGGGGCCTATCTCCAGGCGCTCGCGGTGGTGGGGCTGCTCGTGTTGTTGGGTGTGCACCTGATGTACTCGGAGGCGCGTCCGGCGCTGGGCAGCTTCTGTCTGGGGTTGGCGGTGTGGCTGGGGGCCATGGGCTTGCACCTGGTGCCCGGGCTGTATCTCTCGCAGGACGGTTTCATCGACCTGTTGGGCAGGCGCACACGCTTCTCGGAGCTGGAGTGGTTCTCGCTCCAGAAGGGTGAAGGCGCGCCGCCGCGCATGGTGCTCCGGGTGGGGCGGGGCACCAGCCTGCGTCTGGAGGCGCGGCTTCCCCACGACGCGGTGGACGGGGTGAAGGGGCGCTTGCTGGAGGCGGGGCTGGCCTCGAGGGCGCAGGGGCGCTGAGCCTCACTTCTGCTTCCACGGGTCTCCGCCCACGCCGAAGTCGACGAGGTGGATGGGGTCCTCTCCTCCCAGGCGCACCAGCCCCAGGCCGGGCACGGCGGCGGACCACTCCGCGGTGGCGCCTCCGGAGAAGGAGTACTCCATCACCTCCAGGACTCTTCCCGCGACGGTGACTGTCTTCTTCTGGAGGAAGCGCCCCTGTCGTCGAGTGGACGTCTCGTCCTTGAAGGGGCCGGACGTGTCGCGGGGCTTCTCGCCTGGGAGTGTCGCGCGCACCAGGAGGAGGCTGTTCGGGCCGAAGCGCTCGCCCTCGATGAGGAGTTGGACGGAGGCGCGCCCCACGGAGGGAATCTCCACCTCCAGGTCGAACCAGCGGCCGCGCTTGCCTTGATGCCGTCCGGGCGCGCCCACCTTGACCACGAAGCGCGCGGGGCCATCCGAGGAGACGGCCTCATAGCGGGCCCAGCCGCCCTCGCGCACCACGAGGGGCAGCTCGGGCAGTCCTTGGGGGACCGCCACCTGGGCTTGCAGCAGCAGGGCGAGCAGCGAGAGCAGCGCGGTTCCCATCATCGTCGTCCTTTTCGTGGAGGGCTTCCGAAAACCCAGACATGCGCTGATAGGATTGCGCCATGTCCCGCCTCTCCGCTGTCCTGTGTGTGTCGTTCCTGCTGACGGGTGCGTGCACTGACTCGCGTCGCGGTGAGAAGGACGCGGGCGCCGAGTCCAGTCTGGCTCCGCCGCCTGTCGCGCCGCCTCCCAGCGCATCGCAGGTCGTCGAGGAGGACGCGGGTCCGCCGGCGCCCGTCGTGGTGGACCCGTCCCGGCTGCAAGAGGCTCGGGCGTTGATTCCCGCGCCGCTGCTGTATGGCGAGTGGCGCCCCATGCTCGGCACCTGGGTTGAATACGATGTCATCCAGCACGAGCACCTGGCGCGCCTGCGGGTGGCGCTGGTGGGTGAGTCGAAGCGGGGGGACGGCACGACGCTGTACCAACTGGAGATTGAGCAGGACAAGGGGTCCGGCGCCCTGGCGGTGCTGTGGCTTCGCGGCGGGGCGCGCCCCTTCGTCGAGCGGCTCGCGGTCTCCGCGCCGGATTACGCGCCGCTCTCCATCCCCGTGGACCTGTACATCGACCAACCCGAGCTCAGGGGCACCCTCCGGGAGGAGAAGGACATGGAGGTGAGTCATGGCCTGTTCCCGGGCAAGGTCCACAAGCGCACCTTCCACCGCGAGACGAACTCGCCCGTGGTCGTGATGAGCACGGAGCGTGCCCCCCTGTTGGGTGTGACCTCCGTCCAGGACCCGGAGGCGAAGTGGACGCTCGTCGCGACGGGAACGGGCGCGAAGCCCTCGCTGGACAAGGTCCCCATGGCCGTCCCTCGCGTGCCCGGACAGTAGCGGCTCCTAGCCCAGCGGATAGCCCAGCACGACGTAGAAGCCGCGCACGTAGATGGTGTACGCGGCGAACATGTCCGGCGCGAAGGTGGCGATGCCCATCGTCGCGAGGATGAGCGCGGCCATCAGCAGGGACAGCTCGGTCAGGGCCTGTCCCCGCGTCCGGGGCCGGCGCAGCCAGCGGCGGGCGGAAGTCATCCAGCCATTCATGGTCGACGCTCCTGGGCTGCTTCGACGTACTCGATGACCACCGTGACGAGTGTCTCCGGGGACTCCGAATGCGTCATGGGTGAGAGGGAGAGCGAGATGCGCTCCCCGGGTTTCTGGAAGTCGAGCAGCTCGACACCTTGCGGCTCGGTGCGTGCGTCCTTCTGGACGTAGCCGCGTAGCTCGAACTGCTGACGGTAGAAGCCCGCGAGCGAGGCCGGTGTGCCGCGGGCCACCTCGGTGACGGTGGTGTTGCCCAGCGTGGGGCCGGGGTTGCGGTCCTCGATGCGCATCATCGTCGTGGCGCCGGGTGCTCGAGGGAGCGCGGCAGGAGCCTCGGCCTTCAAGTGCATGCCCTCGGGGGTGTCGATGATGGAGGGGAAGACCTGCGTGCGCGGGGGATTGCCGCCGATGCCCACGGTGGTGACGGCGATGAGCGCGCCTCGCTTCGCGTCGTAGTAGCTGATGGCGCCGCCGCCCGCGCCATCCGGCTCCGTGGCCGTGCGGTGGCCCTGCCGATGGAACTCGCGGGCGTAGAACTCCATCACCGCGCCGGGCGTGTCCGTCGTCTCGAAGTACGCCATCTCCATGGGGTTGCCGTTGGCCTCCAGCCGCCCCATGGGAATCGTCTTGGCGCGCGGATAGACGGGGATGAGGCCCAGGAAGCGCTTCGTCATGGGCTCCGCGTTGGGGGGCGGAGCAATGAAGGTGCTCGCCGCGGGGGGCGGCTCGGCGGGCGCGGGTGGTTCGGGAGGTGGCTCACGGAGCGTGGCCGCGGTGGCCACCAGCAGCAGCACTCCACCCACGCCCATGACCCGCGTCACGGCGCCCGTGCGGTCCGTCAGCCGGCTCATGGAGGGCCCTCGCTCGGATGGAGTGACATCACTTCTCCTGGCCGTGGTTTGGGCCCTGGCCCTCCGCGCACGCGAAGTCCCCGTAGGTGAAGTAGTCCTTCCCCTTGTTCTTGGAGAGGGCGTACTCGGACTCCGGCAGCTTCGAGTCCACCGCGCCCTGGAAGAACTGTCCCCGGCAGTTGTAGGCCCGCATGGGCCAGTTGAAGTGGCCGTCTTCCGATGAGCTCCTGAGGCCGCGCTTCTCCTTGATTTCGTCCGGCTCGCAGTTGTTGAAGCACGCGCGCTTGTCGTTCTTCCAGTAGGCGGCGAGCAGCCTGTCGCCCGGGACGGTGCGCGTGTCGTTGTCGCGCACGGCCTTGTAGCGGCCCGGCTCGTTCACCTTGCGGATGAGGACCGAGTCGCGCAGGTAGTCGGACTTCAGGGGGAAGTCCAAGCCGAGCACGGAGAGCACCGCGCCCACCGTGTCCAGCACGCCGCCCTCCGAGGCGAGGCCCGCGTAGGCAATCTTCTTCACCCGCTCATGGGTGAGCTCTTGCACGCGGGGATAGGTGTTGGCGGGAGCGTCTCCGGGCCGCCACGCGCGCCACGTGTCATGGACCAGGAAGTACGACTCGCGGAAGCGCAGGTCGAAGCGGTCATCGTCCAGGCCGCTGGCGAGGAAGGCGAGCTGCGAGGGGATGACGCCGTTCTCGATGTGGACCTCCACCTGCGCCTGGACCGCGCCCTTCTTCGGGTCCAGGCCCATGGCCTGCGCCACCTTCCCCGCGGTGGAGCCCAGCGCTCCCAGCACCACGCTCAACACCTGCGTCACGCCGCCGGAGCTGCCGCGCTCGGAGAGGGACTCGGTCTGGAGCGGCGCCTCGGTGTCCTGGGCGCTCACGGTGAGGGTGAGGCGGTTCTTGTAGCCCAGCCCCGACGGCAGGCTCCCCGTCTTGGTGGAGCCGTCCAGGTCCTGGTAGCGCGTCTGGGCCTCGGCGGCGATTTGATTCACGTCCGAGCGCACCGTGCGCTCGAAGGCGACGTAGCGCGCGAGCTCCGCGGCCTTGAGGCGCACGTGCTGCACCTCCCAGAAGTACTGCGCGCCCAGCATGAGCAGAATCATGACGGGGGCCAGGATGGCGAACTCCGTGGTCGCCGCGCCTCGCTGGCGCCGGTGCGTGTGGCCTTGCTGTTTCACGCCGTTTCGAGTCGACATGGCCCGCTCCGTCAGTAGTTGAGGGCGTCGGCGAAGTCCGACTGGGCGGTGTGCAGCCCGGGAATCACGTCGAGCAGCGCGTCCTCTTCCCAGTGGGTCTTCGCGGGAGCCAGGCGGGCGGTCCACAGCGGGTTGAAGAAGTTGGGCTCCTCCTTCCAGTCCCCGGGGCGGTGGTAGATGGCGCGGCCCACCGAGAGGGCCATCATGCCGCCGGTCTGTTCGCGGAAGTTCTCGGCGCGCTTGCCGTTTCCTCCCGCCAGCGCCCAGGTGATGTCCAGGAACCCGCCGCGGACATTCGTGCTGGCGTCATCGAACTGGCCGGAGCGGGAGTCCGTCATGAAGCCGCTGCCGCCGCGCAGGTGCTCCAGGTGGAAGGGCTGGCGTGGGCTCTGGGCGCTCTGGGGAATCATGTCCTTGGACAGGACGGTGACGTTGCACGGGTAGCTGAAGTGGTTGTGCCACGGGTCGACGAAGCTGGTGTCGGCGGTGAAGAAGGGCGTGAGGCCAATCCACTTGTGGTGGTCGTTCGTCTTGCGGCTGCCGTAGGTCTGGTGGAAGCCTCCCTGGTTGTCCGCGGCGGCGCGGAAGTTGACGTTCAGGACGTCCTTCCAGCCCCTGCGCCTCCCGGGGATGCAGGGGAGCGCCATCTGGATTTTGATGTCGTCGGAGGCGAAGAGCTGGTCGCGGCGGTTGTCCTCGAACTCCTCGTCGAAGCTCTTGATCTGACTGTCCGCCACCTTGGTGAGGCGAATCCCGAAGACGAACGGGATGCAGAGGTTGAGCGACCACTTGCGGCCGATGATGGGGATGTTCTTGCCGACGGCGGTCCACTCGCGCCGCACGCCGTTGACCAGGTTGCCCATCAGCAGGCGGTACTTGGCCATGTCCGGATTGGACAGCTTGTTGTCGTTCTGGTTCAGCAGCCTGGCGCGCTTGGTGAGGCCTGTCGGGTCCAGGAGGTCGAAGCTGGTGGCCCGGCTCGAGGGGCCATCGTCGATGACATGAAGGAAGTTCTTCATGTTCGCGCTGTTGAGGTTGGGCCTGCCTCGCAGGACGTCGAGCGCGGACCCCGTGGTCATGGTTCTGCCGGGTTTCGCTCGAGGGTCCGTGCCGCGCAGGGTGCCGTCGTTGGCCGTCAACATCAGGTCCTTCAACGTCCCCAGCATCATGGCTTCCTGTGCGAGCCAGAGCGCCACGTTGAGCGCGGAGAGGAGGGGGATGAGGATTCGGGCCACCCACTCCACGGCGACCTTCCAGGCTTTGATGACCTGTCTGACGGCCGCGAAGATGGCGCCGATGCCCGGGATGTACTGGGCGACGGACGCCAGCTTCCCGATGGTCATGTCCAGGTACAGGGCATGGCTCACGTACGACATGAACGTGAGCATGGCCGAGTAATGCACCACCATCGCGCGGTTGGTGTAGGCCAGGAAGTTGTAGGCCCGGGCCTCCTTCACCGCGAGGGAGTACGCCTGCGCGTCGGCGGCGTCCTGGAGCTTTATCTTCTCGTAGACGCCATGGCCGATGCTGACCGAGGCCATCACGGTGACGGCGAGCACGAGCATGGCCACGGCGCCGATGACCAGGGCCTGGCCTCGCTCGTCCCGGCGCAGTCTTCGCAGCAGAGAAAACATGGTCACCCTCCGCGAGCCGGGGCTCAGCCGTCGACGGCGCACCGGCCTGGGCCGGCCTGGTCGTTGTTGAAGAGGTTGGACTGCATGCGCATGGACCAGGTGGCGACCAGCGGCATCACATACCGGCGCTTCGCGGCACCCAGCTGCGCCAGCGAGACGATGCGCGCGTGGTCCGCGCTCTTGCCGCGTCCCCGCTCCTGGAGGTAGCGCGTCGCCGAGCCGCCTCCCACGCGCTGGTTCTCGAACTGGAGGCCCCTGAGCTGGTCCAGGTACTCGCGGCCCAGGTAGAAGCTGTGGAGCTGCCAGTTGGCGAAGGGGATGCGCAGCTCGTAGAAGTACGTGAGCCGCACGGAGAGCAGGTTCGCCTCGATGACGCGCGCGTCACGGACGTCGTCGTAGTCCAGCTCCCGCGAGTCCAGGTGGGCGCCGTAGGTGCCGAAGAGCTCCTCCAGGTCGCCCTTCCTGGGATTGAGGACGTCCACCCGGAACAGGGGCAGCCCCACGTCCGTGTAGAACGACTTCATCAGGCGGGAGGTGAACAGGCGCTGGCTGAATTTCTTGTGCACCTGCACCGCGAAGTCCACGGTGTCCACGCGGCCGCTCTGCCCTGGGAGCGGCGGCAGCGTGGGCAGGAGCGACGCGAGCGCCGCCTTCTCCATGAGCGTGCAGTCGCCGTGGTTGACGATGCCAGCACGCACGGCGCGGTAGGCGCCGTACTCCGTCATCAGCCGGGCGTTGTGCACCATGCCCAACTGGATGATGCCGAGCACCATGAAGACCATCATCGGGACGATGAGCGCCGTCTCCACGGCGGCCTGTCCCGACTGTCTGGACGCAATCCTGGGTTCGTTTCTCGAGTGCATGGCCCTCCTCGGGCACGACTTGCTGCACCCCCGGCCCACGCCACCCGTTTGCAAATGTACCCAGATTCTATGGAGACCCTGGCTGATGTGGAAACGGTGCTTGTCGTTTGATGTCGCAATGTTCAGGCGGGCTTTCGAGTCCACCCGGGCCGCCCTCGATTCGACGGGACCCACCCCTGGGGACGATTGTCAGATGGTGGAAAGCAGGCCCGGGACGAATGGGTGCATGCGGGTCGAGTGTTGATAGGGTGACGTGCGTTCCATGTCTTCGTCACAGCCCCGTCCCGAGGAGGCGGACCCGGCGCTCGCCCCGCCCGAGGAGTTGTTCCAAGGGGAGCTCTCCTCGCAGGTCTTGGAGAACCTCCCCCAGCTCGTGTGGATGAGCCGGCCCGACGGGCACCACATCTATTTCAACCAGCGCTGGTATGCCTTCACGGGCCTGTCGCGAGAGCAGTCCGTGGGGGAAGGCTGGCGCAGGGTCATCCACCCGGACGACGTGGGGGAGGCCAGCGAGCGCTGGGCCCAGGCGCTGCGCACCGGCGCGCTCTACGAAGTGGAGATGCGCTGCCGCCGTCATGACGGGACGTGGCGCTGGATGCTCGTCCGAGGCAACCCGCTCAAGGACGCGGAGGGCCGCATCCTCCAGTGGTTCGGCACCGTCACGGACATCGAGGAGTCCAAGCGCGCGTCGGAGTCCATGCGCTTCCTGGCGGAGGCCGGGGCGCTCCTGTCCTCGTCCGCGTTGGACCTGGAGGGCACGCTGATTTCGCTGGCGAAGCTGGTGGTGCCCCAGCTGGCGGACTGGTGCTCGGTGGAGCTGTTGGAGGAGGACGGGGGCTCGCGTCAGGTGGCGGTGGCCCACGTGGACCCCAGCCGGGTGCGCCTGGCCGAGGAGGTCCGCGAGCGCTATCCGCCGAAGCCCGACGACCCGCATGGCGTGGTGGCCGTCATGCGCACCGGCAAGCCCGTGCTGCTGGAGTCCATCTCCGACGAGGCCCTGTCGGCCCAGTCCTGGGGCGCCGAGCACCTGCACATCCTTCGAGAGCTGGGGCTGCGCTCGTCGATGGTGCTGCCGTTGAAGGCGCGCGGGCGCATCCTGGGGACCCTCATGCTGGTGACGGCCGAGTCCGGACGACGCTTCGGCCCGCAGGACCTGGCGCTGGGCGAACAGCTCGCGTCGCGAGCCGCGCTGTCGGTGGACACCGCGCGCCTGCACCGCGAGACGCAGGTCGCCCTGCGCCGCAGCCAGGAGGAGCGCCGCACCGCCCAGACGCTGCTGCGCATCGGCGCGTCGCTGGCCTCGGAGCTGGACCCGGGGGTGCTCGTGCGGCGCATCCTGGACGAGACGGTGTCGCTCACTGGCGCGGAGTTCGGTGCCTTCTTGGAGAACCGGGGGGAGACAGTCACTTGGGAGCGGGAGCGGCTGGACGCGTTGAGTGGTGCGCCCCCGGAGTTGCTCGCCTCTCCGCCCAGGCTCCGCGACGCGGCCCTGTTCGCCCCCACGCTCGGGGGCGAGGGGACGCGGTTGTATGACGACGTGACGCGGGAGGCGCCCATGCCGGGTCCACCGGGGCTTCCGCCCGTGCGCGGCTTTCTCGCCGTGCCCGTGAAGAGCCGCTCTGGAGAGGTGTTGGGCGGGCTGTTCTTCGGGCACTCGGAGCCTTCGCACTTCCGCGCGCCGCACGCGCGGTTGGTGGAGGGGGTGGCGTCGCAGGCCGCGGTGGCGTTGGACAACGCGCGGCTGTACCTGGACGCGCGGCAGGCCGAGGAGCGCTTCCGCTCGCTGGTGACGGCCACCGCGCAGGCGGTGTGGGTGACGCCGCCGGATGGGGTGGTCACGGAGGACAGCCCCTCGTGGCGCGAGTACACCGGGCAGTCCTTCGAGGAGTGGAAGGGCGAGGGGTGGTTGAACGCCATCCATCCAGAGGACCGCCAGGCGGCCGCCCGCGCGTGGCGTGCCGCGGTGACGGACGTGCGCCCGTATGAAGTGGAGTGCCGGATGATTCGTCCCGACGGCTCGTACTCACCCACGCTGTCTCGCGCGGTGCCCGTGCTCACCGCGGACGGCGCGGTGCGCGAGTGGGTGGGGACGAACACGGACATGACGGCGCAGCGCCGCGTGGAGGAGGGTTTGCGCCGGCTGGACCGGGAGCAGGCCGCCCGGCGGCTGGAGGCGCTGCGCGCGGAGGTGAGCGGCGCGTTGGCGCGAGAGGGCTCGGTGAGCGACATCCTCCAGGACTGCGCGGAGGTGCTGGTTCGAAACCTGGATGCACAAGTTGCTAGATTGTGGTTGTACTCGCGTGGCTCGGCGATGTTGGAGCTGGTGGGCAACGCGGGCCCGTCCGCTCCGCCCCGGGAGAAGTGGGCGCGGCTGTCCGTGCATGGGCCCAGCCTGGTGGCGGAGGTGGCGCGCCTGCGCGAGCAGGTCTGGGTGGAGCCGCTGGAGGAGGACCCGCGCGTGTTGGACAGGACGTGGGTGCGGGCCCTGGGCGTGCGCTCGTTCGCTGGCATCCCGATGCTGGTGCGCGGGCAGTTGGTGGGGGTGATGGGGCTCTACAGCCGCAACGCGCTGGGCGAGGAGGTGGTGGCGGCGCTGGCCACGGTGGCGGACGCGTTGGCGCAGGGCCTGGAGCGCAGACGCGCGGAGGAGTCCTTGCGGCAGCGCGCGAGGGAGTTGGCCCGCTCCAACGAGGAACTCCAGCAGTTCGCCTATGTCGCCTCGCATGACTTGCAGGAGCCCCTGCGCATGGTGGCGGGCTACACGCAGCTGTTGGCCCGGCGCTATCAAGGCAAGCTGGACGCGGACGCGGACACGTTCATCCACTACGCGGTGGATGGCGTCGCGCGGATGCAGTGGCTCATCCAGGACCTGCTCGCGTATTCGCGCGTGGGCACGCAGGGCCGAGAGCCCAAGCCCGTGGACGCGGGGGCCGCGCTGGAGCGGGCGAAGGCCAACCTCCAGGTGGCGCTGCGCGAGTCGGGCGTGGACTTCCGCGCGGGGCCGCTGCCCGTGGTGCTGGCGGACGAGACGCAGTTGGTGCAGCTGTTCCAGAACCTCATCGGCAACGCGCTCAAGTTCCACGGCGCGGCGCCGCCCCGCGTGGAGGTGGCGGCGGAGACGCGGGGAAGCGAGGCGCGCTTCACGGTGCGGGACTGGGGCATCGGCATCGCGCCGGAGGACTTCGAGCGCATCTTCGTCATCTTCCAGCGCCTGCATGGCCCCCAGGAGTTCGCGGGGACGGGCATCGGGCTGGCCATCTGCAAGAAAATCGTCGAGCGCCTGGGCGGGCGCATCGGCGTGGAGTCGCGGCCGGGCGAGGGGAGCACGTTCTGGTTCACCCTTCCCATCGCGCCCGGGGAAGGCGAGGCGCCGTCATGAGCGAGATTGGCACGGCGGAGCGTCCCCTGCGCCTGCTCCTGGTGGAGGACAACCCGGGGGATGCGCGGCTGCTCCAGGAGGAGCTGCGCGAGGTGGGCACCACGCACTTCGAGGTGCTGCACGTGGAGCGGCTGGCGGAGGCCGTGCGGGTGGTGAGCCAGGAGGGCCGCGTGGACGCGGTGCTGTTGGACCTGTCGCTGCCGGATGGACACGGACTGGGCAACATCCCTCCGTTGCTCCAGGCCGCGCCGTCGGTGCCCCTGGTGGTGCTCACCGGGACGGATGACGAGCGGCTCGCGGTGCGCGCGGTCCATGAGGGCGCGCAGGACTATCTGGTGAAGGGGCAGGTGTCGGGCCCGCTGCTGGTGCGGGCGCTGCGGTATGCGATTGAGCGCAAGCGGGTGGAGGAGGGCCTCAAGCGAGAGGAGGCCGCGCGGCGCACGGCGGCGTTCCGCGAGCAGTTCCTGGGCATCCTCGGCCATGACTTGCGCAATCCGCTCCAGGCCATCTCCGGCAACGCGTCGCTGCTCTTGCGCCACGGCGGGTTGAGCGAGCCGCAGCGCAAGGCCATCAATCGCATCTCCATCTCCGCGGACCGCATGGCGCGGATGATCAACGACCTGCTGGACTTCACCCGGACGCGGCTGGGCGCGGGCTATGTGTTGGAGCGCGCGCGGATGAACCTGCACGAGGTGTTGCGGCAGGTGGTGGAGGAGCTGGAGGTGGCGCACCCCCGGCGCCAGTTCGAGCTGCGGCTCGCGGGCAACGGCTGGGGCGACTGGGACGCGGACCGCATCGCGCAGGCGGCGTCGAACCTGGTGGGAAACGCCGTGCAGTACTCCCCCGAGGACACGACGGTGCGAGTTGCCGTGGCGGACGCGGACGACGGCGTGCGGGTGGAGGTCCACAACTGGGGCCTGCCCATTCCCCCCGAGCGGCTGACCTCCATCTTCGACCCCTTCGTGCGCGCCCAGGACCTGCGCGGCGCGAGGCGCAATGGCCTGGGCCTGGGGCTCTACATCACCCACGAAATCGTGCGGGCCCACGGCGGCCTGCTGGGTGTGTCGTCCTCGACGGAGGAGGGGACGTGCTTCTGGTTGAACCTGCCCCGGCAGTATGTCGTCACGGGGTTGGGCGGCTGAGGTGGCGTGTGCCCGTGGGGCTGCGTGTCTCCAGGGCGGCCGGGCTCGGATTCGCGGCCTCGCGAACGGTGGAGAGGACACCCATCTTCAAGGGGTGTCTTCCATCGAGCCGCCGCTTTCCACCGGATGGCCCAACCCGGAGGTCTCGCGATGACCATCATCGGTTCCGCCTTCTTCGGCACGCTGCTGTTCCTCATGGCCATCTTCCTGGTCATCGCGCTCGGCGCGGCCGCCAACAAGTGGGGTGAAGAGGCCCGCGAGTTGACGGAGCGGGAGCACAAGAAGGGGCTCCTGGATGACATCTCGATGAAGGGCTACGAGGACGAGCCCCCCGGGCCGCGTGCGCCCACGCCCGCGTGACGAGGTGACTCACAGGGGCCGCGGGCTGTAGTAGCGGCGCAGCCAGCGGCTCAGTCCGTCTAGGCCGGGGAAGAGGACGCGCTCGGTGACGTTGGCCTGGTCCAGCTTGTCGCGCACCTCCCACTTGAGGGCGGCGGGGATGATGAGCCGGCGCACGCCCTTCTTGCGCTTCTCCAGGAACGTGTCCAGGCGCAGCTCGGGACCGTTCATCACCGAGAAGAGGGCGAACTGGTTGATGATGCGCGCGTCCAGGGACGGCGGCTCGAAGAAGAGCACGAATGGGTGGTCCGTCAGCCGGTCCAGCTCGGGAATGGTCCGGGCCACCTCCGCCAGCATGTCTCCGGTGAAGACATCCGCGCCCTCGCGCCTCAGCAGGGCCTTGAGGGGGCGGGGGAGCAGACGGTTGGTTTCGCGGTAGTCCACGCACCACACCACGCCGTCCTCTCTTCTCAGCTCCGCGTCCTCGGTGAGGAAGTGCAGCGCGACGTAGGGGCTGAAGGTCCAGTCGAGCATGCGCGTGGGCAGGCCGTGGTGCTGGGCCAGGGCGAGCCAGTCCCAGACCGAGTCCAGGGGCTCGTGGGTGGTGCCGCGCGCGTACTTGCGGAAGGCGCGCAGCAAGTCGCGCTCCTGGCGGACGAACATGCCCTGGCGGTTGAGCGCGGTGGACAGGTCGTGTTCGACGAAGGGCATGCCCCGGAAGACGAAGCTGGAGCGGTGGCGCCCAAGCGTCTCGTTCCAGGAGTTCGCGAACAGCGCGTCCTGAAGTTCCAGCCACGTGGTGACGCGGTGCTCTCGCATGAGGAGGACCCGCGCGCGGGATGCGCCGCGCCGGGCCGCCCGGCACAAGATGGGACGTGCGTGGCCGCGGCGGAAGCGGCGCGGGCGTCAGAGGACGGAGGCGTTCCCGGCCACGTGCGCCAGGGGCTGGTTCGCCTGGGTGAGCCGGTGGAGGATTCGCGACAGCTCGTCCGCGGCGAAGGGCTTGCGCAGGAGGCACACCGCGCCCTCGAACACGGGCAGCTCGCGCTCCAGTCCGGTGGTGAGCACCACGGGCAGCTCCGTCAGCCCGCGCTGCGCGTGCAGCATCCGGATGAGGTCCTGGCCCTCGATGTCGGGCAGGAGCCAGTCGAGCACCAGCACGTCCACGCGAGGCTCGGTGAAGAAGGCCTTCAGGGCACCAAAGCCGTTGTCGCATGCGACGACGCGATAGCCCTCCTGCTCGATGGCCTCCGCGACCATCTCTCGAAGCAGGGCGTCATCCTCCGCGAGGACGACGACGGGACGCTGGGTCATTCGGAAGGCTCACGAGTCCGGAAGGAAATCACGGGCGGCGAGCGGGTCCGGGCTCCCTCCTGGCCACCGTGGGGCAAGAACCCAGGAGTGCCCCACGCTTCGTCCCGGACTTGCGCGTGCGCGGGCTCCCCGTCCGGAGGCAGGGAGCCCGGTGGGCCAGGCTAGGGCCTGCCCGGGTCCGCGGGCTGGTTGAAGGCGTACTGGTCCGCGCCCGGCGCCGCGTCCTGCTGGAACAGGGGGCACTTGGCGCAGGTGAAGCTGTCCCAGTCCTCGCGCACCGCCTCATCGATGCAGCCCGCGTAGAAGCGGCAGTGCACGTTGCGGTGTTCCTCGACGCTGAAGGACTCCGCGCGCAAGGGCAGGCGGAATTCCGTGGGACGTGGCTGTGGACAGGACATGATGACTCTCTTGCCCCCCTCCAGGGTGCGTTGAATCGTCTACCGGCTGTTGCGTTGCGTCATTCCCGTGCGGGCCCCATCGGCCGGCGGGATGCGCGCAGGACCTCTTAAGGGCGACGGCGGGTCCGCGCATCGAGCGCCCCCAGGGCCGCTCCAGGAGCAAGCCGCCGGGCACCCCCGGGAGTACCTCCTGGCCCGGGGGCCTGGGAGCGGGGGTGGGTGTGTCGGGCATGTGAACACTTCACCCGCTGAGTCTTTTTCCCGAAGATGGGAAGCGTGTTCACCCCCCTTCGTCCCCCTCCTCGTCCCGCTTTCGTGAATTCTCGTGGCGCGCTTGGCGCGCTGGCCCTGGCCTCGCTGCTTGCCCTGACGGCCTGTTCGGCCTTCTCGCGAGCGGTGAAGGAGGGAGACGCCGCCAGCGAGCAGCAGAAGTGGGCGGACGCGGAGGCGGCCTACCTGCGCGCGCTGGCCGCGGACCCGGAGGCCTCCGAGGTCACGGTGAAGCTGCGCGAGGTGCGCAAGGCGTGGAGCCAGGTGGTGCTGGAGGAGGCCCGGGGCGTGCGTGTCTCCGGGGACCTGGACGGCACGATGAAGCGGCTGGTGCGCGCGCTGGAACTGGACGCGGACAACGTCGCCGCGCGCGAGATGCTGGGCACGACGTTGGACGAGCGCGTGGCGGTGGGTCTGGCGGCGCTCAAGGAGGACAAGCTCCAGGAGGCGCGCGCGGAGCTGGACGCGGTGCTGGCGGTGGCGCCAGACCACGCGGGCGCGAAGAAGGGCGTGGACGCGGTGCAGGTGGCGTGGGCGAAGCGCTGGTTCACGACGGGAGACGGGCTGGAGAAAGCGGGCAAGCTGGGCAACGCGCTGGTGGCCTACGTGCGCGCGGACCAGGAGCGCGTGGGCGCCACCTCGGCGCGGGAGCGGGCGGAGGTGGTGCGCCAGAAGCTGCGCGATGAGGTGGCCTTCCTCGTGGTGGCCTCCGCGGTGGAGGACCATGCGGGCGCGCCGGACGTGGCGCAGCGGCTGGGCGCGGGGCGGTTGGCGTCCGCGCTCCCCACCCAGCTTCCCCTGCGCGTGGTGACGGAGGCCCCGGAGGGCCGCGAGGGCGTGAGACTGGACCTGTCCCTGGAGCGGGTGTTGCCCCTCAAGGCGATGGAGGAGGCGCAGCGCTCGCACCGCTACCTCGCCGGGAAGATGTCCGTGCCCAACCCGCGCCGCGCCGGCTTCGAGACGAAACTCCTGCAGGCCGAGCGTCAGCAGGAGGAAGTGGACCGCAAGCAGGCCACGGCCCTGCGCGAGTACCTGCGGTTCCAGGCGGAGCTGACCACCCTGCGCGAGGGCGCCGAGCGCTGCCGCGAGCGTGAGCGCCGCGAGTGTCTGGACGCGCTGCGGGAGTGTGGCGAGGCCGCCATGGACGCGAAGTCGCCCGGCCAGCTCCCCAGCGACTGCAGCCCCGCGCGGTGCGCGAGTGGACTGTGCTCGAAGGAGGAGCAGCTGCTGACGCAGAAGGTGTTCGCGGTGAAGGAGAAGCAGATGCTGTTGGAGGCCGCCGTGGAGCGCTCGGAGACCCAGCGCGTGGACGTGCGGCGCCACCGCGACACCGTCTTCCGCGAGCCCGTCACCGTGGAGGAGCCCATGTATTCGGACTTCGTCTACGACGTGCAGCTGCACCGTCTCACCGTGACGGCCTCCGTCACCGCGGTGATGAGAGACCTCCTCAAGGAGCAGGTCCCCGCGCCGCGCACCGAGGACTTCGCGGTGTCTCACGAGGACCTGGCTCACAAGGGCTATGACCGGTACGGAGTGCTGGCGGACCCGGTGCAGCTGCGCAATGAGTTGGAGCTGCGCGTGGAGGTGGGGGACAAGGCCGTCGCCGACCTGGCTCGCCGCGTGAAGGAGCGCTTCGATGCGTACCGGGGCAAGCGCGTGGAGGACGCTCGCAGGGGCATGGTGCGCCCGGGTGCCGAGGACGTCGTGGAGACGGCCGTGCGCGCCCTCCTGCTCACCGCCGACGCGCCCCCGCCGGACATCCTCCAGCCCTTGGCCCGGGCCCGCGGTCTCAACCGCCCTGAAACACTGCTGGGCCTGTAGTCCGGCCTGACCCGCGACAGTTCGCGGCGGGGGTGTCCTGTTTCAGGACGTCCCCGAGACATGCCCGTAAGTGACTGAAACATCACGAACCTTGTTTCAAAAACGGCATGAGACTTTACGATTTCCGCACGGAGCGTGGAGTCTTGGCGCTCCGTGGATGTCCTGTTTTTCAAGTGTGTCTTAAGGGAAATCCACAAGTTACGGATTTGGCATGACGGCTGCTTGGGAGACGCGCTCCGGGCTGTGGGAGCCCGGGAGTATTCCTCCTCTGCGAAGAAGGATGTTCATGTCTCAGTCCAAGTTGATTGGCGCTGTCACGGGCCTGGCGCTGCTGGCGGGTTGTGGTGGCGGTGATGCGTCCACCCCCGCTCCGGAGACCGTGGGTCAGGGAATGACCTACGAGCAGTTCCTCTCGGTGGTCTACCAGGAGCCGGAGACCGGCATCTTCATCGCCAACGGCGACACGACGTTCTCCAACGAGAAGAAGCTGCGCGAGTTCTACGAGAAGAACATCCGCAACGGCCAGCTCATCGTCCACCAGAGCGGCGGCGTGGACGCGAAGTGGAACGACACGCAGAAGAAGAACATCACGTACTGCGTGAGCTCGACGTTCGGCTCGAACTACAGCGCGGCCGTGACGGCCATGGCGAACGCGGCGGCGGCGTGGGAAGCCGTGGCGGACGTGAAGTTCGTCTACGTGAGCGCGCAGGATGCCAGCTGCACCGCGAGCAACAACAACGTGGTGTTCGACGTGCGTCCGGTGAACTCGGGTGGCCAGTACCTGGCGCGCGCGTTCTTCCCGGATGACCTCCGCGCGGACCGCAACGTCCTCATCGACAACACGGCCTTCGGCAGCAACCCGCCCTGGACGCTGACGGGCATCCTCCGTCACGAGCTGGGCCATACGCTGGGCTTCCGCCACGAGCACACCCGCCCCGAGGCGCGCACCTGCTTCGAGGACAACAACTGGCGTGCGCTGACCACGTACGACTCCGCCTCCGTGATGCACTACCCGCAGTGCAACGGTTCGCAGACGGGCGACCTGGTCATCACGACGAAGGACGCCGAGGGCGCGGCGCAGCTCTACGGCCAGCCCGGTGGCGGCCCTGGGCCGAACCCTGGCACGGGCACCCCGACGACGGAGACCAAGACGGGCAGCGTGGCGGCGAGCACCAACGCGAACTTCGGTCCCTTCAGCGTCGTGGCTGGCACCGCGTTCACCGTGACGATGACGGGCACGGGCGACCCGGACCTGTACGTGCGCTTTGGCTCCGCGCCCACCACGTCGGCGTATGACTGCCGTCCGTACGCGTCCGGTGCGTCCGAGTCCTGCAACCTGACGGTGCCCGCCGGTGTCACGCAGGCGTACGTCATGGTGCGTGGCTACACGGCCGCGACGTTCAACCTGACCATCAACTACACCAAGCCGGGCACGGGCGGCGGCACGCCGACCACGGACAGCAAGTCCGGCAGCGTGGCGTCTGGCGCCGACGCGAACCTCCCCGCCTACAGCGTGGTGGCTGGCACCACGTTCAAGGTGGTGATGACGGGCTCGGGTGACCCGGACCTGTACGTGCGCTTCGGCTCCGCGCCCACCACGTCGCTGTGGGATTGCCGTCCGTATGCCTCCGGTGCGTCCGAGACGTGCGAGGTCACGGTGCCCGCGGGTCAGTCGTCCGCGTACGTCATGGTCCGCGGCTACACGGCGGCCACGTACAACCTGGCCATCAGCTACACCAAGCCGTAGTCGTCGCCAGGTCTCGAGGTTGAAACGCGGGCGGTCTCCCGGAAGGGGGGCCGCCCGTGGTTTTGGGTGGGGTTGTTTCCGCCCTTAGTCGACGAGCGGGCTGAGGTCCGTGCGCAGCGAGCGCTGGGCGTCGAGGCGCCGCCGCCGGGAGTCGGCGATGGCCAGCTGCCACGCGGCGCAGACGATCCCCAGCGCGAGGCAGGTCATCCACAGGCTGGAGGAGCCGGCGCGGCCCAGCAGCCAGCCTCCCAGCGCGGGGGCGGTGCCGGAGGCCATTCCCCAGAGCATGTGGTAGGCGCCCTGGTAGCTGCCGCGCAGTCCGGAGGGCGCCAGGTCCGCGACGATGGACGGCGCGACGGGGGCCTGGAGCATCTCGCCCAGTGTCCACACGGCGACGGCGCAGGCGGCGATGCCCATGTGCGCGGACACGCTGTGCAGTCCGAAGCCCAGGCCGGTGAGCGCGGCGGCGATGGCCAGGGCCTGGGCGCGGCGCAGGTGGCGCAGCACGCGGCCGGTGAAGGGCTGGAGCAGCACGATGAGCGCGCCGTTGACGGCGAGCACGGTGCCGAACTGGGCCTCGGTCAAGCCGCGTGCGCTCAGGTCCATGGGGAGCGCGACCTGGGACTGATAGAAGATGACCGACACGCCGAAGATGGGGACGGCGAAGGCGAGGAAGGCCGGGTCCCGGAAGGGCGCGAGGAGCGAGCCGGCGGCGCTGGGCTCGGAGGTGTCCTGCTTCGAGGCGCGCGCGGGGCGGGTCTCCGGGAGCATGAACCAGATGACGCAGCCGTAGGTGAAGGTGGTGAGGGCGTCGGCGATGAAGAGGGTGAGGTAGCCGTAGCGGACCATCAGCCCGGCCATGGGCACGCTGATGGCGAAGCCCACGTTGATGACCCAGTAGAGCAGGCCGAAGGCGCGCTGGCGCTCCTCGGGGGAGACGATGTCCGCGACGGCGGCGGACACGGCGGGCCGGTAGACCTCGCCCATGATGCCCAGGCAGAAGGCCGCGACGGAGATGGCGATGGGGTCCCGGGCGAAGCCGAGACAAACCATTCCGATGGAACCCATCCACAAGCCGCCAGCCAGGGTGATGCGTCGGCCTACGCGGTCGGCGAGCATTCCACCCAGGGGGCTCGCGATGACGGCGCCCACGCCGTAGAGCGACACGACCAGGCCCGCGCGCTCGACGGTGAAGCCGCGTTCGCGCGTGAGGTACAGCGCGAGGAAGGGGACGACGAAGCTGCCCAGCCGGTTGACCAGCGTGCCTATCCAGAGCACCCAGTAGGTTCGCGGGAAGCCGCCCGCCATGTCGTGCAGGCCCCTTCGCAGCGCGCCCATCAAGGCTGTCCTCCGAGTCGTGCCAGACAACAGGGGACGGGACACCAGAAGACGAATCGAGAAGGCATGGACGAGCAACAGCATGCGCCAGCGAGGTGGCCCATGCACGTGTGACGTCTCGAGCCCTGACAGCCGCTATCTTGCTTGGGGTTCAGAGCACTTGGACCCCAGCGATTCAGATTCAGTGGGTGCGGGGATGTGCACCGAGGGGCTCACTCCCCTGGGTCGAGCGCCCAGGTTCCCTCCTCCCAGCGCTTCAGCGTTTGTTGGGCCCCGAACGGGATGAGCCCTTGTCCCCGGGCGGCCTCTTCCAGGACTTCTCCGCGCGTCCTCGATGGCTGCTCGTCCGAGGTCGGTGGGGCTTCGGTGGATGGGACCTGGCGCCCGCCGTGACGAACTGGCAACGCCGCCGCGCATGCGAGTGGCCAGAGGAGGGCACGGGCTGCTATCGCTGCGTGCGCGTTGTGTGGAGTGGGGCGAGGGAGTCGCGAACCAGAGCCGTCGGGTGGGTGCCGGCGAAGTGGGAAGGCGCGAGCGTCATGAGTCAGGTCATCGGGTTGCTGGGAACATGTCTGGTGTTGGGTGTCCTGGCCCGGCACAGTGGGAAGTTTCCTCCGGGCTCGGCGGGGCCGCTCAACACGTTCGTGCTGTACGTGGCGCTGCCCGCGCTGGTGTTGCGGGTGATGCACCGGCTGGAGTTCGTGCCGTCGCTGGTCGTGGCAGCGTTGGTGCCGTGGGTGTACTTCCTGGCGGCGGGGCCCTTCTTCCGGTGGTGGGGCGCGCGTCTGGGCTGGCCGAAGCAGACGGTGGCGGCGTTGGTGTTGACGGGAGGGCTGGGCAACACGGCCTTCGTGGGGCTGCCCATGGCGGAGGCGCTGCTGGGCTCGAAGGGGTTGGCGGTCGCGGTGGTGGTGGACCAGTTGGGTTCGTTCCTGGCCTTGTCCACGGTCGCGACGCTGAGCGCCGCGCGGGCCAGCGCGGAGGCGGAGCTTCCGTTCCGCGCGCTGGTGACGAAGGTGGCGACGTTTCCACCGTTCGTGGCGCTCGTGCTGTCTCTGCTCCTTCGGCCCGTGGGATATCCCGCGTGGGTGGAGTCGGTGTTGGACCGGTTGGGTTCGCTTTTGACGCCGCTCGCGTTGTTCTCCGTGGGCTTGCAGCTGCGCTTCTCGGGACTGAAGGCGCGCCTGCCAGCACTGTCGCTGGGGCTCTTCTACAAGCTGGTGCTGGTGCCGGGCGTGGTGGTGCTGGTGTTGTTGGCCTTGCCGGGCCTTCCGCCCATGGTCGTGCAGGCGACGGTGCTCCAGTCGGCCATGGCTCCCATGGTGAGCGCGGCGATTCTCGCGGCCGAGCACCGCCTGGACCCGGACCTGTCGGTGCTGATGGTGGGCGTGGGGATTCCCCTGTCCTTCCTCACCGCGCCGCTGATGCTGTGGTTGGTCCAGTGAGGACAAGCAGGCCCTGAGGGAGGTGCCGTCAGACGGAGCAGTGCTTCGTCCGCTCGGACGCCCATCGAGCGGGTGCGCGAAAGGCTCACTGACGTGCAGGCGATGTTCCCCCTATCTTCTGTCATGGCCGAGCAACCACCGAAGGCCTCCGGACTCCCTGGAGGAGACCCGAGGCGGATGGAAGTGCGGCGCTCCGTGGCGGAGCTGGGCGCGCGCACCTACGCCATCCAATTGCTTTCCGACGCGGGCATCCCCTTTCTCGTGGGGGGCGCGTACGCGTTTGCCCACTACACGGGCATCTACCGCGACACCAAGGACCTGGACCTGTTCCTCCACCGCGCGGACGGGGACCGTGCGTTGGAGTTGCTCGCTCGCAACGAGTGGCGCACGGAGAGCGAGGTCCACGGCTGGCTGCACAAGGCCTTCTGGGCGGACTTCCTCGTCGACCTCATCTATGGCTCGGGCAATGGCCTGACGACCATCGACGAGGCCTGGTTCGAGCACGCCGTCCCCGCGCAGGTGCTGGGCTGTTCGTGCCGTGTCCCTCCCGCCGAGGAGATTTTCTGGAGCAAGGCGTTCGTCCTCGAGCGCGAGCGCTTCGACGGGCATGAGCTCACGCACCTGCTCCTCAAGACGGGCCCCACGTTCGACTGGCTCCGCCTGCTGGGACGCTTCGAGCGTTACTGGGAGGTGCTGCTCGCGCATCTGCTCTTCTTCCGCTTCGCGTATCCGTCGGACCGGGACATCGTCCCGTCGTGGGTGATGCGCGAGTTGCTGGCCCGGACGGATGCGTCGGTGGACGAGGGCAACTGGCGTGAGCGCATCTGCCGGGGGCGGCTGCTTTCGCCCGTCAGCTATCGCGTCGACATCGACGAGTGGGGCTACGAGGACGGTGGCGCGTGGGATTCACGTCAGCGCCAGCGTGAGGACACGGCGCTCGAGTCCCAGCAGGCTCCAGGCCCTCACGGGCCGCACTGAGCGATGGGCGCCCCACATGCCGTCAGGCGAGCCTCCGTGGGCCATGCCGTGCCTCCCTTGGGCCCGAGCCCCTACTGTTCCGGAGAAAGGCAGGTGCCCCGTGTCACGCCCTGAGTCCGGACTTCGACGAGCGCTCGGCAGGCTGAGCGCGGTGGTGGTGGCGCTGGGTGTCGCCGCGCCTTTGAGCGCCCAGGTGGCCGTGCCCGAGCGCGCGGGGGCCATCCGCCTTCGCGTGGGCAACCAGTTTCTCGCCGTGACGTTGGATGGGGACCGGTTGCACGGAGATGGCTTCGACCTGCGGAGCACGCAGACGTCCATCCAGGGGCGGATGCATGGTGACGACGTGGACCTGCAATGGCACGGCGCGGGTGTCGATGGACGGGTAGGTCCGGCGGACACGCGGTTGGTGCTCTCGCGCTTCTCCGCGCAGCAGGGCTTTCGAGTGGATGGTGAACTCGCGGGGTGGCCCGCGGCGCTCGTGGTCTCTCCCGTGGGGCTCTCCGGGGACGTGGGCGGGTGCAGCTACTCGCTGACGGTGGCGGGAGGGAACTACACGGGATGGCGGACCTGTCAGCCGAATCCCAATGGTGAGCCCATCTCTGTTGCCTTGGGCTTGCCCGAGAACTTCCTCGCGCTCAGCAAGACTCAACAGGCCGTGCTCCTGTCCCTGCTGCTCTCCGAGGCGGGAATGCCTCCCGCGCCCCCACGACATGCGCCCGATACCGGGCGGACCATTGAAGGCCCCGCCCTGGACGAGGCTCCGTGAGGCGGTGGCGTCAGGCGCGCCGCCAGGCGGCGATGGAGGTCATCCAGTATGGAATGTCCGCCAGGCGTTCGGCCTGTTGACTCGGCCAGCTCCACCGCCACAGCGCTCCCTTCTCCGTGTTCAATTCGAGAGGCCGGGCGGTGAAGTAGACGTCAAGCTGGCCCGCCTGTGTGGTGAAGCTGAGCGACCAGCCCGCGAAGCCTTCGGCATGGGTCCCGAGCAGTGGCGCGGATTCATCCTTGCGGCCCTCGGTGACGTCCCACACCGCGAGCGCGGCCTTGGCGTCGCTTCTTGGCATCATCGTCGCGAACAGGAAACTGCGCTCGCCACAGTCCGCGAGCCCGAACTCCTCCGGGAAGAAAGGCGTCACCACGGGGGCCTGGAGGGACTCGAGCGTGAACGGGTCGATGAAGAAGAAGGCGACGGCACCTGGATCCAAGTGACACAAGACCACGAGGCAGTCTCGCCCCCGGATGCGGCCCCAAGTCATCGTTCGGGGGACCTTGATTCCAAACAGGTGGTTCTCGGGCTTCAGGATGCCCTGGTACCGGGGAAACACAGACACTGCGAAGTCCAGCGGAGCGCTCAGCGGTTCCTTCTCGAACTCACGGACGACCGTCAGGCATCCGTTCTTCAGGTATGCGCGATGTCTGGACCCATCCTGGGCACGCCAGGCGACGTCTGGTTCGCCAGTGTGGCCCCTCCACGGTGGGGCCTGTCGTGGACCCAGGATGAGCTCGCTGGTTCCATTCGATGACTCCAGATGCAGTTCGGGCTCGGGGCCGCGAGTCAGCACCGTCCAGCAAGTCGTCTTCTCTCCAGGGGAGGTCGTCCACTCCTCTTCAGGGGTCGAGGCGACCTCGCTCCAACGGTAGAGGTAGCGCCCGCTCTTCGCCGCGACCTTGAGCTGGGGCGGTACACCGTGGAGGACAACCTGAGAGAAGGACTGCTTGCGTGCACGGAGACGAGCGACGCGAGTGGCCTCGCCGGACCGTGGAACAGCGAAGAGTAGGACCGAGGGCTGTCCTTCGTCCTGAGCGGGGACCGCGACGATGGATTCCGTGGTTCGGAGCGGCTTCGTGTGGATGTATCCGTCGGTGAGGTAGCCGCGTCCCAGGTCGTCGATGTCCAGCTCGACGAACAGGGCGGCGGCCTCGAACAGGCGCGACAGGTTCTCCATGAAGTAGTTCACGATGTGGGAGCCAAACTCCAGGAGGTCCTGGCGCCTGCGAACCGTGCCGATGGCATTTCCGTCGGTCACGGAGGAGTGAGGACGAAACCCATGGGCACGCGCGAAGGCGAGCGCTTCCGCTGGGATGCTCGCGAAATCGCGGTGAATCATCTCCGCGTAGTCGAGCATGGACCGGAGGTGCTCGGCCTGCGGGATGGACTCCCCGGTGGAGTAGGGCCAGTGATAGGGCTGGGTTCGCTTCAGCCACTCACGAGGCTCGAAGCCCATCCTCGCGTACTTCGACTTGAGCGCGGCGATGGCGAGCTCGACCTTCGTGGCGGCGTCGACGTCCGTCTTGTGGGCGTTCGCCAGTCGCCGCAGAACGGCGGCATACATGTCCTCGGATGCCGCCGAAGAGGCGGGGGACGTCTGTTGGGAAGGCGGGACATTGCCGCTCAGCGCGAGGAGCATCTGCTCGGTGTGCTGGGCCTCGGACTCATCCATTTCCCTGTAGAGGTGAAGCCCCGCGCGCAAGGCCTCCGGCGGGTTTGGCGGAGGGCTCGGAATGTGAGCAGGGCGGCGGCGCACCTTGTCGAGCTCGCCAAGAAGGCCCTCGATGGAGCGGCGCCAGGAGAGCCGCTCCGTCAGTTTCTCGCGCAGCTCACGCGCGCGATTGAAGGCGGCCGTGCGGTCGAAGAGGGCAATCTCGATGCGCTTCCTCCAGCTCTCGGCGTCCTTCGTGAGGTCTCCCGTCACGGGGCACACGACGTTGCGGTGGTGTCCTTCTTGTTGGAGGAAGTCACCCAGACCGCTGCGCGAGGTGATGAGGGCGGGGACCCCGGCCGCCATGGCCTCCAGCCCCGTGAGGCCAAAGCCCTCCTCGCGGGAGGGCATGAGCAGCAGCGAGGACTGGAGAATGTCCTTGGCGACATCCTGCTCGTTCGAGGTGAAGGGGCGGAAGCGGTAGGTCAGCGAGCCGGGTTCGATGAGCTGATGGATGCGCTGCTTGACCTGCTCCGCGTGTTCGATGGGGAGCCCGCGGATGACGAGCCAAGGTTTCTCACCGAGGAGGTCGTGGTCCACGAGCGACATCGCGCGCACGGCGATGTCCACCCCCTTCAATTCGAGGTCCTCCGCGCGGCCCAGGAGCAGGCACTGGGTTCCACTCGGCGGACCAGAGGACTGCGGCCATGAGCCGAACTCACTGGGCAACCCCGGGAGGAAGCTGACGACCTGCTCCACCTGGTCATGCAGGGCCGTCGCGAGGTCCCGCTTGAGTCGTGGCCCCACGGCCGCGACCAGGTCCGCGTCCAAGGCCAGCTCGATTTCAGCCTGGAGCCGCTCATTGGCCGTGGTCATCGCCTCGCTGGCGCTTCGCTTGTATGGCTCGATGGCCTCCGGGGACATGTGGAGGAAATGCACCCGCCGGCAGCCCGCCTTCGCCGCAATCTCCCTCGCCAAGGGCCCCGTGATGCGTCCATGTCCCACCACGACGCTGTCCGCCGGGAAGCGCGATTTCGCGCGGGCCTCTCGGGCGAGCACCAGCTCGACCCCCGCCTGCCGGGCGCTCTTCAGCTCGTGCTCATCGTACTCATCGACGACGCAGACGACGGTGTGCCCGAGCTTCGCGGCGCCCAAGGAGAGCTGCCGGTTGAAGGTCGAGAGTCCACCTTTGCTCGAACTCCAACCCGTGCTTACCGCCACAAGGGTCAAACGCGTCATGGGTCCAGGTCCGCGGTCATCCTACCCGCGGCCCGCAATTCATTGCGAGGCTCGACGCCCGGGTGACCTCCCACCCACGGGACGTGCTTCAATCTCTTTCACGCGCGTCAGGTGCGCGCGCGAGTGGGCGCTTGCCCATTCTCCACGGAAAGAGAGTCCCCCATGAAGCTGTGCTGGAGTGTGCTGTCGGCCCTCGTGCTGTCCGGTCTGCTCGCCTGCGGTGGGACGGAGGCCCCCGAAGCCAGCGATTCACTGGTGCAGGAGTCGAGTGCCCTCGTCACTTGTTCCACCACCTGCTCCAACGGTTCGACGGTGTCCTGCTCGGGAAACACGTGCTCCACCATCCCGGGGGAGTCCGTCGAGTGTGATGGCTTCTATCGAATCTGCGTCCCGGACTCGGCCTGCCTGTTTGCCGGCAGTGCCTGCTCGAGCCTCGCGGGCAAGCCCTGTTCGCCCGTGGGCGGCGAGCGCACGTGCTGCATCAACCGGAAACCCACTGGGAACTGCTACTGCATGGTGGGCGGTACCTGGGCCTGCACCGTCACGCCCTGAAGAAAGACTTCACAGGTCGCGTGCGCCGAGCCCCGAGAGGCTCGACGCGCGCGGCGCATGGGACTCACGCGGTGGCCGTCGCCCCGAAGGACAGCTCCACGCCGTTCTCCTTCACGCGCATGCGCGGCTTGGACAACCAATGGCACCGAGCGCAGTAACTGTGCGCTCCGGCGGGAGTGGCACGCACGCTCACGGCACCGCCGCAGAGCACACAGCCGTCGGGAAGGACGAATTCGGCGAAGCGCTCGCCGAGGTTGCTCTCGAATTCAGTCATACCTTTGAGTTAACGCAGGAAACGCGCGGCACAAGCTGTCCGCTCCTGTACGGAGGTGCCGGGCCCCGCAGGGCATCACCCTCCCGTCTACCTCAAGCGAGCAAGCGGGCGGGCAATCCTGGATTCCTTACCGGCCCGGGCCGGACTGACACCCGCTGGACACCGCAACCCACCGCGGTCCGGTGAAGTGATTGGCACATGGATTGATTCTCCACGCTTCCGGGAACGGGGAGGAGGGGCACGGCATGCAGGGCGTCATGCGGGTGGTGGTGCGCGAGGAGCGAGGAGCCTGGAAGGTGGAGGTGGCCACCCTGGAGGCCGAGGTGCGGCGCTACCGGTACGAGAGCGAGGCCCAGGCGCGCTACTTCGCGGCCGTCTTCGCGCTGGGGCCCCGGGTGCTGCCGCCCGTGCGCCGGGTGAAGGGCCGGCGGGCCGCCTGAGGGGCGCGAGGGTGGGGGACGCCGGGGGACCGGGCCTCCGGGCGCCATGACCTCGGCTTCCCTCTACCCTTGCGGGCGGGTTTCGGAGAGGCTTCCGCGCCATGAGCGACGCGAGCAAGAACTTCCTCCACCGGCCGAACCGTCAGCACATCACCCACGAGCCGGACCCCGCGGGCCGCTGGTCCAACAAGTTCCCGGACATGATTGGCTACACCAGCCAGGGCGGCGGCAAGGTGCCGGCGGACTTCGGGTGGAACACCAACCCCAAGCAGTGGCAGGAGGAGATGACGCCGGTGACGCTGGCCGAGCGCTTCAACGAGCTGCGCGTGCTGCCCGCGAAGCCCGAGGCCCCCGCGCTTCCCGCCACCACCCAGAAGTAGCCGCTAGCTGAAGGGCAGGGCCGCGAGGCGCTCGCGAAAGCGCTCGAGCAGACCTCGCGAGCTCGCCTCGTCCAATCCCTCGGCGGCTTCCTGGCGCGCCTTGCGTAGGAAGCCGTCGAAGGGCGCCGAGCGTCCATACAGCGCCCCCGCCGCATCCACCGCGTCGGCCAGCACCCGCGCCGCGCCCGGCGAGCCGAGCGTCAGGTGCATCTCCGCCTGCTCCAGCTTCACGCCGCAGGAGGTCCAGACCCCGCGGTCATGCACGATGAGCCACGTGCGCGTCACCTCCTCCATGGCTTCGTCCAGGAAGGCGAGGAACGGCTCCACGAGCGCGGGCAGCACGTCCGCCGCGAGCTCCGTGCGTCCGGCCGTGTCCTGGATTCTCGAGCGAAGGCTCAGGATGTGGTGCTTCTGCGGCGTGCGCAGCGCGACGGAGGCGGGCAGGGTGATGAACGCGGCCAGGCTCTCGGTCACTTGCCGGGCCAGCGCGGGGCGTGAGGGAGCCTCCGCCTTGGCCGCGCGCTCCAGCCGTCCTTGAAGCGAGCGGCGTAGGTCCGCGGCCGCCGCGCGCAGGGCCGCGCGTGCACCCACCTGGTGGACATAGCCGGGCACCACGTCTTCGCGGCGCACGTGGTCGAAGGCCGCGGCGGTGAGGTAGACGAGGTCGCCGATGCGCACGCGGAAGTCCGCGCGGAACGACTGAAGCTCCGCCATCAACGTCCAGCGGTCGCTCACCACCTCCGGGCGGCGCATCTGCTGGCCCAGCTCCGACACCTGCTTCGACAGCCGCTCCGCGCTGGCGTGGAGCACGGCCTCGACCTCCTGGGACAGCCGCTCGTCGGAGCTGGCGGGAGGCGGGGCCCAGCCTCCGCTGGAAGCCGCGGGCCGCGCGGGCGGGGGGAACTGCCGATGGATGGCGGTGACGAGCTGGTTGACGCCCACGAGCGTGTCGCCGATGGCCGGCGCCATGGTCTCCCACAGGGCGAGGTCCGCGCTCCCATCCGACTCCACGGTGGTGGGCTCGTACTTGGCGATGCTCAGGTGGCCCAGCCGGTCGATGGCGACGGCCGCCGCGCGGTGCACCTGCTCCAGCCGGTCCGCGAGGTGCCGGTCCGTGAGCGACTCGAGGAGCGCCTCCAGACGTGAGGGCAATGCATCCTGAGGCGCACGGGTCTTCGCGGGGGATGGCGGCATGGGCGCGGAACGCTACCGCACGGGTGAGGGCCGCGCGAAGACGGGCTCACAGGTTCGGGGGCGTCTCGGCATAGAGTGAGGCTTCGGGGAGGTTGCATGACAGAGCGGTTCCGCCGTCGATGGAAGACGGGTGGGCTCGTGGCGCTGCTGGTGGGCGCCGGGGTCTTCGCGGCCTGGGACGTATGTCTTTCCGCCTGGGTGCTGCGTGGGGTGAAGGTGCCCCAGTGCCCGGATGGTGCGTTTCGACAGACGGTGGCGGTGAGCTTCCAGGAGCTGGGGCGGGACCTGCCGGGCACGGTGAGTGTCTGGGCGGACGCGCATGCCCCGGATGCCCGGGGGACGCTGATGAGTTCGCGCGTGCGGCGCGGCTCGGCGGAGCTGTTCCTGGTGGACGCGGAGGGGAAGCAGACGCCTCTGGAACCGGAGAAGAAGGACGGCTGGACGCGCTCCGACAACGACGTGCTGGCGGCGAAGGTGAAGCTGCCGGTGGTGACGGACGGCGACTACCGGCTGCGTGCGCGTGTCACCACGCCGCTGGGGACGGACACGGTGGACGCGGCGCTGCCGCTGTACGCGCCCGCGGTGGCGCACGTGCTGACGGACCGGCCGCTGTACGAGCCCGGCAACGAGGTCCGCTTCCGCGCGGTGGTGCTGCGCGCGAAGGACCTGGCGCCGTTGGACGGGCGGCCCGGCACGTGGCTCTTGATGGATGCCGCGGGTGAGGTGGTGCTGGAGGAGCGTGCTCCCGCGGGGCCCTGGGGCGTGGTGACCGGCGGCTTCCCGTTGGACCGGGGCGCGGCGATGGGCACGTGGACGTTGTCGTGGCGGAGCGGCGCCACGCAGGCCAACACCACGTTCCAGGTGAAGCCCTTCACGCTGCCTCGCTTCCAGGTGGAGGCGCTGAGCCCCCGGCCCTACTGGCGCGCGGGTGAGTCGCCCGAGGTGCACGGGCAGGTGGTGTATGCGTCCGGCGCGCCGGTGGCGAACGCGGAGGTGGAGCTGACGTGGCAGGTCCATGGCGACTGGCCGCCACCTCCCGAGTGGAGCACGGGCGGGCTGCCGACGCGGGCTCGCGCGGACGCGGCGGGACGGTTCCAGGTGACGCTGCCTCGTGTCCCGGAAGACCTGCGGGGCCAGGCGAGGCTGTCGGCTCATGTGGTCGCGCGTGATGCCGCGGGGGACCGGGTCGCGGGCGCCGTGTCGCTGCTGCTCTCCGAGGACGCGCTGGCCGTCTCGTCGGTGACGGAGCTGGAGGACGGCCTGGTCGAAGGCTTCAGCAACCGCGTCTACCTTCGCGCCACCACGCCGGATGGCCGGGTGCTGCCGGGGGCGGAGCTGACGGTGACTCGGGCGTGGGATGCACGGGACGAAGGTGTGCGCGGCGTGACGGACGAGGACGGCGTCGCGGCCTTCCAGCTGGACCCGGGGCCTCCGGTCAACGTGGTGGTGCCGCCCATGCCGGTGCGTCATCAGCGGCTTCCTCCGCCGGTGATGCTGAGCTCGCTGCGCAGCCTGCTGGAGCCGGGGAACGAGCCGACGCTCCAGGAGCGGCGCGCGGTGGAGTCCTGGCTGCCGGCGCTCTTCCCGTGTGCGCGCTTCGTCTTGCCGAGTGATGGCATCGCCTCGGTCGACCTGGGCCTGCGCTCGGGGGCCGGAGGCGCGGTGCTGGACGTGGTGACGGGAGAGGATGCGCTCTCGTCGTGCATGGCGCAGGTCGTGCGTTCGCGCGGGTTGCCCGCGGGGCGGGAGCGCGTGCTGGCGTTGTCGCTCCGCGTGGAGGACCAGGGGATGCCGTGGTTCGAGCTGGTGACGGAGCCCGCCTTTGGCGCGAGCACCTCGCTGGTGGGCGCGCTGGAGACGGCGGCCAAGGACGCACGGGCCTGTCTTCCGATGAACGCGGAGCCGAGTTCTCGGCTCCCGCTGGCGCTGTCCTGGCGGGTGGGCGCGAAGCAGGAGGTGACGACGTCGTGGTCCACCGTGCCGGGCGCGAAGGGGGGACTGAGTCCCTCCGTGGAGGCGTGTGTCCGGGAGCGCTTCGCTCGCGTGAAGGTGGATGAGAGCGAGCCTGGGAAGCCGGCGCTGGGCGTGATGTGGCTCGCCGTGCACTCGGTCAGCGAAGTCCTCGAGAAGGAAGCGGGCCGGGCCAGGACGTTCCTGGGCTACGAGCTGAAGGTGGTGGCGAAGGTGGACGGCAAGCCGGTGGGTGACACGAAGTGGGTGTTGCGTCCGGCGAGCCTGCCTGCGTTGCGCTTGAGGGCCACGCCGGTGTTGGCGCGCGGTGGCGACGAGGTGCGCATCGACCTGATGCGAGGGCCTGGGTTCCGGGGACAGCTCCCCGAGGAGCTGAAGCTCCAGGCCGGGAAGGAAGAGTTGGTGGTGAAGCTGGAGAAGGGCGCCACGTCCGCGCGCTTCCGGCTGCCGGCGGACTTCGAGGGCTGGGCCGAGTCGACCTGGGCGGGAGCGACGGCGCGGGTGTACGTGGCGCCGCGTGCGAGGCTCTCGGTGGAGGTGTCGCCGGAGAAGCCCGTCTACGCGCCGGGAGACCTGGCCCGGCTGCAATTGCGCACGCAGGTGGATGGGCAGGATGGGCCCGCGGCGGTGGGGCTCTTCGGCGTGGATGAGACGCTGGGGCAGCTGGTGCCGCTGCCCGGCGGTGATGCCCTGGCGGGTGTGCGGCCCGCACCCGCGACGTCGCAGCCCGCGTTTGGAGTCCTGGATGGGATGGCGTTGGCGCAGGGGCGCATCCGAGGCTCCAACGCCGCCGCCGCGACGCTCGTGCGAGTGAGCACGGTGCCGATGCTCCAGGACGTGGAAGCCCGCGTGAGCGCGAGCGCCACGAGCCTCTTCGACGCGGAGGCGGAGGTGGTCGAGCCCTTCTACGCGGTGCTCGCGGAGCTGCACGAGCAGGTGCGGCAGTGGGAGGAGAAGGCGCCGGAGGGAGAGACGCTTGTCCCCGCGGGTGTCGCGAAGCTGTGGTCGCAAGCGCTGCTGGCGTGTGAGAAGCGCGGCGAGAAGGTGACGGATGCCTTTGGCAACCGCCTTCGCCTGTCGAGGCTGCCCCGGGAGTTGCTGGAGCTGACGGACCCTCGAGCGGTGGTGTCTCGCGGGACGCGGCTGCCGGAGGACGTGGAGAATTGGAACGAGTGGGTTGCCCGGGAGGCGCCATGAAGCGCACGGTCATCGTCGGAGCGGTGTGCCTCGTCATCGGGTTTGGCCTGGCGGTGTTCCTGGCGGGGGGCTTGCGTCGTGTCCTCGGTTCGCCCGCGTACGCGCTGGCGGAGGATGACGCGTCAGAGCAATACGCACGCCTCCTCATCTCGCCCGCCGCGCAGGAGCCAAGCAACGAGGAGGCCCTGGAGGGTGCTGCTCCGCCCCCACCACCGCCTCCGCCTGTTGTGGGCGGATTCGTGCCCAAGGAGATGAAGAGCGTCGCCGATGGGGCGCCGGGTTCAGGCGGCGAAGACTTCGGCAAGGGGGGCACCGGCGAGGAGAAGCCCGCTCCGGAAGGGGCACCGAGCCGCGCCTGGTTCCCGGAGACGTTCCTCTTCGAGCCGCTGGTGGTGACGGACGCGTCCGGCATGGCCACGCTTCCGGTGCGCGTGCCGGACCGGCTCACCCGTTGGCGGGTGCTGGCGCTGGCCCACTCCCGGTCTGGAGCACAGGCGGGCGCGGTGACGGGGTTCGTGGGGACGTTGCCCACGTATGTGGACCCGGTGTTGCCGGCCTTCCTGCGCGCGGGCGACGTGGCGCGTGTTCCGGTGCAGGTGGTGAACACGACGGACGCGGCCGTGGAGGCGCCGCTGAAGCTCGATGCGACGGGGGTGACGGTGGAAGGCACCCTTCGCACGGTGCGAGTGCCCGCGCGTGGCAGCGTGGTGGAGTACGTGACGGTGCGGGCCTCGGGGCCGGGGCCTGGCGCGGTGCGCGCGGCGCTGGGAGACGCGGACCGGGTGGAGCGCTCCCTGGAGGTGTGGCCCACGGGGAAGCCGGTGGTGCAGACGCGCGGCGGTACGTTGGCGGCGCCGCGCACGCTGTCCCTCACCGGGCCCGCGGAGGCACAGCCGGGCAGTGAGCGAATCCGGTTGCAGGTGTATCCGGGTGGTCTGGGCGTGTTGCGCTCGGAGTTGGCGTCGGCGGGTGGGCGCTCGAGTTCGGAGGACGTGGCGTATGCGTTGCTCCTCGCGGGACGCATGCCGGAGTTGTTGACGGCGCTGGGCGAGCCCGCGGCGGCGGCGATGGTGACGTCGGCCCTCTCCGGCAAGGCGGGACGTCTGACGACGTCGCAGTCTCCGGAGGGCCTGCTCGTGGATGGCGAGGCGGTGCGAGTGCTCGTGGCGCAGTCGACGCAGCGCGCGCTGCGGTTGAGCCGTGCGCCGGACGTGGCGTCGGCGGCCCTGCTGGTGGAGGGGGCGTTGCTCCATCCGAACAACCCGGTGCTGGCGCGCCTGGGCGAGCGGCTCGCGGGAGTGGTGGCGGCAGCGCAGCGTCCGGACGGCACGTGTCAGGGTGGCGATGGCTGGTCGCTGCAGCGGTTGCTGGTTGCGACGGCGGATTGTGCCCAGGCGGTGGCCTCGGCGGGGGGAACACCCGCGGGCTTTCGCCGCTCGGCTCGCTTCACCACGCTGGCGGCGGGGGCGCTGGAGCGCAACCGGGCGCACGTGAAGGATGGCTACACGGCGGCGGCGCTGCTCGCGAGCGGGCTGGCCAAGGGCGCGCTGCGGGATTCGTTGCGGGCCCAGGTTCGCGACGCGCTGAAGACCCGCGAGGATGGCTCCGCGTACCTGCCCGTGGAGACAGGCGTGGTGGCGGCGAACGGTGAGTCACCCTCGGAGGCGGAGGCCACCGCGTTGGCGGTGCTGGGGCTGGAGGGGGATGAGAAGGCGCCGCTGGCGGACCTCGGGACGTCGTTGCTCTCGCGCTATCGTCCGGCCGAGGGCTGGGGTGGCGGGCGGGCGAACCGCGTGGCGCTGCGCGCGGTGGTGACGCTCTTCAAGGCGCCGCTGCCTTCGCGGGTGCGGGTGGTGTTGGAGCGCGATGGCCAGGTGGTGACGGAGGGGACGTACGACGCCCAGGCGCTGCGCGAGGTGCGGGTGCTGGAGGCCTCGGCGGTGGGTTCGGCGGGAGCTCATGCGTGGACGGTGAGGGCGGAGCCCGCGGTGCCCGGCCTGGGGTACTCGTTGATGTTGTCCGCGGCGGTGCCGTGGAAGCGCGAGGGGCCCGATGGTGGAGAACTGGTCATCGACTCGCCTCGCGAGGCACGGGTGGGGCAGCCGGTGGAGGTCGCGGTGCGGGTGTCGACTCCAGCTGGACTCGCGCTGGAGCTGAAGCACAGCCTGCCCGTGGGCGTGCAGGTGGACCCCACGAGCCTGGATGCACTGGTGGCCGAGGGGAGCGTCTCCTCGTGGACGTCCGAGGATGGCGCGGTGACGCTGAAGCTGCCGCGTCGTGAGCCGGGTGACTCCTTCCAGGAGACGTTCCGCGTCATCCCCACCCTCGCGGGCACGTTCCAGACGGGGGCCTCCTGGCTGTGGGGAGAGAATCGTCTGCTCGAAATCTCCTACGTACCTCCCGCTACCTGGACGGTGCGCTGAAACGGGTCCGAGCGGACTCCCAATCCCGGGCGGCGAGAAAGCCTGCCCGGGAAGATTGTCGGCCCGAGGTCTTCCGGGTGGGCGCGACCCTGCACGTCGGGGCAGGGGGGCTGCTTCTGGTGGGAATCCGCTCTAGGAATACGTGAAGATTCACAGCAGCGTCGACATGCCGGTGCAGGCTTCGTCAGTGGTTCTTCACGGGTGACACCATGGAGCTCGACGGCGGGGAGAGGGACGAGTTGCTGCTGGCGTTGCTGGGGGCCTTCCCCTCGGTGGAGGAGCTCCGCCGGGTGGTGGCCTCTGTCTGCCATCGGGACCTGGAGGCGCTCGTTCCGACGGGCGGCCCGAGGGAGCACGCGCGGGGGCTGATTCACCGCGCCGAGTCGGAAGGGTGGACGCGCGAGCTGGTGACAGGCGTGCATGGAGCCCAGCCCCGGCATCCTCGGCTGCATCGCTTCGTGCAAGGGTATCTGGCGTCGGTGCAGCGGAGCATTCCGCGCCGCAGCCTGGAGCGCATCGTCGGCTCGGCGTGGGATGGGGGCGGAGCGGACGGATGGCGGCGGAGGCTGGCGGCCATCGAACGGCGGGTATGCCGGGTGGAGCCCGTGGTGGGGGCCTCGTTGGGCACGGGCTTTCTGGTGTCTCGTGACGTGGTGCTCACCAACTACCACGTCATCGAGAACCGGCTGCTCGAGTCGCTGCGCGTGCGCTTCGACCACAAGGTGCTGCCGGACCGGACGCTGTTGCAGCCGGGCAAGCAGTACACGGTGAAGCGTTGCATCGCGCGCAGTTCGTACAGCCCCGCGGACCTGATGCATCCGCGTCCACGCGAGGCGACCGCGGATGAGCTGGACTACGCCTTCCTGCAGGTGGAGGGGGCGCCAGGGGACGAGGAGGTGGAGGAGGGGGATTCGCGCGGCTGGTTGGAGCTGCCCGAGGAGCAGGTGCCGTGTGTGCCGGGGAGTCTGGCGCTCATCGTCCAGCACCCGGAGGGGCAGCCGATGAGCGTGGTGTTGGATGAGTTCCTGGGGGTCAACGCTTCGCGCACGCGCGTGTCGTATCGGACGTCGACGAGCCCGGGGTCATCGGGGGCGCCGTGCTTCACGCAGGACCTGCGGTTGGCCGCGCTGCATCACAGTGGCGGTCCGCGCATGCCGTCCGCTACCGGGCATAACGAGGGCATTCCAGCGGACACCATCCGGCATAGCTTGCCGCCCGAGGTGAAGCTGTTGCTGGGTTGGCGGTAGTCAGCGGGGGCGCGAACTGGAGGCGGGGGGCGCGCCTGTTATCGTCGGGGGATGTCCCGCTCCCTTCGTGGTCAGGGTCTCTGGTGCCTGGTGCTGCTCATGTTGGCTGTCGCGCCGTGGAGTCCGGCGAGAGCCCAGGCGCGCTTGCGCGTGGCCGGAGCGACAGCGAACAACGAGGTGAAGCTGCGCACGACGTCGGATGACTTCCGGACGGTGCTGCGGGTGGACTTGTTGGCTCCGCCGACGGGGCCAGAGGCCGCGCTCGAGGGTGGGGTGACGGTGCTGGTGGACCCGCTCCAGGCGAGCGACGGCACGCAGGTGACGCTGGCCGCGGTGGTGCGCGAGAAGGCGCCCTCGGAGACGAGCGTGGGGGCGCCGATTTCATCGCGGTCGCCGCTGTACCTCGAGCTGTCGGGGAAGCTGCCGCAGGCGGGTGTCTACACGGGGCAGGTGCTGTTGGTGCATGGGGGCGGGCGAGAGATGACGACGCTCATCGTCACGCGGGTGCAGGCGGTGCCCGCGGTGCAGTTCATCGCGACGTCGCCGGCGGTGGCGGAGCCCTCGTGGGGATTGGGGCCGGTGGATGCGGTGGTGCGGCTGCCGTTCAAGGAGACGGCGGGGGTGACGGGGGAGGTGTCGGTGCCGCAGTTGATTCAGCTTCAGCACAAGAAGCCGGACCTGGGAGCGACGGTGGTGCAGCCGCGGTTCGCGGGGGCCACGTTCTCGCTGGAGGGGGGCGCGCAGGGTGGGAAGGACCGGGTCCTCGCGGCGGCGGACGGTGCGATTCAGGTGGCGGCGAATGACAGCGGCACGTTGCTGCTGCACCTGCGCGGGTTGGACGGGCCGGGTGAGTACACGGGGACGGTGCGCATGGCGGTGCCGCAGGGCACGGCGGTGGAGCAGCCGTTCACGGTGTGGGTGAGGACGCCGTGGTTGTGGGGCGCGCTGCTCATCGCGGCGGGGGCGGTGTCTTCGTATGGCGTGCGGCTGTACACGCAGAGCATCCGGCCTCGGGCGCAGCAGCTTCAGCGGGCGCGGGTGTTGTGGCAGCGCGCGAGTGTGTTGTTGGAGGGGCAGGGGGACGCGGCGCGGAAGGTGGGGCTGGAGGTGCGAGGGCGCATCGACGCGGTCATCCCGAGGATTCGAGGCTCGGTGCGAGGCAGCCGGGGCGCGGACGCGGAGCTGATGCGAGGGGAGTCGGAGCTGCGGCTCTTCGAGGCGTGGTGTGTCTGCGCGAAGGACCTCAACGCGTTGCCTTCGGAGATGCGTCCCGCGCAGGCGAGCCGGGCGTTGGATGACGCGGAGGCTTCGCTTCGCGTGGGCAACGTGCCGCTGGAGCGATTGGAGGAGCAGCTCAAGGACCTGCGTGGGCAGAACGTGCAGGAGTTGGCGCGGGCGGGGTTGAAGGCGAAGCTGCAGGAGCTGGAGACGCAGGCGCGAGCGCTGGCGCAGAAGCTGGGCGATGACAGCCTGGGGTTCCGGCTCACGTATGAGTTGTTGCCGTTGTTGCAGGAGATGCATTCGCGATTGGGTCAGGGGGACTTGGGCGCGGCGCGGCAGCAGTTCGAGATGGCGCGGCGTTCGTATTTCGACGTGTTGTGCGCGGAGCTGTCCTCGGCGGTGGCGTCGCCGCGCAATCCGCGGGGCTTCTCACCGGAGGAGTGGCGCGAGCTGACCACGGACGTGAAGGAGCGGCTGCGGCAGGCGCGAGCGCGCGCGGACGTCAACGTGGACGAGGGCTTCCGGCTGTATCAGGGCGCGTATGCGCACTACGTGCGGCGGTTGTTGATGGAGCTTCGCGGTGTGGTGGTGGAGGCGCGGGCTGGGGCCACGGAGACGCAGAAGCCCGACCTGGATATCGCAGAGGCGAAGCTGCGCGAGGCGATGTTGGCGCTGGCGGCGGAGTCGCCGCACGAGGCTGCGGCGAAGTACCGGGAGGTGGGGGACGCCCTTCAGCGCGCGCAGACGGGAGAGCTGCGACGGCGCATCGCGACGCTGCGCGAAGAGGTGGCTCGCAAGCGGAGTGAGACGAGCGAGCAGCACGAGCTGGCGGAGCTGGGGCACGTCAACGTGCTGCTGAATCACGCGGAGCAGGTGCTCACACCCGAGACGTTGCAGGACGCGGAGCTTCAGGTCGACAAGGCGAAGATGGCGCTGGACAGCTATCCGAGCGCCCGGCGGGTCTCCATGTCCACGCGGATGCCTCCGTTCTCCACGCCAGCGCTGGAGGCTTCGGCGGAGGAGTCCCTGGAGTCCACGCCGCAATCTCCAGCACCGCCTCTGCCCGCGCGGGCCTCGGCGCCTGGGAGTGCGCTGCCGAGTGCTCCGACGGGAGGCGTCTGGACGTCCTTGCCGGAGGCACCGGCGGAAGACGCGATGGGTGGGCTGATGGCGTTGGAGGCGCTGCCGTTGCCCTCGGCGCGGCACCTGTGGATGGTGGAGTTGGTGATGCTGGTGTTGCTGACCGGCGTGGCGGTGGTGCTGGGGCTTCAACTGCTCAATGTCTTCTCACCGACGTGGGGTGGTTTTGGCGCCGGCATGACGGCGTTCCTGTGGGGCTTCGGTCTGCATCAGGTGGGCAATGCCAGCTTCGAGGGGCTCACGGGCCTGTTGTCCCGAGTGGAGCGACGAGGCGGGACGGGCGACGGCGCTTGACGTGTGCTCCGAGTCGCGTCCTCGGCGGGGTGGGAAGAGCGAGTGGTGCTCTTCCCGCTTCGCGTCAGTGCCGGCTCTCGCGAGAGCTTCGACTCCCTCCAGACGACCTCGCTTTGACACTTGCTTGAAAAGCGCAATAAGCTTGTTTTGCATGAATTTTGCTGATCGTTGAGCAGGGGCCGGAAACCCATGTTGGACCAGGAGCTACCCGTGGACTCTCCTTTCCACCGACCCGTCATAAAGACTCCCTTCACGATGGCCGCCTTGTCAGTGGTCGTGGCGGCTTCGCTCAACTGCGCGGGCGAGCTCCCTCCGGACATCTCGCCAGCGGACGTGACCGCACCGCTGAGGCTGGCCGCTACCGAGCAGGGCGTGGTGCCGCCCCTGACGAACTGGGACCTGGCCGCGGCAACCCAGCGCACGCCGAGCACCGAGATGCCATTTGGCTTCGTCGAGAAGTTCGACGTCGACAACTATACGGACATCATCTTCGAGGAGAGTCTCAACCCTCGTGCTCAGATTCTCAGGCGCACACACACGACGGTGAATTGTTACAGCGGAGGGTGTGCCCGCTTCGACGTGCGGCCGGGATATGTGGCTCAAGGCGATACGGGAATCCTGCTCAACCACCAGAATGGCCCGCGCGCGAACGTCGGCTACATGATCTACTACGGTCTCGATTGGCCGGCGACGATGCGAGGCGCAGGCCACAAGCACGTCTTGGTCTACGACGATGTTTCAAATGGCGGCAGGAACATCCGCCCCATGGTGACCGAGGGAGCCATGGAGACGCCGTCTGGTCAGTACGCCTACCGCGGCTTTCGCGCGTGCAACAACGCCGCTGGAATCTGCGCGGACGAATTCAGTTCGCATTGGGCCCCATCCACGCCGACCACTTCACACTCCTTCAAGATGGAGCAGTTCCTGGAGCAGTGGCTCTATGTGGAGTTCGAGGTCGTCACTGGAGGCCTCAACACGCTGTACATCTGGTCGCGAGACGGGCGCCTCCAGCACCGCATCGGCTTTTGCAATGGTGGAGTCACCACGGAGGGGTGGGACTGCCGCAACCTGAATGTCGCGGCGCAGCCGCTCAGCTACAGCCGCATCCTGGCCTACTTTGGTGATCGCCCCAACAATGCCATCACCGCGAACAGCTACGTCTTGATCGACAACATTCGCATCGGCAATGCCTTCATGGGGCCACCGGCCGGCTTCATCCAGTCCCCCTGAGCATTGCTGAGCACCGCGCCCCGTCGTCAGGGGCCAGTCCCGAATTGTGTGTCGGGTCCGAGCTTCGTGGATGGCCCAAGGGGGAGTGGTTTGCCCCCTTGGGTCCCCCTCACCGCCGCCGGTCCCGAATCGTCTTGAACACGATGCGATCCAGCAGGCCCGGGGTGAAGACCTTGAGGTACTGACCCAGCTTGCCCTTGGCCGTCATGACCACCTCGCGCTCGCGCTGGTCCATGGCCTTCAGGATGATGGACACACAGGTGCCCAGGTCCATGTTGGTGCCATCGGACTCGTTGTGCTTGCTCTGCTGGAGCGGCTTGCCGTCCTTGCCCAGCGCGTTGGCTCGCACGTTCGTGTCCACGAAGCCCGGGCACACCACCGTCACGTCCACGCCCGTGCCCATCAGCTCCACGCGCAGCGAGTCGAAGAACCCGTGCATCGCATGCTTGCTCGCCGCGTAACCCGTGCGCGTGGGCACGCCCGTCTTCCCCGTCAGTGAGGAGATGGCCACCAACAACCCTCGCCGCGCCTTCAGGTGCGGCAGCGCATGGTGCGTGCTGTACACCGAGCCCAGGTAGTTGATGCGCATCAGCCGCTCGAACACGCCGAGGTCCGTCACCTCCTCGAAGAGCGCATCCATCGACACCCCCGCGTTGTTCACGAGCACGTCGATACCCCCGAACGCCTCCACCGCCCGCTCCACCATCCGCCGGCACGCCTCCGGGTCTCCCACATCCGTGGCCACCGCCACCGCCTTCCCTCCCGCCGCCTCACACCGCTGCTTCACCTTCTGGAGCGCGTCCTCGCTGCGCGCCGCCAACACCAGGTTCGCCCCCCGGGCCGCCAGCGCCACCGCCAGCTCCTCCCCAATCCCCATGGATGCACCTGTGACCACCACGCTCTTTCCTTGCATGGCGCACATTCTCGCCCCGGCCTTCTCCACCCGTCGAGACCACCCGCGGCCTACACCCGCCCACAGAGTGGAAGCAGATCCCCAAATCGGCGAGTGACACATTTCCAACCGCCCGGTGTTCCTTTCCCGCCAACGCATTCAAGAGGGGAAAGAACACCATGTCGTCCATCGCCGTCCTGGCCCAGGTTCCCGCGGAGAATCTCGGGTGGCTCAGCAGCAAGCTTCTCGGCGTCACGCTCACTTCCGCCGAGTGGGTGCTGTGGATCCTGGTGTGCCTGTCGGTGCTGTCCATCGGCATCATGCTGGAGCGCACGGTGTACTTCGCCCGCAACCGCCTCCCGGACTCGGAGGCGCTCGCCGTGCGGCTGGCCCGCGGCGAACTCGACGCGGTCCGCACCGCCATTCAAGGCCGTCGGGGCATGGAGGCCGCCATCATCCGCGAGGGCCTGGCCTCCTCCGCGCAAGGCGCCGACTCCGTCGAGCAGGTCATCGCCTCCACCATGGCCCGTGAGCGCCCCCAGTATGAGCGCTTCCTGTCCTTCCTCGGCACGCTGGGCAACAACGCCCCGTTCATCGGCCTGTTCGGCACCGTGCTCGGCATCATCAAGGCCTTCCACGACCTGGGCTCCATGAACGCGAAGGGCGGCGCCATCCAGCAGACCGTCATGGGCGGCATCTCGGAGGCGCTCGTCGCCACCGCCGTGGGCCTGGCCGTCGCGATTCCCGCCGTCGTCGCCTTCAACATCTTCAACCGTCAGCTCAAGACGCTCACCAGCCGCGCCAACGCCCTGGGCCACGCCCTGGTCGGCAGCCTGAAGGCGGAGGTTCGCTAGTCATGGCCGGCAGCGCTCAAGACAACGACGAGGAAATCACGGGCATCAACGTCACGCCGCTCGTGGACATCGTGCTGGTGCTCCTCATCATCTTCATGGTGACCGCCAACTTCATCGTCCGCGAGACGGTGGAAGTGGACCTGCCCCGCGCGGCCAACGGCGGCGAGACGGTGCAGGGCCTGGTCAACGTGGTGCTCGACAAGGAGGGCAAGTTCTACTTCGACGGCGCCCAGGTGACCGAAGTGGAGCTGACCCAGAAGGTGGCCGAGGCCGTCGCCAAGGACAAGGACACCCGCGCCATCATCAGCGCCGACCAGAGCATCGCCTACGGACAGGTGATGCGGCTCATCGACACGGTGAAGGGCCAGGGCATCGCCAAGTTCGCGCTCAACATCGAGAAGGACGTCGCCCCCGCGCCGCGGGGCTGATGTGAAGGCAATGACGACGAGCGCGCTCGACAATGGTCTGGTCCTGCCCCGACGGGGCGGCAATGGGTTGCTGGTGGGGTTCGTCACGGGCTCGCTCGCGCTGCACGGGCTGGGGTTGGTGGTGCTGCACACCCGCCCGCCGGAGCGCGCCGCCCCGCAGAAGCCCGTGGAGTTGGTGATGGTGGAGGTGGCCAAGCCGCCTCCGCCGCCGCCTCCTCCCGAGGTGAAGGAGGAGCCCAAGCCCGAACCGCCTCCTCCGCCCAAGGTCCGCATCAAGCCGCCCCCCATCAAGGTCGCCGAGGCCCCCAAGCCCCTGCCTCCGCCCCCCGACGACGCGCCGCCTCCGCCCAACGAGACGCCGCCTCCCGACGCGAAGCCCGCGCCCCTGGTCGTCGGCATCTCCATGTCCTCCACCACCGCGGGCGGAGGCTTCGCGGCCCCGGTGGGCAACACCCTCTATGGCCGCACCGCGGACCGGGCCAAGGCGCCGCAGGAAGTGAAGGCGTACAGCGCGCCCAAGTACACGCCCATCTACCAGGTGGACCGTGAGCCGCAGCTGGCCAGCGAGGTGAAGATTCCGTATCCCGAGGAGGCCCGCCGCGCGGGCATCGAAGGCACGGTGACGCTGTCCATCACCATCGACCCCGAGGGGCGCGTCGTGGCGGCGCGAGTGCTGAAAGGCCCGGGCTACGGCCTGGAAGAGGCCGCGCGCGAGGCCATCCTCCGCTTCCGCTTCCGTCCCGCCTTCAAGGGGGGCGAAGCGGTCTCCACCGAGATGAAGTACGCCTACACGTTCCTCCTCGATTGACCTTGAAACACCCTCCCGCCGGGAAAGGGCCGGAGCGAGGGAGTGCACCAGTGGGCCGCTCTCACTTCCACGGCCCGAGTCAGCTCACTGGTTCCTCCACCCCTTCCTCGCTCCGTCCCTTTGCCGGCGGGAGTCAGACTTCCTTCTTCACGCCATCGTCATCGTCCTAGAAAGACCCATGTCCTCGAACGTGAAAGCCCGCGCTGCGCTCGCCGCCGCCTCCATGTGGGTGGCCACTCCGGCGCTCGCTCAGGCTCCGCAGCCCGAAGCCCCCGCCGCGCAGGCGCCCCAGGCCCCGCAGCCCACCATCACCAAGGCCCCGGAGCTGGTGCGGTCCGTGAGCGCCCAGTACCCCGAACAGGCGCTCGCCCAGGGGCTCACCGCCTCCGTGCGCCTCATCATCACCATCGGCGCGGACGGCGCGGTGACGGATGTGCAACCCACGGAGCCCGTGGGCAACGGCTTCGACGAGGCGGCCATCGCCGCCGTGCGCCAGTTCCAGTTCTCCCCCGCGGAAGTCGACGGTGTCCCCGCGCCGGTGCAGGTGGAGTACGTCTACAACTTCACCCTCAACACGCCGCCGCCCGCGGAGGGCGAGTCCGCCGAGGCCGCGGCCCCCAAGGCCACCCTCACCGGCCAGCTCATCTCCCGAGGCAGCCGCTCCCGCGTGGCCGGCGCCACCGTGCGCTGCGGCGATGAAGCCGACGCGGCGGAGGCCGTGTCCGACGAAGAGGGCCGCTTCACCCTCGAGGTGCCGCCGGGTGAGTGCGCGATGCGTGTCATCGCCTCCGGCTACCAGCTCTACCAGACGAAGGAGACGCTCAAGGCCAACGAGACCACCGAGGTGAAGCTCTACCTGGCCCCGGCCGGCAGTGCCTTCGAGACGGTGGTGCGCTCCGCGCGGCCCAAGAAGGAGGTCGTCCGCCGCACCATCACGCGCGAGGAGGCGCAGAAGACGCCGGGCACCTTCGGCGACCCCATCCGCGTCATCCAGACGCTGCCGGGCGTGGCGCGCGCGCCGTTCATCTCCGGCGACCTGCTGGTGCGCGGCTCCAACCCGGGCCAGACGGCGACGATGATGGACGGGGTCCGCATCCCCAACCTCTTCCACCTGCTCGGCGGCCCGTCCGTGGTCAACGCCGAGTTCATCGACTCGCTCGACTTCTACCCGGGCGGCTACGGCAGCCAGTACGGCCGCGCGGTGGGCGGCGTGGTGGACGTGAGCACGCGCAAGGGCGCGGCGGACACGGTGCACGGCTCCGTCAAGGTGGACGTGCTCGACGCGGGCTTCTTCCTGGAGGCGCCCATCGTCGAGGGCATCAGTGTGGCGGCCGCCGCCCGGCGCTCGTACGTGGATGCGCTCCTGCCCGTGTTCCTCCCCAAGGACGAGGGCACCACGCTCTCCATCGTCCCCGTGTACTGGGACTACCAACTGCGCCTGGACTTCGGCGCCAAGCGCGGCGAGACGCCGGAGCCCGGGGCCGCGCGCAGCACCGGCTACGTCATGGCCTTCGGCAGCGACGACAAGCTGCGCCTGGTGTCCGGCGGTGAGAAGCAGGACCGGGACATCACCCTGGACTCGCGCACGCGCTTCCACCGGGTGAAGGGCGACTGGACGTACCGGAAGGGGAACTTCTCCTCCGTGCTCACGCCCTACGTGGGCGTGGACTACTCCGACATCAGCATCGGCGGCTACTCCGAGCACGACACCATCTACTCGCTGGGCGCACGCGAGCTGGTGACGTTGGAGCTGGCCCCCGAGCTCGTCGTGCGCACGGGCCTGGACGTCTACTTCGACCACGTGAAGATCGACGCGCGGACCCCGGCCCCGGGCGGCACCGAGTATGTGCCCTTCCCCGGCGCCGAGCCCGTCGCGGAAATCATCCACGAGAAGCTCACGATGAACGGCTTTGACGGGGCCCTTTTCGCCGAGATGGACTTCAAGCTGGGCCCCGTCACCATCACCCCCGGCGTGCGAGGCAACCTCCAGAAGGTGGGGGCCACGCGCAACGTCCTGTTGGACCCCCGGCTGTGGGTCCGCTACGCGGCCACGGAGAACACCTCCCTCAAGGGCTCGTTGGGCCTCTACAGCCAGCCCGCGGACACCTTCCAGTTCATCTACGCCCCCTACGGAAACCCGCTCCTGGGCTACCAGCGCGCCTTCCAGTCGAGCCTGGGCGTGGAGCAGCGGCTGTGGGAGTCGTGGAACGTGGACGTCACCGGCTTCTACAACCGCCGCTTCGAGAACGTGGCGGCGCCGGGCGACGTGCGGCCCACCGAGGACGGCGGCTTCGTCCAGGACCGCTTCGTCAACGCGGGCATCGGCAAGGCGTACGGCGTGGAGTTGATGGTGAAGAAGGAGCGCGCCTCCGCCACGGACAAGTGGTACGGCTGGCTGTCGTACACGCTCAGCCACGCCGAGGACGGCCGCGCGGGCGTCAAGCCCCAGCGGGGCAGCGCCATCGGCGACGGCGGTGGACCGCCGGGCGGCTTCGGCGAGGAGACCTACGGCCTGAGCGCCTGGGACCAGACGCACATCCTCACCCTCGTGGGCACCTACCTGCTCGGCAACGGATGGGAGTTGGGCGGCCGCTTCCGCCTCACCACCGGCCGGCCGACGACGCCGCTGGCGAATCGGGGTGACATCTACAACTCGGATTCAAACAACTTCGGGCCCACGTATGGCCGCTACTTCTCCGCTCGCGCCTCCACGTTCCACCAGCTGGACGTCCGCATCGAGAAGGGCTGGCAGTTCGACAACTGGACCCTGGCGCTCTACATGGACGTGCAGAACCTCTACAACGCGAAGAACGTCGAGTTCGTCTTCAACGACTACCGGTATCGAAAGGTCAGGGACATTCCAGGCATCCCCATCCTCCCCGTGCTGGGCGTGAAAGGAAGCTTCTAAGATGAACACCTGGCTCAAGATGGGCGGACTGTTGTTGGTGGCGGCGGGCGCCGTGGCCTGTGTCGACCCCGATGATGTCGCGTCGAACGTGAAGGACCTGCGGGTGCTGGGCAGCGCGGTGGAGGTCCCCGAGCTGATGGCTCCCTCGTGTGAGCTCGACGCGCAGGCGCTGGAGGTCCTCACGCAAGAGGTGACCTTCCGCGCGCTCCTGGCGGACCCGAAGGGCGAGGGGCGCTCCATCGCCTACACCCTGTGGGCGTGCGCGAACCCGGACGACGAGCGGTGCGAGGACGAGTCCTCGCGCATGCAGCTGGCGCAGGGCACCACGACGGCCGGCGACATGGAGGTGCGCATCCGCCCCGGTGCGTCCCAGTCCCGGGACGGCACGCTGCTGCTGGAGAAGGTGCGGCAGGCGGACCCCTACAAGGGTTACGGGGGCCTGCGCATGCCGCTGGTGCTGCACGTGACGGCGGGCTCGGAGGCGGTCTACGCGCAGAAGCTGATGGTCTTCTCCTGCCCCGCCGTGCCCGGCATGGTGGCCAACGTGCAGCCGGTGCTCCGGGGGCTCACCCTGGATGACCAGGCCTGGGACGCCGCGGCGCCGCCCACGCTGAAGGGCAAGGGGCCGTTCGTGGTGCGGGCCAATGACATCTCCGACCTGGAGGAGTCCTACGTGGTGCCCGGCCTGCGCGCGGAGAGCGTGAACCTCAAGGAGGCGTGGACCATCTCCTGGCACGCGACGCTGGGCGAGTTCAGCCCGGAGCAGACGGGCGGCGCGGGCTTCAACGGCGAGCCCGGCCGTCACCGCACCGAGTGGGAGCCGCCGGAGAAGGACGCGGTGGCACAGGAGGTCACCTTCTGGGCCGTGGTGCGAGACGGGCGAGGAGGCAGCTCCTGGCTCGTCCGAAAGGTGCGCTGGTCGCCGTAACGCAGTGGCGGATGGCTCGCAAGGGGGCGGCCATCCGAGGTATGCCAGCGGTGCTCTCGTGAGGCCGGGCAGAGGCTGGAGTGGGTGGGACGCGGATGACGAGCAGGAGCACAGCGCGCGGATGGGGACGCGTGGCCGCAGGGTTGGCCGCGCTGGTGCTGGTGGCGTGGGGCGCTGACTCCCGCGCCGCCGCGCCAGTGGAGGAGCCGGATGCCATGCTCCGCCGCTTCGCCCTGATTGTCGGCTCCAGCGAGGGCGGGCCCGGGCGTGAGCGGTTGCGCTACGCGGGGTCGGATGCGCTGGCCATGTCGCGTGTCCTGGAGGACCTGGGCGGGGTGCTGCCCACGGACCGGGTCCTCCTGTTGGAGGCGGACCGGGACGCGCTGCTCGCGGCGCTGGAGCGGCTGCGCTCCCTGGTGGAAGCCGCCTCGACGCCGGGCGTGCGGCGCGAGCTGGTGGTGTACTACTCGGGCCACTCGGACGCGGATGGCCTGTTGCCGCGCGGCGAGCGCGTGCCCTACGAAGACCTGCGCAAGCTCATGGGCAAGGTGCCCGTGGACGTGCGCATCGCCATCCTCGATTCGTGTGGCTCCGGCGCGCTCACCCGGTTCAAGGGAGGCCTGCGCCGCCCCGCGTTCCTCACGGATGCGTCCGCGCAGGTGCGCGGCCATGCGTATCTCGCCTCCAGCTCCGCGGACGAAGTGGCGCAGGAGTCGGATGTCATCGGCGCGTCCTTCTTCACGCACTTCCTCGTCACCGGCCTTCGCGGCGCGGCGGACACCACGGGTGACGGGCGCGTCACGCTGCACGAGGCCTACCAGTTCGCCTTCCACGAGACGCTGGCCCGCACCGAGCGCTCGCAAGGCGGGCCGCAGCACGCCGCCTATGACATCCAGCTGGCGGGCAGTGGCGACCTGGTGATGACGGACCTGCGAGGCTCCGCCGCGCGGGTGCGCGTGGCGGAGGACGTGCAGGGCCGGCTCTTCGTGCGCGACTGGGGCAACCAACTGGTGGCGGAGCTCCAGAAGCCCTCGGGGCGGCGGCTCTCGCTGGGCCTGGACGCGGGGCGCTACCACGTCACGCTGGAGCGGCCCACGCAGCGCTTCGAGGCGGAGCTGGTCGTCGGGACCAAGAGCGACGCGGAGCTGCGCGTGGGCGACTTCGTCCCGGTGACGCTCACGCGCACGGCGTCACGCGGAGGCCCGGCGAAGGACGTGCCCCTGGCGAATGAGTCGGGGACGGCGAGGGATGACCTGCCCACGGTGGCGGTCAACCTGTCGCTGGTGCCGCCGGTGTCCACCTCCGCGCTGTGGGGTGGCAGTGGCCTGAACCACGTGGCGCTCGGCGGGTTGGCCGTGCGCTCGTACCAGCTCCGGGGCCTGGGAGCGGCGGGAGGCGTGGGCTGGGTGGATGGGACGATGGAGGGCGCGCAGGTGGCCGGCATCGCCAACGTCACGGGCGGCGAGGCGCTGGGGCTCCAGGTCGCCCTGGGCGGCAACCTCGCGTTCGGTGGCGCGACGGGTGGACAGGTGGCGGCGGTCATCAACTACTCGGAGCGGGCCTTCTCCGGCCTCCAGCTGTCGTTGGTGGGCAACCGCGCGGACCATGAGATGCGCGGCGTTCAGCTGGTGGGCGCGGTGAACATGGTGGAGGACCTCATGGGCGCGCAGGTGGGCATCTTCAACCTGGCGGGCAGCGTGTCGGGCGCGCAGGTGGGGCTCATCAACGTGGCCGACAACGTGCGTGGGCTCCAACTGGGCATCATCAACATCGCGGACGACGTGTCGGTGCCCATCGGTCTGCTCAGCCTCGTGCGCAAGGGGCGCATCTCCTTCGAGGTCTGGACGGATGACATCTCGCCGCTGTCGGTGGGGGTGAAGTACGGCAGCCGCACGGTGCACGTGGTCGCGAGCATCGGCGTGAAGTCCAAGGAGGAGTCCTGGCGCACCTTCAAGTCGCTGGGCGTGGGGGTGCACCTGCCCTTCGGCGCGGCGGACCGCTACTACGTGGACGTGGACCTCTCCACGGGGAGCTGGCAGCACCAGGTCTTCGGCAAGACGTCGAACAACAGCCTCTTCCAGCTGCGCACCAGCGTGGGCTGGGAGCTCAAGCGGCGCTTCGCCCTCTTCGGTGGCGTGTCGGTCAACCTCTACGAGCCGCCGCCGGAAGAAGAGGACCGCGAGGTGACGTGGCTGCCGCAGTGGAAGGTCGAGAAGGGGGACCGGGCCGCGCGTGTGTGGCCCGGCCTCTTCCTGGGCGTGCGCATCTGACGGCGCGCGGTGCTCAGCCGCGCAGCAGCCACTCCAACAGCTCCTTCGCCGTGTCCACGTGGACGAAGTGGCCAGCGCCCGGGAGCGTCGTCACCGGGCAGCCCGCGGCCTCCATGCGCGCGGCCTCCTCGTCGGACACGTAGCGCGAGCGGCCTCCGCGAACGCAGCGCATGGGCGGGTGGTCCGGCCGCTCCAGCGCGGCCCAGAGGTCCATGCCGTTGACCCGCGCGTGCAGCTCCGCCAGCGCCTGCCGGTCGAAGCGCCAGCGCACGCCGTCGCCGTCCGTCACCAGGTTCATCAAGAGCCAGTCCGTCAGGCCATCCGACAGGCCGCGGCCGGTGAGCTCCGCGCGCATGTCCTTGCGGTTCGCCGCGCGCGAGGGCGCCTGGAGCAGGATGCCCAGCACCATGCCGCTGTCGGACAGGTCGAACGGCACGGGGCCGGGCGCGATGTCCAGGAGGCTCACCTTCGCGACGGCCTCGGGCACGTGCAGGCTGGCGGCGAGCGAGACGCGTCCGCCGAGCGAGTGGCCCACCCAGTCGAGCGCGCCGGTGAAGCCCTGGGCCCGCGCGGTGTCCACCACATCGCGCGCGAGGGTGAAGAGGTCCGCGCCAGGCGGCGGGAGGGGTGAGGCGCCGTGGCCCGTGAGGTCCGGCAGGAGGAAGCGGCGATGCGGGTCGGCCGCGCTCCACGCGTTCGCCAGCGAGCGCAGGTTGCGCCCCGAGCCGAGGAAGCCGTGCAGCAGCACCGTGGGCACAGCCCCTTCACCCACCTGGAAGCTCTCGAGGACCACGCGAGTCAAACCTTTCTGGCCACCCCGGGTGTCTTGACCGGGCGTGGGCCGTGCCGCTTCATATCGCGAACTTCTCATCCCCGAGGTGGCTCCGCGTGTCCACTGTCTCCCTGTTGCTGCTCCTGCTCACCGCCGCACCCGTGAAGGAAACGAAGTCCGCGGACCCCAAGGTCACCATCGCGGCGGTGCTGGATGACTGGCACCAGGCGGCCGCGAAGGCGGATGAGGCCCGCTACTTCAGCCACTTCACGCCCGACGCCATCTACCTGGGCACGGACGCCACCGAGCGCTGGACGCGCGACGAGTTCCGCGCGTGGGCCAGGCCCTACTTCTCCAAGGGCGAGGCCTGGAAGTTCAAGGCCGTCTCGCGCCACATCACCCTGTCGAAGGATGGCGCGGTGGCGTGGTTCGACGAGATGCTGGACACGCCCAACCTGGGGCCCAGCCGGGGCAGTGGTGTGCTGGTGAAGGACGGCGCCACCTGGAAGATTGCCCAGTACCACCTGTCGGTGCCCATCCCGAACGACATCGTCGAGGAGGTGGTGAAGCGCATCCAGACGCACGAGGCGAAGGGGGCCCCGAAGAAGTAGCCCTCCGGGGTGATGTGCCGGGTCGCGGTGGACCGTGTGCCACCGCGGCCTCGCGGACGGCGCGAAGAGCCCTTCGCGGCTCGCGCCAATGCCAGACGTCAACGTCTGGGAATGACATGGGCGTGCTGCTGGCGCGTGCCTTGAATTGAAGGCCGCGTACCCCCGGCTCGACGTGGGCCGGCGTGGTCGAGTCTCAAAAGAGACGACTGGGGGCTACATGAGGCACCGTACTCGTTCAGTCTGCGTGCTGGTGGTGTTGCTGTTGGGAGTCCAGTGCTCCCATGACAGGCCCGACGCGGAGGGACCTGGAGACGAGCCAGGGCCCGTGCCGCCAGTCTCTGGGGAGCTCCGCTGATACGCGGAGCTCACGCCGGGCAGGGCGCTCAAGCCCCTGCTGGACATGAGGGGGCTCGCGGTGGATTCGAGCGGCGCGCCCACGCTCATGAGTGTCTTGGGAGGGCCCTTCGTCCTCGACGACGGCGCGGCGGTCAGCTCGCGGGAGGCGTGGCCGTGCTCGGCATCACCCGTGGAATCACGCCGAGCAGGGGCTTCAGCCGGGCCTGCGTTCCCAGCGTCCTCAACCGCTCCCGCGCGATGACCAGCAGGAGCGCGTTGAACCCGAAGGCCACCAGCACGTGCCACCACGCGTGGAACTGCGGGTTGGGGACACCGAGGGACGGGAGCGTCTCGTTGAGCGTGGGGCAGAACTGGATGTCGCTGACCCACAGCACGATGGCGAGCGCATAGGACGCGATGCCGAGCTGGAACAGGCGCCGGGTCCCCGCGTCCGGGCTTCGCTTCTGGAGGAAGTACGTGCGGCCGAGCGCGAAGAACTCCAGCGTCGCGAAGCTCACCTGGAAGAGGAAGAACTGGACGGGGCCCTGCATGAAGGCGTTCAAGTACGTCACGAGCACCGCGTGGCCGAGCAGCGCGAGCGGGAACCAGTGGCCGAAGCGCCGCTGGGGCCGATCCTCCAGGAGGATGTAGACGATGACGATGGCCAGGTAGAGCATCGGCAGCTCGTCCAACATCTGGTGCTCGCGGCGCAGCGTCATGTGGAACGCCGTGCTGCCCACGCCCACCAGCGCGAGCAGGCCGAACGCAAACAGGAACCTGCGCTCCAGCACTCGCCAGTGCAGCGCGATGCCCATCAGCCCCGTGAGGACCAGGACCAGGCTGGAGGCGGAGTTGAAGAACTCTCCGACGTGGAAGAGGTGCTGGTAGTTCGTCTCGCACCAGTCGACGGTCGAGGTGCTCGGGCCCCAGTAACCCGTGGGAATCGCGGACATGGGGGCGCAGCGTAGCACCCACCCCCGGAGTCTCACGGGACGATTCCCATGAAATATAGGTCAATCGACCTATATTGTTCCGACACGGGGGGCGTCCTCCCGGTTGCGAGGAAGGGAGTCGTGATGGTGACCGAGGAGAGTGTGGTCCTGGTGGGAGGCTACGGGGTGGTGGGTGTCAGGCTCGCCCGGTTGTTGAGGGAGCGGCATCCCGAGCTGCCGCTCATCATCGCGGGCCGACGGAGTGAGCCGGCGAAGGAGCTGGCGGAGCAGTTGGGGCGGGCCCAGGGCGTGGCGTTGGACATCCGCGCTCGCGAGCCGCTGGCGGCGTTGGGCGGCAAGCCCCGGGCCGTGGTGTCGCTGGTCAATGACTCGGAGGACCACCTGCTGCTGTCCGCCGCGCGCGACGGGGTTCCCTTGCTGGACATCACCCGGTGGACATCCCGCGTGCGCGCCGCGCTGCTGCGCCTGTCCGGCACACCGCCGCGTGCGCCCGTGGTGCTGGGCTCGGCGTGGATGGCGGGGCTGGTGCCTCGGATGGTGGCGATGGTGGCCCCGCGCGTGGGGCGGCTGGAGCGCGTGGACGTGGGGATTCGCTTCGCGCTCGCGGACGCGGCGGGGCCCGACTCGCTGGAGTATGTGGACAGGCTCGGGTTGTCCTTCGACGTGACGGAGCAGGGGCAGGAGCGGCAGGTGCTTCCGCTGACGGATGGTCGCCGGGTGACGTTCTCGGATGGCCGCAGCACGCGTGTGTACCGGCTGGACACGCCCGAGCAGGCGACGCTGCCGGCGGTGCTGGGCGCGCGGAGCGTGGCGACCCGACTGGGCTACGACTCCAGCTCCGCGACGTGGACGCTGGTCGTGCTCCAGCGGCTGGGCATCCTGCGGCTTCTCCAGCATCCCCGGCTCACGCCGCTGCGCCGCTCCCTGTTGACGGTCAATGGCTCGGGCGCCGAGGCCGCGTGGCTGGCCGACGTCGAAGGCGAGCGCGGCCACATCCGCATCGAGGTCGTGGACCCCCAGGGCCAGGCGCACCTCACCGCGGTGGGCGCCTTGCTGGGCGTGGAGCGGCTGTTGGGCGTGGATGGCGCGCCGCCGCCTCCCGCGGGGGTGTGGTTCCCCGAGCACGAGCCTCGCGCGGATGAGACACTGGCCACGCTGCGCGCGTGTGGTGTCCAGGTGAAGCTGGACGAGGCGCGGGTGAAGGAGGCCGCCTGATGGCGCGGCGTGAGAAGCCCGCGGTGGGGAAGCTCCCCTCCGCGAAGCCCCGGGAGGGCACCGCGGTTCACGCGAAGGGACATGAGCGCGTGGAGCGCATCCTCGACGCGGCCATGGACGTGCTGGTGGAGGACGGCTACGCGGGCCTGAGCCTGCGCGGCGTGGCCCAGCGCGCGGGGCTGAGCCTGGGCAACCTCCAGTACTACTTCCCGGCCAAGCAGGACGTGGTGCGCGCGCTGCTCTCGCGCTACCTGGAGGGCACCATCCGCCGCGTGCGGGAGCGGATGGAGGGAGGCGGCAAGGAGCCCGCGAGGCGGCTTCGCCACGCGCTCGACTCCATCCTGGAGGACCAGGAGTCGCCCCGGCACTTCCAGCTCTTCGCGGAGCTGTGGGCCCTGGCCGCGCGGGACGCCATGGTCGCGGACGCGTTGCGCGTGTTCTACGCGGGCTATCGCGAGGGACTCGTCGAACTGTTGCAGGCGCTCACGCCGGGCCTCACCCCCGCTCGGAGGGAGCGGCGCGCGGCCCTGCTGATGGCGTTCTTCGAGGGCCTGTCCCTCTTCCGAGGCGGCGGCAGCCTGGCGTCCGCGTCGGTGCCAGGCGTGGAGCAGGAGCTGCGAGCCCTCTGGGATGAGTTCGCGGAGGGCTCGGCGGAGGGGCTCAGTCCTCGGCGACGAGCACCGACTTGAGCCGCTCGAGCGTCTCCGGCGAGACGTCCATGAACGCGAGGCCCACTTCGTACCGGGCCACGGCGTCCTTGGGCAGCTTGCGCAACCACGCGACACGCGCGCGGCACTCCAGCGTGGAGCCATCTCCGGGATACAGGTCCACCTCGAGCTGGCTGCCCTCGGCGTACAGTTCGTCGGAGTAGATGCGCACGCCACCGAGGCTGGCATCCAACACCCGCTGCTTGTCTCCGAACTTCAGCCGGGCCGGGCGCGCGTAGAGCGGGGCCTGGAGGCGTGGAAACAAACGGCGGTCATCCACGGCGCTGCTATCGGGACTGACTGGGTTCATCATCGGCGTTCCCCCCATTCACAATCCGGTGGGTTTCACGGGCCTGTGACGGAGCATAAGGGATTCAGCCGCCGTGTGCAGGTGGGTCAAGGGAACAACCCCGCCACCACCTCCAGGACCCCACCCACCGCTTCACTGATAGCGCTGGCGCCCTCCACGGCGGCCTCGACGGCGTTGCCCACCGAGTCCAGGGTAATCCCCGCGGCGTCGACCACATCCACGCCCAGCTCCGTCACATCCATCGCGGTGCCCGCGTGCTCCAGTGTGGTCACGACGGCCTTGGCCACCTTGGACTCGCCCGCCGATTCGCCCGTCACCTGGGCGAGCGCGATGGCCGCCGCCGCCGCTGCCGCCGCTCCACCCGCCGTCGGGCCCACCTTGAGCGACCGCCGGTTGTCCCGGTACCACGTGGTCAGCGCCTTCAGCTCGTTCGCATCCAGCCAGATGCCACGGCAGTGCCCGCAGAGGTCCACGGCGCAAACCTCGGTGCGCACCTGCGAGAGGAACGTCTCGCAGTCGGGACAACGCGCAGCGGGTGAGCCACACAGGCCACAGGCTTCGCGCGTGGGTGGAACATGATGGCGGGAGTGACGGCAGCGCCGGGAGGCCGAGGGCATGGCCGCTTCAATGGCCTCCGTCTTCCAACCGGGTGCCAGCCGTTCCAGCTCTCCCACGTCCAACCAGTGCCCGGTGCATCGGGGACAGGTGTCGACGGAGACACCTCGGATGTCGATGACGCGCAGCGTGGGGGCAGGTTGTGGGCAGATGGGGCAGTGGCGGTTCATGCGCGGAGCATCTTCCCACGAATCCTCCTCGGGCACCCAGGTGGAGCGTGCATTGGGACTTCAGGGAGGGGGGATGCGCAGGCGCTTCCCAACGGAGGGCACGCCCGCGTTGTTGACGATGAAGAGCTGATAGTAACCCGGTGGCGCGACGTTGCGGTTGGGGGGCGCGGTGACGTTGAGGCTGCCCGCGCCGCGTGTGAAGGCCAGGGTGAGGAAGCGCTGGTTCATGTCGAATGTGTGCGTCGTCGAGTTGAGGGCGATGAGGCTCACGCGACTGATGTTGGCCGCGTCGGGGGTGGTGATGGTGAACTGGGCGCCGGGCAGGGACGTGGTGGGGGCGGAGGCGATGGTGGGGCGCGCGCCCTTGAAGAGGTAGGGCGGGGAGAACACCTGCGCGGTGGTGTCCATGTAGCCGCCCGCCGACAGCACGCGTCCGTCGGGCAGGAGGACGGCGGTGGAGTGATAGCCCCGGTAGGTCGCGGCGCTGGCCATGGACGTCCAGCTGTTGGTGGCGGGGTTGTAGACCTCCACGTAGTTGACGGGAAAGTTGGAGTCGTTGAAGCCGCTGCCGCTGCTCCCTCCGAAGACGGCGATGGTGGCGTCCGGCAGCAGCACCGCGTTGTGCTGGCGCCGGCGGATGCTCATGGGGGCCACATACTGCCAGGTGGGCGTGGCGGCGTTGAGGTCGAGGACCTCGACCGTCTCGGTGGGGGGCTGGCTTCCGCCGATGAGATACACCTTCCCGTCGATGTAGACGGCGGGCCCGTAGCTGCGGGTGCCGTAGTTGCTGTTGGGGCCGTTGCTCCAGGCGCCGTTGCCGGTCGGGTCCAGCCACATCGAGCGGCGCAGCGACCCGGCGTAGAAGACCTTGCCGTTGGGGGCCAGGAAGTTCTTGGGATAGAACGGCACGTTCATGCTCGCGCTGGTCAGCGTCCGCAGGGTGTTGGTGGCCGCGATGTAGCGCTGGGGAATCAAGTTGATGTCGCCCGGCCCGTTCATCTCTCCGGAGACAATCACCACATCGCCGTTGTTGAGCGTGGTGTTGCTGGGATACCAGCGCCCCGCGTTCATCGTGGGGCCTTGCGTCCAACTGCTCGTGTTGAAGTCGAAGGAGCTGGTGTTGGTCCGGCCGACGTCCACGGCGATGTGTCCTCCGCTGTAGAACAGCTTGCCGTTGGAGAGGAAGGAGTGGCCGGAGCAGAAGATGTTGTAGCCCACGTAGGGGAACGTGGTGAGCGCCCCCGTGGAGGGGTCCCAGCGCCGAGGCGGGAGCGCGCCCTGTTCGTACTCGCCGATGAACATCACCTTGCCGTCGGGCAGCAGGGAGGTGTGGGTGGCGGAGATGGGCCACGTCATGAGGCTGGACCAGCTCCCCACCTGGGCGGGCGTCTGGGCCTGGGCGAGGGCGGGGAGCACCGCGAGAGCCAGCCACCAGAAGGTGCGCGGGTTGGGGCAAGAGATGAAGCGGTGCTGGGGCATGGGAGGGCTCCGGGCGCGGACGTCCAGGCGGGGCCAGAAACTAGGCGCGGCGCCATGAGTGGGGAGTGGCTCCCGCGTCGCAAGCGGTGACCGCTGCGCGACGTGCCGCCCCCACCGCGGGGTCGTTGTCCGCGGACGTGAAGTGGCTTGGTGTGCGCGCTCGCGCGGGCAGGTGTGGCGCGGAGGTCCGCGCCGTGCGGCCACCGTCGTCTCGCGCACGATGGAAGAGAGGTCCCGATGCGGTTCTGGAGCTGTGGCCTGGTGGTGATGGGGTGTCTGCTCGCGAGTTGTTCCTCCTCGACGAGCACACCGGAGCCGGTGGAGGAGGTGGGCGTCATGGCCTCGGGCCTCTGGGACTACTGCTCGAGGACCGCCGTGTCGTTGGGCGTCACGCCGGTGGAGGACCAGCCGTTCTCCCCTGTCATGGCGGTCAGCGGCGGGGGCATGGTGTTCGGGGTGGTGGACCCTGCTTCGGGCCATGAGCCGTGGGTGAGCAGCGGAAGCCCGGGGGCCGGCACGCGGCTGCTCAAGGACCTCTTCCCTGGACCTCAGGGGTCGAACCCGCGCGGGTTCACCCGTGTGGGGAGCCGGGTGTTCTTCGCCGCGGATGACCCGGCGGCGGGGCGCGAGCTGTTCGTGACGGATGGAACCGCGGCCGGCACTCAGCGGGTGAAGGACATCTGGCCGGGGCCCACCGGCTCGTTCCCGGATTCGCTCTACGCTTATGGGGGGCTGCTCTACTTCACGGCGGGAGACGCGGACCATGGGCGGGAGCTGTGGCGCAGCGACGGCACGTCCGCCGGGACGAGCCTCGTCGTGGACCTGGTCCAGGGCATGGAGGACTCCTCTCCCGACCTGCTCACCCGGGGTGGGGACGGGGCGCTCTACTTCAAGGCGATCGACAGCAGCGGCCTGTTCTCACGCCTGATGCGCATGGGCTCGAGCCTGACCGTCACCGAGGTGTTCCGCATCACGAGCGACCCCGGCATCCAGGCCCCCTTGGTTCCCGTGGGGCGGAAGCTGTTCTTCGCCACGGGCGGGACGCACGGCGTCGTCGGGGCGCTGAGGGTGACGGATTCCGGGGGGCCCGCGGTGGTGTTGGGGCAGTTCTCGATGCTGGGAGACATGGCGGGAGTGGACGGGCTCTTGCTCTTCAGCGCCACCCAGGGGGAGGGGAGCGAGGACATGGAGCTGTGGCGCAGCGACGGCACCGCGCCGGGCACCGTGCTCGTCGAGGATGCGCAGGCGGGCCCGGTGGGGTCGACCCCCGACCAGTTCACGGTGCTGAGCGACCAGCTCTTCTTCTCCGCGGACGATGGAATCCATGGCGCGGAGCCTTGGGTGAGCGACGGCACGGCGGCGGGGACCCATCTGTTCGGAGACCTGGAGCTGGGGCCTGGCGGCTCATCTCCGCAGGGGTTGACGACCGTGGAGGACCACTTCTTCTTCAGCGCGGATGTCTACGGGCGGGGTGAGGAGCCCTGGGTGAGCAACGGCCTGCGGGTGGGGACCGTGGCGCTGACGGAGCTTGCCCCCGGGCCGGCGTCCTCGTCGCCGCGAGGCTTCCTTCGCTCCGGTTGGAGCGTCTTCTTCTCGGCCGCGGATGGGAGCGGCGTCCGGTGGATGTACGCGCTGCCCTTCCGGCCGGATGGGCAATGCCCGCCCTGAGCTGGTGAGCAGGAGGCGGACAGGGGCCATGTCGTTGTAGACAGGGGCATGGCTCCTTCGTTGGGGAACGGTGCCCTGCGTGGCACCCAGGTGCGGTGTCCGGGCTGTACCCAGTTCAATCCGCCCGGCATCCGCTGTCCGAACTGTGCCTGTGGTCCCGTGCCCGCCGAGCACTATGGTGCCGCGCGCATGTTGCTGCGGGCGGGGGTGGACCGCTTCGCGCTGCCCGGGCGGTTGGAGGCGCTGGAGCCCGACTTGTCCCGGCAACTCGAGTCCCGGTACGCCGCGCAGTGGGAGGAGGCGCGGCGCATCGTCCAGGACGTGCGGCGGTGTGAGCCCTTCCTGGTGCTCTCCGGCTTCGCCGAGGAGTCTGAAGACCGCTGGGCGGAGGTGCTCCCCTGGGCGAACCCGATGCAGGCGCCCGCCGCGTCGTCGGGACAAGAGGATGGCACGGATGACGACACATTGGAGGCGCTGCATGCGCGCAGCTCGGTGCCCGAGGTGCGCCACCTGACCGCGCTCGCGGAGGTGAACCGGGGCAACCCGTCGCGCGAGCTGCTCACCGCGGTGGCGGGGGGGCTGTACGAGAAGGGGCGCATCGGCCTGGAGGCCGCGCTCACCTTGACGCGCTGGCGGGTGTGGAGCCGCACCCGGTTGAGGGAGGCGCAGAGCGACCTCATCTCCCGCAACGCACGCAGCGTGTTCGAGCACTTCCCGGAGCATCGCGCCCGCGCCGCCGTCGCGTGGGTGCGCGTCACCGGAGAGCCGCCGGAGGTGGACCTGCTGTCCGCGCTGCGCGAGGGCCTGAGCTCCGCGGACGAGGACCTGCGCTTCGAATGCGCGCTGTGTCTTCGCGATGAAGCGGGATTGCTCGAGGCGGTGGACTCCGTCGATGCCGACCGGGCTTCGCTGGCGAGACAGACGCTGGCCTCCATCGACTCGTCCAGGCTCGCGGTGCGGATGGTGGAGTCGGGCGACGCGGACTTCGCGCGGGATGTGATGAAGCGGCTGCCGTCGCCTCCCTCGTTGGAGGCGTTGGAGGCGCTGTTCGCCATGGTCGCGAAGGTGGGGGACTCGCTGGTGGAGCCCGTGATGTGGTGGGCCCAGAAGACCCGCTTCGTGCAGCTCGCGCCCGAGGTGCGCGCGTGCTGGGTGACGTGTGCACGCGGCGCGATGGGGACCTGGCCCGCGTGGAGCGTGCTCCGATTGTGGGCGTGGGCCCATGAGCCGGCGAAGGATGCGGCCGTCGACGCCGAGGTCGCGAGCGCCTTTCAAGGCGCCGCGGTGCGTGCGCTCTCCGCCGCGCCGTCGGCCGAGCGCGAGAGGCTGGTGGGCGAGAGTGCCTTCCGGCGCTTCCTCCTGGCGGGGGACGTGGAGGAGCTCCCGCTGGTGCACACCTGGGCGAGGGACCCGGCCTGCGCGAAGCGCTTGTTGGACGCGTTGATAGAGATGCCCGGGTGGCGCGATGAGACGGGGCACGAGTATGCGCGCTGCGCCCGGCTGTTGTTGGCCGCGTGGGAGCGCCCGGCCCGCGCGGCCGTGCTGGAGCCGCTCACGAATGCGGTGCGTGGCACTTCAGGCCGCGACATGTTCGTCGATGCCCTGTGGTCGCGCTTCCAGCGCTACCCCGAGGAGCGCGCCGAGCTGCTCGCCACCTTCAGGCCCTGGCAATCGTTGTTCTGGACGCGGCAGCTCGCCTCGGAGCCGGACCCGCTCGTCACCTTCGAGACGTGGTGGCCGGTGGATGAACAGCTCGAGCTGCCGAGGCGGGTGGAGTGGCTCGTGGAGGGGAAGTCTCCCGAGGAGCTGCGTCGCGTGTTGCCGTCCGTCTGGGCGGCGGCGGAGGCGCGCGTGGATGCGTGGCCCCGCTCCACGTCCCATGCCGTCTTCCTGGCGGCGGCGCCCCTCTGCGGTGCCTTGCGCGAGGGGCATGGGCTCGTGGTCCCCGACGTGGAGCGCTTCCTGGCCTGGTTCCCGGACTTCGAGCGGCGCGTGCGCGAGGCACCCGTTCCCGACGCCGAGTCCGGCTACCACGGTGACCTGCTCCCGGACCTCCACGTCGAGGTGAAGCTGATGCGCGAGTGCCTGGAGCGCATCCGCGAGGAGGAAGAGGCCCAGCGCCTGGCGGCGCTGAAGCAGCGGGTGGAGGCGTCGCGACTCAAGGACCAGGAGCTTCAACTCCAGGCGCTCCAGCCGCGGACCGGGCCCGTTGCAGGCGCTCCGGTGTCTCCCTCCCGGCCCAAGACCCTGGGCGAGCGAATGGCGCGGTGGGCGATACCAGAGCTGCAGCTCGTGCCCTTGGATGCGGAGGTCGTCCTGCCTGGCGCGGCGCTGGAGACGCTGCTGGATTTCGTGCGGGTGCTTCAAGCGCTCAGGACGCGGAACGACGCGCTGGAGGTGTTCTCCACGCACGGCCTCTCCCCGGAGGAGTGGAGCACACAGGCCAAGGCCTGGACGCAGGTCATGACCCAGCGCAGGGACCTGAGCATGCGCTACCTCCAGCTCCTGGAGGCGACCTGGTCCTCGACTCCCTGGTTCTGACGCGCCCTGGGACGGTGGCTAGGCGGTGGAACCTCCGTCGAGCACGAACTCCGCGCCGGTCATCAGCTTCGACTCATCCGAGGCGAGGTAGACGATGGCGTGGGCGACGTCGTCCGGTTCACCCATCGAGCCCAACGGAATCGAGCGGCGCATGCCCTCCCGCGCGAGGTCCGGCGTGCCGGTGGCGTCCATCAGCGCCTTCACCATGTTCGTCTCGATGAAGGTGGGGTGGACGGAGTTGCAGCGGATGCCGTAGCCCTTCTCCGCGCAGTGCAGCGCCACCGTCTTGGTGAACATGCGCACGGCGCCCTTCGCGGTGGCGTAGGCCGCGAGCGGAGGCACTCCCACGAGGCCCGCCTGCGAGGAGACGTTGATGATGGAGCCTCGCGCGCCGCACTGGCGCATGGCGCGGATGCCGTGCTTGCAGCCCAGGAACGTGCCGTCCAGGTTGACGGCGTGCACCAGCCGCCACTCCTCCAGGGAGAGGTTCTCCACGTCCTTGGGGACACCCATGCCCGCGTTGTTGACGAGCACGTCCAACCGGCCGAAGCGCTCCTGCGTCGCCTCCATGGCGCGGACCCAGTCCTCCTCGCGCGTGACGTCCAGCGCGAGGAACATCCCCTGGCCGTCACCCAGCGACGCCGCCACCGCGCGTCCCGCCGCCTCCTGCGCGGCCCGGTCCGTCACGACGACTCGTGCGCCCTCGCGCGCGAGCATCCGCGCCGCCGCGCTGCCCAGCCCGCCCGCCGCGCCCGTAATCAGTGCCACCTTGCCTTCCACGCGTTTCATGAGGGTGCCTCCTGGGGTGTGTCGGTCAGACCGGTCCGTTGGGCGTGAGCAGCACCTTGCCGCCACGGCCACCTTCCATCGAGCGCGCGAGCGCGTCCTGGATGGCGTCCAGCGAGAAGGTGCCCTCCACGGGCGCCCTCAGCGTGCCGTCCGTCATCAGCTTCGCCAGCCGGCCGAACGTCTCGCGCTGCTGCTCGCGCGAGGCGCGCTTGAGCCATAGCACCAGCCAGAAGCCGCGCAGGGTGATGTCCTTGAAGATGGAGGCCTCCGCCGACAGCTTGGGGCCCTTGCCGGACATGACGCCGTAGTTGACCACCGTGCCTCCCGAGGCCAGCGAATCACCGAGCCGCCGCGTGGAGTCTCCCCCCACCGCGTCGATGGCCAGCCGCACCTTGGCGCCGCCCGTCGCCTCGCGCACGCGCTTGGGCAACTCGTCCGTGTCCGTCAGCACGACGTCCGCGCCCAGCTCGGTGAGCTCCGTGGCCAGCTCCTCGCGGCGCACCACGTTGAGCGTCTTGTAGCCCGAAAGCTTCGCCAGGGTGATGAGGTAGCGGCCCACCGCGGAGTTGGCCGCGTTCTGGAGCACCCACTCGCCGGGCTGGAGGGACACGAACTCGCGCAGGAGGATGTCGGCGGTGGGCGGGTTGATGAACAACATGGACGCCTGCTTCACGTCGGTGCCCGGCGGTACCACGAGCAGCTCCGCCGCGGGCGTCACCAGCCGCGTGCGCCACGTGCCCGCGCCCAGGGGCAGGAACACCAGGTCTCCCACGCGCACGGAGGTGGAGTCCTTCACCTCGATGACGCGGCCCACGCCCTCGTTGCCGGGGACCGCGGGCAGCTTGGGCAGCGAGCCGTATTGACCCGAGAGGGTGAGGACGTCCGAGGGGTTGATGGGCGTGGCCAGCACCTCCAGCCGGGCCTCGCCGGGCTTGAGCTCCGCGTCGGGCTCCTCCACCACCTCCACCACCTTCAACGGATGCCCGAACTTCGAGAACCGGACCGCTTTCATGTGTCGCTCCAGTGCGTGGGAAGACCGGGCGCCACCCTAGCGGCCTTCGCCGCCGGAGCCGAGCCCTCACGTCGGGGTCCATCTCGACAACTCGCGCCTGGGGGTGGGGCGAGCGGCCCCGGATGTCCACCGCCCGACGCGAGCGGGATGCGCGCGAGCCAGCGGGCGGCGGGCGACCCTCGCCTTCCGCGCGGAGGCTGTTCACCTTCCACGGTGGCTGGGCGGCGAGGAGGCGACGGTGAACAACGTGCGCGGGGACATGTCCCTGGGTCGGCCGATGGAGACCGCGGTGGTGGCGCAGCCGGTGGGGGTGCCCTGGCGGCGGCGGGTGGCGGGATGGCTCAGACCCCTGTTCGCGATGATGGGGCTGGGCATGCTGGTGCTCCTGATTCGCAGGGTGGGCCCGCGGGAGTTGGGCCAGGTCCTGCTGGGCGCGGCGCCGTGGCTGCCGTGGGTGGCGCTCCTGGAGGTGGGGCGCCAGACGTTGGACGCGCTCGCCACCCGGTCCGCGTATGGCGCCAGGGCGGAGCATGTCCCCTGGAGACAGCTGGCGCGCGCCCAGCTCATCGGCACCGCGGTGTCCAGCATGGCGCCCGCGGGCCGCGCGGCGGCGGAGGCCACCAAGGCCGCGCTCCTGTCCCCACACATGGGCGGCGCCACGGCGACGGCGGCGGCGGCCACGTCCCAGGCGGCCTCGCTGGCGGCGGGCGGCCTCATCTCCTTTCCCTGCGCGGCGGCGTCCTATCTGCTGACGGACTGGTCCGCCTTCACCCTGGCGATGGTGGGCCATGGCGTGCTGCTGGTGGGCGCCTCCGCGGGGATGCGCGCGTGCATGAGGGCACGCCGTCCCTGCTCCTGGCTGGCGCGCCGCTCCCAGCGCATGGCCCGCCACACGGAGCAGTTCCGCGAGACGGCGTGCCATGGCGCGCTCCTGCCGTGGGGACCCATGCTGGCGTTCCTGTGCAGCCGAGGCCTCCAGGTGGCCCAGTACGCGGTGCTCACGCACGCGGTGGGCATCGACACGTCCGTGGTGCAGGCGCTGTTCTCGCAAGGGCTCTACCTGTGCGCGCTGGCGGTGGGCTCGCTGGTGCCGGGGCAGGTGGGGGTGAGCGACGGAGCCTTCGCCCTGGCGGCGGGGGTGCTGGACACCACCGCCGCGCGCGCCATGTCCGTGGCGCTCCTCAATCACCTGGTGCAGCTCGTCTTCGTCGCGGCGGGGGCGCTCACGCCGCTGGTGTGGAGGCTTCCGGCGGCGCCTCGGCCGGCCTCACCCGCACCGGTGTACCGTTGAAGGCCGCGTTGCCGCTGGGCGCGTCCACGGCGAGCTCGTCCGTGAGGTCATTGGTGCTGATGCCCGCGTGCTCGGCGGCGATGCGCTGGCCCGTGCCCTGGCGCCGGTGCCCGTAGCCGTGAGGCAGGCTCACCACGCCCGGCATGATGTCGCCCGTCACCGCGACGGGCACCGTCACCTCGCCCACGCGTGAGGTGACCACGGCGTTCATCCCCTCGGCGAGCCCCAGCTTCGACGCGTCCTCGGGGTGCATCATCAGCGTGCAGCGCGGCTTGCCCTTCACCAGCCCCTGCACGTTGTGCATCCAGGAGTTGTTGTCGCGCAGGTGGCGGCGGCCGATGAGCAGCAGGGGCTCGTCTCCCGCCACGGGCTCGGGCGCGCTGTGCTCCGGGAAGGTGTCGCGCAGCCGGCGCAGGTCCGCCGTCAGGACCTCGGGGGCCAGGTGCACGCGGCGGTCCTTTGTCTGGAGCCGGCCCGGCAGACAGGGCTGGAGGGGGCCCAGGTCGATGCCGTGCGGTGACTCGCGTAGCGCCGAGAGCGACAGGCCCTTGCGCAGGGGATTGAAGCGGGCGCCGTGAGGCCCCAGGCGCAGCCCGAGGTCCAACAGCCGCTCCGGCCCCATCCGCCGCAGCGTCTGGTGCAGCAGTGTCTGCCTCAACGAAGGACGGCCTCGCCGCAGGTTCTGCAACCGGTGTTGAAGCTCGAGCGTGGTCTCCCAGTCCGCGTGTGCACCGGGCGCGGGCTGGAAGAGCGGCGGCGAGTACTTGGCGGTGTTGCGCACGGCCAGGACGTGGAAGGCCACGTCGTAGTGGCCGCGCTCCAGCGGCGAGACGGGCGGGAGGATGAGGTGCGCGTGGCGCGTCGTCTCGTTGAGGTACGGGTCCAGGCTCACCATGAAGTCGAGGCCCGCGAGCGCGCGCTCCAGTTGCGCGCCGTTGGGCGTGGACAGCACGGGGTTGCCGGCCAGCGTGATGAGCGCGTGGATGCGCCCCTCGCCTGGCGTGAGCATCTCCTCCGCCATGACGGCGGAGGGCAACTCGCCGCCGAACTCCGGCAGCCCTCGCACGCGGCTCTTCCAGCGGCCCAGGCTGCCCCGGCCCAGCCCCATCGCGCGAGGACCTCCGACGATGTCGAACGCGGGCTGGGTGAACATGGCGCCGCCGCGCCGGTCCAGGTTGCCCGTCGCGATGTTGAGGACGTTGATGAGCCACTGGCACAGCGTGCCGAAGGGCTGGGTGGACAGGCCCATGCGCCCGTAGCAGACCGCGCTCTCCGACGCGATGAAGTCGCGCGCGAGCGTGCGCACCACCTCCGCGGGGACACCCGTGTGCCGTGCGGCGCGCTCGGGTGGGAAGTCGCGGACGAGCTCCCGCACCGTCTCCAGCCCCTCCAGCCGCGTGCTCAGGTGATGGGGGCGCGGCGGCTCTTCCACCAGGACCACGTGCACCAGGGCCAGGAGCAGGAGCGCGTCGGTGCCGGGGCGGATGAAGACGTGGGTGTCGGCGATGGCGGCCGTCTCCGTGCGGCGCGGGTCCACGACGATGAGCTTGCCGCCGCGCTCCTGGATGGCTCGCAGCCGCGCGCGGATGTCCGGCGCCGTCATCAAGCTGCCGTTGGACGCGAGCGGATTGGCCCCCAGCACCAGCAGGAGCCGGGTGTGGTCCAGGTCCGGGATGGGCAGCAGCAACTGGTGGCCGAACATGGCGTAGGCGACGAGGTGGTGCGGCAGTTGGTCCACCGACGTCGCGGAGAAGCGGTTTCGCGAGCGCAGCGTGCGCACCAGCATGGGCGCGAACACCATGTTGCCCAGGTTGTGCACGTTGGGATTGCCCAGGTACGAGGCCACCGCGTCGTTCCCGTACGTCTTCTGCACCGAGTGCAGCTTGCGCGCGGCCTCGTCCAGCGCCTCCTCCCAGGACACCTGCTCCCAGCCCGTCGCCGTGCGCCGCATGGGGTGGCGCAGCCGGTCCGGGTCCTCGTGCAAATCCTTGAGCGCCAGCGCCTTGGGGCAGACGTGACCTCGGCTGAACGGGTCTTCTTCATCTCCCCGGATGGAGGTGATGCGCTCACCCTTCAGCTCGATGCGAAGGCCACACATGGCCTCGCACAGGTTGCACGTGCGGAAATGGACCCGGGACGTGTCCGTGGCGCTCATGCGCGGCACTCTATCGCGCCCATGGCGCGAGGAGTCCGTGAGGCCTCCTTCTTTTCACTGCCGAGCATGTCGGCGCCATGAAAGGATTGAGGTGAGAGGGGAAGACATGCACCAGCTGAGGTCTTGGATTGTTGTGATGGGGTTGGGTCTGTCCGCGGTGGCCCGGGGGGACGAGCCGCGCGCCGGGACGATTCGCTTCACGAGGAAGGCGCCTGTCGTCGGTGAGAGCGCGGAGCACCGGTCGCGCATGGAGATGTCGCTCGACTTCCGGGTGGTGATTCCGGACTCGGAGCCGACGCCCGTCGTCATGACCTCCCAGAATCTCGACAGCATGCTCCTCACGGTGCTCGCGACGAAGGGAGGCGTCGAGACGCGCATGCGCATCACCTATGGTGACGTGGTGGAGATGGGGTCGGTGGGCGGTGGCAAGCAGACGCGTGAGGTGTCCCCCGTCAGCCAGAAGGCCTACGAGGCCGAGGTCAAGAAGGGAACCATCCGGGTGACCCAGGCCCAAGGCAAGCCCGTGTCGAGCGAAGAGAAGGCGCAGGTCCTCAAGGACCTGGTGGGACTGGGCGAGGAAGACGCCTTTGTCGCCGCCTTCCCCTCCACGCCCCTCCAGGTGGGTGACAGCCTGGAGGCGGTGGCCAAGGTCTTCGAGGAGCAGCTCCAGGACTCCGCCACCGACGAGGTGACGTACCAGGACACCCGCATCCACCTGGCGGAGATTCGCCAGGACCCCCGAGGGCCCATGGGGGTTCTCGCCGTCTCCACCCTCCTCTTGGCGCCCATCGGGGAAGAGGATGCGCCCCTCTCCATCGAGATGCGCGTCCTGGGGACCCTGAACATCCTCGCGGATGGCACCGTCCTCACCGACGTGTCCATGGGCGGCCCGGTGAAGCTCGTCATGACCGACGCGGCCCGCGAGGCGGGCGTGGAGATTCATGGAAAGGGCTCCATGCGAATGAATCTCACGGTGAGGCCCGTGCCAGCCGCGCCCGGCAAGAACTGACGGGACGCCAACGCCGTGCATGCCATTCATTGCCGCGGAGGCTGCACTTCCATCAATGGACGTCCCAGGGCCATCAACCGATTGTGATGAGAGGGAAATACATGCGCCATTTATTGCCGTGGGTCGTCGTGATGGGGTGGCTGGTCTCTCCGGTCGTCTTGGGGGCGGAGCCGGAGGCTCGGACGATTCGCTTCACCCAGAAGGCGCCCGGGGTGGGCGCGCGCGAGGAGCACCAGACGCGCATGGAGATGGCCTTCGATTTCAAGGCCACCGTTCCGAACAAGGAGCCGATACCCATCGTCGCGAACACCGTGGTGCTCGAGAGCAAGGTCTACACGGTGCTCGCGGTGAAGGGGCGTGCCGTGACGCGAGCGCAGGTCGCCTACGGCGAGATGGACGAGGTGAAGATGGTGGAGGGCAAGGAGCAGCGCACGCCGTCCCCCGTCAGCAAGAAGACGTATGTCGCCGAGTTCAAGAAGGGCCTCGTCGTGGTGACCACCCCTCAAGGCAAGCCCGTGTCGGACGAGGAGCAGGCGAAGGTGCGCGCGGGGCATACGTCCCTGGGCCGGGCGGACCCCCTCGTCGCGGCGTTTCCCACCAGGCCCGTCCAGGTGGGTGACAGCATGGAGGCCCTGGCCGAGGCGTTCGAGAAGGAGCTCCAGCGCACCGCCGCCAAGGGCATGCGCTACACGGACACCCGCATCCAGTTGACGGAGATTCGCGAGGACGCTCGCGGGCTCATGGGGGTCTTCGGCGTGTCGACCCGGCTCGTGGCCACCGATGGGGCGGAGGCCCCCGTCTCGATGGAGATTCGCCCCGAGGGGTTCATCCACGTCCTGGCGGAGGGCACCGTCGTCACCGAGATGTCCCTGGGTGGGCCCGTCCAGCTCATCCCCCGGGCGGCGCTGCTCGAGCGGGGCATGGAGGTGCAGGGCACGGGCGACATGCGCGTCCTCGTCACGTCCAAGCCCCTGCCGCGCGCCCCCAAGAAGTGACGACACGGTGCGTCATGAAATGAAGGGAGAGAGGGATGGGTTTGTCCGGCGCTCCGCACGCAGCGGGGGCTGCCTTGCGGAGCGCCGCGGGCGTGACAGGTCGCTGACAGAGAATGGGCAGGGTGAACGGTTAGAGGAATCACATGTTCTTGCACGCGCTCGGTCACTTTCATCCCCCCAACCTCCTGACGAATGGCTTCCTCGAGGAGCTGGGGCTGCAGACGTCGGACGCCTGGATTCTGGAGCGGGTGGGTATCCGCTCGCGGCACACGGTGCTGCCCTTGGAATACCTGCGGGAGACGCGAAACCGGGACGTGCGCGCGGCGCAGGAGGCGGCGCTCTTCAGCAACGCGGAGACCGGCGCCCGGGCGGCACGCATGGCCCTGGAGCGCGCGGGGTTGAAGCCGTCGGACATCGGCCTGGTGGTGGGCGGTGGGTGCAGTCCGGATGAGTGCATCCCGGCGGAGTCCAACCGCGTGGCGGAGAAGCTGGGCATCGACGCGCCGGCGGTGGACCTCCAGTCCGCCTGCTCGTCGTTCTGCACCCAGCTCCACTTCCTCACGGGCATGCGTCCGGAGCGGCTGCCGGAGTACGTGCTGGTGGTCAACATCGACAACTCCACGCGCGTGGTGGACTACTCGGACCGCTCCTCGGCGGTGCTGTGGGGGGATGGCTCGTCCGCGGCGGTGCTGTCGCCGCGAGTGCCCGGCCGCTGGCGTGTCACAGAGACGCGCCTGGCGGGAGACCCGTCCGGAGCGGACAAGGTGCGGGTGCCTCGGGTGGGCCACTTCACCCAGAACGGGGCGGAGGTGCAGAAGTTCGCCATCCGCCGCTCGGGGGAGACCTTGTTGGATTTGCGCGGCCACTACCTCGCCCGGCATCCAGGCAAGGGCCCGGAGGACGTCACCTTCATCGGTCACCAGGCCAACCTGCGCATGCTGGAGTCCGTCCAGCGCCGCTGCGAGGTGCCCGACGCCCGCCACCTCTACAACGTCCACCTGCGCGGCAACACGGGCGCGGCCGGGGCCCCCGGCGTGCTGAGCGAGCACTGGGACGACGCCTCGCTGGGCGACGCGGTGGTGATGAGCGTGGTGGGCAGCGGCCTCACCTGGTCCGGCGCCCTGCTGGAGCGTGTCCCGCCCGGCTCGCCGTAGCCCTGGCGGGCCGGGCCTTCGGGCCCCTGTCTGAACCTGACTGGCGCACACGTCAGAGAGCACTGGTATGTTCTCCAACGAGCGTCATGGTTTCGAGCCTCTCCGAGCAGCTTCCCTCATTCCCCCGGGCCTCCCCCGTCCACTGTGCGACAGGGGTGCGGGGGCTTCGGCTGGCGGAATGCCGGGGGCGTGCGCACCTCTGGGAGGACCGGACTCGGGCTGGGCGGGGGTCGGACGCATGAAGGAGCAGGCGTTGCGGAGAATCGCGCGGTGGCTCGTGCTGGGGCTGACCCTGGCATCCGGGGTGGCCTTCGCCGGGCAGAAGCAGGTGGGCGGGGTCCGCATGCCGGACTCGCTGACGCTCCAGGGCCGCACCGTGGCGCTGGCCCACATGGAGCTGCACAAGCGCTTCATCTTCAAGGTCTACGTGTGGAGCCTCTACCTGGAGGACCAGCCGCGCAGCGTGTCGGAGGCCATCGCCTCCAACTCCGTCAAGCGCCTCCACTTCCGCTTCCTGCGCGACATCAGCCGCTCCCAGTTGGTGGAGAGCCTGCGCAACGGCCTGTACCGCAATCCGGACCTGCGCGAGGGGCCCCTGGCCCAGCAGGTGGGGGTGATGCTGGCGTCCTTGCGCGACGTGGCGAAGGGCGGAGACCTCATCATCACCTACACGCCCGGGGGTGGTTTGGAGATCGCCGGAGAGGCCAGCGGGGGCGTCTTCATCCCCGGCAAATCCTTTGCGGATGCGCTCTTTTCGGCGTGGCTGGACGTGCACCCCATCTTCCCCCGCTGAACTGTGGGTTCTTCCTGACCTGGCGCCCCATGAGCGGTACTCTGGGGCTCCAACCATTGTTGTCGGGAGAATTCATACACATGCGGACACGGCTGATTCTGGCTTCGCTGGTGGCCCTCTCCACGGGTTGCGTCACGCAGGGCACGTTCGACGCGAAGGCCCTGGAGGCGGAGCAACTGAGCAAGGGCCTCAATGACGAGAAGGGCGCTCGCGAGGCCGCCGAAGCCAAGGTGAAGGAGCTGGCGGAGAAGATCGCCACCCAGGACCAGGAGAAGCAGGCGCTGGAGACGCGCCTGACGGCTTCCGAGTCGAGGCTCACGACGGGCGCCGCCGAGCGCCGCGCGTTGCAGGAGCAGAACGCGCAGCTCTCCGCGCTCAACGACGAGCTGGCGCGCAACTCCAAGAAGCTGGCGCAGGCGAAGGAGGAGCTGGAGAAGAAGAGCTCCGAGTACGAGAACCTGGCGCACAGCCTCAAGCAGGAGATTTCGGAAGGAAAGATTGAGCTGTCCGAGCTCAAGGGCCGGATGACGGTGCAGCTCAAGGACAAGATTCTCTTCGCCTCCGGCTCGTCGCGGGTGGGCAAGGAGGGCACGGCGGCGCTGAACAAGATCGCCGAGGCGCTCAAGACGGTGCAGGGCAAGATCATCCGCGTGGAAGGGCACACGGACGACGTGCCCACCAGCGGCGGGCAGTTCCAGACCAACTGGGAGCTGAGCCTGGCGCGTGCCATGGCGGTGGTGCGCACGCTCCAGGACGCGGGCGTGGACCCGACGCGGCTGTCGGCGGCGGGCTACGGCCAGTACCAGCCCATCGCGGCCAACGATTCGGCGGAGAACCGCAGCCTGAACCGGCGCATCGAAATCGTGCTCGCGCCCAAGTTGTGAGAGCTTCGGGGAAGGGCGTGTCACGCGCGCTCTTCCCCTCATGAAAACGCTCTTCGCCGTCCTCTGTATCCTCGTTGCCACCGGGGCGCTGGCCCAGGCCCCGGATGGCGGCGTCGCCGACCCCGACGCGGGTGTCCCCACCGGTGTGCTGACCAAGCCCCCGGAGCTGCTGCGTCAGGTCGAAGCGCCGTATCCCCCCGAGGCCGCCGCCCAGCAGCTGGAGGGGACGGTGGTGATGCTCATCGACATCTCGGAGACGGGCGCCGTCACGAATGTCGAGGTGACGCAACCCGCGGGCCACGGCTTCGACGAGGCCGCCGTGGAGGCGGTGAAGCAGTTCCAGTTCGAACCCGCGCACGTGGACCACGTCCCCGCGCCGGTGCGCATCCAGTACGCGTACCAGTTCGTCTTCCGGCCCGTGCAGCCCGAGCCGTCCGAGGACGGCGGTGTCGCCGCGCCGCAAGCGCCGGTGAACTTCAGTGGCCGGGCGCTGGAGCGAGGCTCGCGCAAGCCGCTGGCGGGCGCGGAGGTGGTGATTCCGGACCTGGAGCTGTCCACCGTCGCGGATGACGAGGGGCGCTTCTCCTTCCGGGGGGTGCCGCTGGGCACACACGAGGTGCTGGTGGTGCTGGGCGGGTATGACCGCTTCCGCACGAAGGAGACGATGTCGGAAGGGCTGGAGACCCGCGCCACGTACTACGTGCAGAAGCGCATCTTCAGCGCGTACGAGACGGTGGTGCGCAGCGAGCGCGAGCGCAAGGAAGTGACGAGCACCACGCTCCAGGTGGCGGAGGTGCAGCGGGTGCCCGGCACGCAGGGCGACACGCTCAAGGTGGTGCAGAACCTGCCCGGTGTCGCGCGGCCCGCGTTCAACGGCGGCCAGCTGGTCATCCGCGGCACCAGCCCGCAGGAGTCTGGCGTCTTCCTGGACGGCCAGCGCATCCCCCTGCTGTTCCACTTCGGCGGCCTGACGAGCGTCTACAACTCCGAGCTCCTGGACGCGCTGGACTACCTGCCCGGCAACTTCTCCGCCTACTACGGCGACATCACGGGCGGCGTCATCAACGTGCGCAGCCGTGAGCCGAAGATGGACCGCATCCACGGCACGGCGGGCGTGAGCCTCATCGAGTCGAACGCGGTCATCGAAGGGCCCATCACGGACACGTTGGGGTTCGCCATCGGCGGGCGGCGCTCGTACGTGGACCTGGTGTTGGGCGTGGTGCCGGAGGGGGATGGACCGAGCTTGCAGGTGGCGCCGCGCTACTACGACGCGCAGCTCAAGCTGGTGTGGAAGCCGAAGGTGCTGCCTCGGCACACGTTCTCGTTCCAGGGGCTCACCTCGCGGGACCGGTTGGGGTTGGTGTTCGACCGGCCCTCGGACGACGACCCCACCGTCACGGGCGCGCTGGATGTCACCACGGGCTTCAACCAGCTGCGGCTGCGCCATCAGTACCGCGCGGACGCGCTCACCCTGGACACGCAGGCGTTGGTGGGCAACACGCTGGTGGAGTTCGAGGTGGGGGCGCGCAACCTGCGCATCGCCTCCACGGACCTGAGCCTGCGCTCCACGGCCGAGTATGTGCTGCTCGAGTCGTTGACGTTGGCGGGCGGCGTGGACGTGACGAGCAACTTCGCGCGGGTGAAGGCGCGCATCCAGAGCCCGCCGCGCGAGGGTGAGCCGCCCCGGCCGCTCGTCAACGAGGCGCTGGTCACGGCGGATGGTGACTTCGTGCAGTTCTACCCCTCGCTGTGGGTAGAGGGCCGCGTGAGTCCGGTGAAGGGGCTCTTGTTGGTGCCGGGGGTGCGCGCGGAGGGCTACGTGTTCACGGACCAGAAGGACGCCCGGTACACGCTCAACCCGAGGCTGGCGGTGCGCTACGCGCTCACGGACGCGGTGACGCTGAAGGGCGGCGCGGGCGTGTATCACGGGCCGCCCATCCAGGATGAGGCCAGCGTGGACTTCGGCAATCCGGACCTGAAGGCCAAGCGCTCGTTGCAGTACAGCGTGGGCGCGGAGTGGCAGCCGCGCCAGGAGTGGTTCATCAGCGGCGAGGTCTTCTACAACGACCTGGATGACCTCATCGTGCGCTCGGACGCGCTCGTGGAGCGCGACGGTGAGCGGGTGCCGGAGCGGCTGAAGAACGGCGGCGTGGGGCGCATCTACGGGTTGGAGGTGCTCATCCGCCGCTCGTTGACCGAGCGCCTGTTCGGCTGGATTTCGTACACGCTGAGCCGCAGCGAGCGGCGGGACGCGCCGGGTGCGGCGTGGCGCTTGTTCGACAATGACCAGACGCACGTGCTGACCGCGATTGCGTCCTACAAGCTGCCGAAAGGCTGGGAGGTGGGGGCGCGCTTCCGCTTCGCGTCGGGGAATCCGACGACGCCGGTGGTGGGCGCGGTGCGCGACGACACCAACGACGTGTTCCTGCCGCTGTTCGCGGCGGTGAACTCCCGGCGGCTGCCGTCCTTCAACCAACTGGACGTCCGCGTGGACAAGATTTTCGTCTTCGACACGTGGACGTTGGACGTCTACCTGGACTTGATGAACGCGTACCAGAACCCGGCGGTGGAGGGCATCGCCTACAACTACAACTACAGCCAGAGCGCCTACTTCAAGGGACTGCCCATCCTCCCTGTCCTCGGCGCGAAGGGGAGCTTCTAGAGCATGCGCGCGCGAGTCTTCATCATCCTGGCCGCGTTGCTGGGAGCGAACCTGGGCTGTGGCCCCGACTTCGAGTTGCAGAGCGAAATCCGGCGCGTGCGAGTGCTGGGCATCCGCGCGGAGCCTCCGGAGCTGGTGCTCAACCCGGACACGGGAGAGATGCCGGGGCCGGTGTCATTCAGCGCGTTGGCGGTGACGCCGGACGCGCGTCCCGTGACGGTGACGTATGCGCTGTGCCGGTTGGATGGGAATCCCTACGACGGCCGGTGCCCGGGAGACAACGGGGTGGCGTTGCAGGATGGGGTGTTGTCATTGCAGGACCCGCGTGTGCAGGCGGTGTTGGCGCAGGCGCTGACGGCGGCGAATCCGAATGGCGGGCCGACGCCGGACCCGAATGACCCGCGGACCCGGGCGGCGCTGGAGAAGGGCATTCCGCTCTTCGTGGGATACGAGGCGTCGGATGGCTCGGGGACACCCGAGGGCGTGGAGCGAGGCATCCGGCAGGTGCTGGTGCGCTCGACGACGGCGCCGAATCACAACCCGGCGGTGGCGGACATCCTGTGGAACGACGCGCCGTTGGTGGGGCCGTTGCCGGTGAAGGCGGAGGTGGTGTTCCGGCCGGTGCTCACGGAGGGCAGCGCGGAGGTGTACGCGGCGGAGGACGGCCCGCGCACGGAGCAGGTGTTCTACAGCTGGTTCGCGTCAGGGGACGGCGAGGTGAAGGAGTTCCGCTCGCAGGAACCGGTGGACGGACGGCCCGGAGACCCCACGTCGAAGTACGAGACGCCGGACAAGCCCCAGCGCATCTCGGTCTGGGTGGTGGTGCGGGATGGGCGCGGAGGCGTGGGCTGGCTCCAGCGCGACGTGGACGTGGGGCTCTAGCGCGCGAAGGAGAGGGGCGGTGGCTCGCCTGCTGTCCCTCCCCAGGGAACCACTCGCTCCGGGTGACCGCGCATCGCACCTTGGCCCTCGGAGAGACCATCACTCCACGGGGCGGGGGCGCGCATGGCGAGCAGCGGCAAGTCGAAGGGCAACGGTCACGGCGGTAACGGCCACAACGGCAAGCAGTCGGGGAAGAAGCCGAACATCCTGGTCATCTGGGGGGATGACATCGGCCTGTGGAACATCAGCGCGTACAACCAGGGGATGATGGGCTATCGCACGCCCAACATCGACCGCATCGCCAAGCAAGGCGCGCTGATGACGGACTGCTACGGCCAGCAGAGCTGCACCGCGGGCCGCGCGGCCTTCATCACCGGCATGAACCCGCTGCGCACCGGGTTGACCACCATCGGCATGCCCGGCGCGGACTACGGCCTCCAGGACTCGGACCCCACCATCGCGGAGATGCTCAAGCCCCTGGGCTACACGTGTGGACAGTTCGGAAAGAATCACCTGGGCGACTCGAACCGCTACCTGCCCACCGTGCACGGCTTCGACGAGTTCCACGGCAACCTCTACCACCTCAACGCCGAGAACGAACCCGAGTGCCCTGACTACCCCAAGGACCCGGCCTTCAAGGCCCGCTTCGGGCCGCGAGGTGTGCTGCACTCCTGGGCGACCGAGCGCGACGACCCGACCGAGGAGCCTCGCTGGGGCCGCGTGGGCCGCCAGAAGATTGTCGACACGGGGCCGCTGACGACCAAGCGCATGGAGACGGTGGACGGCGAGTTCCTTTCGTCGTCGCTGGCCTTCATGGAGCAGGCGGTGAAGGCCGACAAGCCCTTCTTCATCTGGCACAACACCACGCGCACCCACGTCTGGACCTTCTTGCAGGAGAAGTATCGCAACAAGACCGGCAAGGGGCTCTACGCGGACGCGATGACGGAGCTGGACGACATCGTGGGCTCGCTGCTCGCGAAGCTCGACGAACTGGGCGTCGCGGACAACACCCTGGTCGTGTTCTCCACCGACAACGGCGTGGAGAAGATGGGCTGGCCCGACGGTGGCAACGCGCCCTTCCGGGGCGAGAAGGGCTCCACCTGGGAGGGCGGCGTGCGGGTGCCGTGTGTGGTGCGCTGGCCCGGGGTCATCGAGCCGGGCACGGTCATCAACGACATCTTCGCCCACGAGGACTGGATGCCCACGCTCGTGGCCGCGGCGGGTGGGCCCACGGACCTGGTGGAGAAGTGCAAGCAAGGCCACAGCGTCGGCGGCAAGAAGTTCCGCGTCCACCTGGACGGGTATGACCAGCGCGGCCTCCTGTCCGGCAAGGAGCCGGGCCAGCGGCACGAGTTCGTCTACGTGCTCGACAGCGGCGACATCGCGGCGGTCCGCTACGACGACTGGAAGGTCATCTTCGCCTACCAGGACGGCCACGGGCCTGACATGTGGTTCAGCGGCAAGCGCTTCAATCCGGCGTGGCCCTACCTCATCAACCTCCGCTCGGACCCGTTCGAGGAGTCGCTCTACTCCGGCCTCTACACGAGTTGGTATGGCGAGCGGATGTTCCTCTTCGTCCCCGCGCAGCTGCTGGTGAGAAAGTTCGCGCAGAGCCTCCTGGACTACGTCCCGAGCCAGGCTCCGGGCAGCCTCAGCATCGGCCCCCTCAAGGACCAGGTGCGGCAGAAGATGCAGGAGGCGCAGAAGCACGGGAAGTCGGAGGTCGGTGACCAGGTGATGGCGTTCGCGAAGGAGGTGGAGAAGGCCATCCACCGCCTCCAGCAGAGCCACGCCTGACGCCATCGGCGGGGGGGCGCGGAGGGGGGGAATGGCGCCCTCCGCGTCAGCGCGGCTTGTCTTCGGGCTTCTCCTCGCCGAGCAGCTCCCGGAGCTCCCGCGCGCCCCGCATGATGCGTTTGCGGTGGAACACCTTGCTCTCCAGGAGCCCCACCAGCCAACTCGTCAGGGAGATGGCCATCGCGACACAGGCGGCGAGCAGCGGGTTGCCCAGCGCGGCCTCGCAGCCCACCGCCGCGGCAATCCAGATGGACGCGGCGGTCGTGATGCCGAAGATGGCGCTGCCCTTCTTGAGGACACTCGCCGCGCCGACGAAGCCGATGCCGGACGCCACGCCTTGGATGATGCGCAAGGTCTCCGAGGGAACCTCCGCCACGTTCACGCCCGAGGTGCAGAAGAGCGCGGCGCCCAGCGTCACCAGGTAGTGCGTGCGCACGCCGCCCGGCCGCTTGCGGTAGGGCAGCCCCAGGACGATGCCCGCGGCCCCCGCCACGAGGAGCCGAACGAGCACGTCTCCACTTCCGAACTCCGTGGCCATCCCGCCCGTCCACGCCTGAGGGGGTCCTGCCCTGGGAGGCTCGCAACGATGGCGCCGGTGTCCACCGGCACTCGAGGGCAGGCCGTGACTCAGAAGCCGATGGCGGGGAGGGCGGGCCACGGGCCACCCTCGAGCGCCTGTTCGAGGGCTTCGGCGTGACGGCGCAGGAGCGTGTGCGATGTGGCGCCGCGCTGTGTCTGCTCGGAGACAGCGAGGATGGAGTGGAGCTGCTCCCGCGCGGCCTGGCGGTCCTCCGCGTCGCGCATGCGCAGGCCCACGGCGGCGGTGAGGCGCAGGAGCCGGAGCACCACCGCCGGTTCTCCCCCGCCGTAGCGGAGAATCTGGTCCGTGGCCAGCAAGAGCAGGTCCCTCAACGTGGGCCCGCGCAGGAAGACGCGTGGGGTTCCTGACGCATCCGCCAACACGCGGGACCCGAGCTGGAGCTGACTCAGCTCACACAGCAGGAACGTCATCTGGTCCACGGACTCCACGGCGGTGTACGGGTCGTTGATTCCCGGGGACAGCGCCTTGATGGCCACGTCCACCAGTTGACGCACGCCCAGGGCGATGTCCCTGTCTTCGTCGCGCCACCGGTCCAACCGGATGGCACGGAGCACGAGCGCCTCGGGGGACTCGAGTCGCGAGGGCGGCGCGGCGGCCTCCATCTCGAGCCAGCCGACCTCATCGCCTTGAGTCACCGGCTCGCCGATGGCGCGCTCCAGATGGACGATGAGCCGGGTCGTCGTGGCCACGTCGAGAATCGCCTGGGCATTGACGGAGACGATGAAGCCGTTGCGCTGGACGCGCAGCGGCCAGACCGCGCCGGTTCGAGGACACACTGGCGGCGCTCCGGGCAGGTCTCGGGCGCGGAAGCGCTCAAGGGTTCGCGCCGTGTCCACCGTGTCTTCTCGCACCCGCCTGACGAGGTTCTCCACGCGCATGATTTGGAACGTCTGGAACACCGAGTAGACGAGGGCGCCCTCGCAGATGATGAGCAGCAGCATGGCCAGCCCGAGTGCGGGGCGCGGCGCGCGCTCGACCTCCGAGAGGAACCCGAACGCGTGTGCCGCCACGAGGCAGTAGACGCTCGTGCCGACGAACACCGGGATGACCACCCGGATGCCCGCGCTGTGCAGGTACTTGCGCAGCAGTCGCGGTGAGTACTGCCCCGCGGCGTTCTGCACCACGAGCATGGAGAGTGACAGGATGATGCTGAGCGAGGTGATTGCGATGCCCAGCACCGCGGAGAGCGCGCTCCGTGCCTCGGTGGCCGTCGCTTGCCAGGCGGCTCCACTCAACACCCATTCGATGGGGAAGGGCGGCTGCACGAAGAGGACGCCCAGGCATCCGCCGACCACGGCCCCCACGATGGGCGGAATCCACAGTTGGTGGCGGACCCACCAGCGCAGGGACTGCCCCTCATGCGGCCGCCGTGTGTGCGCCCCCAAGACGTCGCCCCCCGTTCTCCGCTGAAGACCCGCGAACGGACTCCCTGGCGGAAGCTGGAGCCGGTGGGCAGACACGACAACGGGAGGGGCGGCCCGACAGACGGGCGTTCGCACTGTGTCCTGGCTCAGGTTCCACGGCCCCGCGTCAGTGCTCGTGGCGATGGTGGAGGTCCGAGACGTGGGGATGGTCGTGTGTCACGGGCGCGTGTTGGTGGCGATGGGAGTGGGGCTCGGTGGGGGAGATGCCGGGGGGGGCTCGTGCGAGTGATGCAGGTCGTGCGTGTGCAGATGTTCGTGCTCCAGGGCGGCGTGGGTATGCACATGGGCATGCCGCTCGCGCAGGAGCAGGACGACGCCTCCCGCCATCAGTCCGCACGCGAGCAGGTCGAGGGGTCGCAGGTGCTCACCCAGGAGCGGCACCGCGACGAGTGCTCCGACGAATGGCGCCGTGGCGAAGTAGGCGGCCTCGCGTGCGGCGCCCACGAGCCTCAAGGAATAGGCATCAAGAACGATGGACACCCCATGGCTGGCGAACCCGAGCACCAGGGCGGCGCCCAGCACGGTGCCCGTGGGGAGGGACTGTCCGGTGAGCAATGCGAGGAGGAGCGTGCAGGACCCCGAACCCAGCGTCTTGAAGCGCACCAACGCGAGCGGGTCCTTGAGGGACAGCCGCTGGGTGAGGTTGTTGTCCACCGCCCACGCGAGGCAGGCTCCCGCCAGCGCGAGGATGCCGAGCACGTCGCCGCGCAGCTCTCCCTCCTGGAGTCCCAAGACGGTGGCGCCCGCCATGATGAGCCCCGCCGCGAGGGCTCCCGCTCGGCCCAGGTGTTCGCCGAAGACGAGGAGGGCCAGGATGATGGTGAACGGGCCCTCCAGGTTGAGCATCAAGGAGGCCGCGACGCCCGTCAGACGTTGCAGGCCCACCAGCATCAAGACCGGCCCCACCACGCCGCCGCACAGGATGACGCCCAAGAGCAGCGGGACATCCTTTCGCGCGAGCGGAGCTTCACGCCTGTCCGGTGGGGGCGTGCGCAGTCCGCGCAGCAACTCGAGCGCTGTGAGCCCCAGTCCTCCTCCAAGATAGAGGAGGGCGGCCAACATCAGCGGCGTGCTCGACGGAAGGAGCAGCTTCGCCACCGGAGCGCTCACGCCGAAGAGGGCAGCGGCCGACAGGCCGAGTACCGCGCCCGCGACTCGTGGGGATATCGACACGACACACGCTCCTTGGCTCACCCAGCCCTGGGGACGCTGGCGTTACTATTGACGATAGTAGGTTGCCGGGCATAGAACCCGCTTCGTGAAGAAACGCACCTGGGAACCGCTCGGCACGCTGGAGGCGGCCGTGATGAAGGTCGTCTGGCGCAAGTCGCCTGTCACGGCGCGCGAGGTGTGTGACCGGATGACGGGCCGCGAGGAGCGCGCCTACACGACCATCATGACGACGATGGACAGGCTGCACCGCAAGGGCCTTCTGGAACGGGAGAAGGACGGCCTGGCGTGGCGCTACACGCCGGCCCTCTCTCAGCCCGCGTTCGAGAAGGCGCTGGCGGACGGGCTCGCGGCCGACATCCTCCAGTCACATGGCGAGACGGCGCTGGCCGCGTTCGTGGATGCGACGGCCGACGTGGACGAGTCATTGCTCGACCGGCTCGCACAGCTCATCGCGGAGCGCCGGCGGGGCCGCCGATGACCGCGGTCCTGGGGTTCATCCTGGAGTGCGCCGCCGTGGCCGCGGTGGTGGGTGCGGTGGCCTCGCTGTGGGTGGCCGCGATGGTCGGGGCCTGGACCCGGCATGGCGCGTGGCCGGCGCTTCGAGCGGATGGAGCCTTCGTCCTGGGGATTCTGCCCGCCGTGGTGGCGCTGGCGGCGGTGGCCGCCACCGCGGCTCCAGCCCTCTCCGCGGTGGTCGGCTGGGGACAGGACCATTGTGGTGGCCATGACCATCACCTCCACCTGTGCTTCCTGCACTCCTCGGGCGGCAGACCGGTCCTCGCGGTGGCGGGAGCGGCGGCGCTCGCGATGTTTGTCTTTCGCGCGGGCGGATTGGTGTGGCGCATCCTTCACACGCGCTCCCGGCTCGCCGCGCTGGAGGCGTTGGGTTCCCCTCGGACCGGGCCCTTCCCGGTGGTGGTGGTGCCAGGAGCGCCCAGGGTGTGCCATGCGGCGGGAGTGCTCCGCCGGCGCGTCCTCGTGTCGGGCAGTCTCGAGGAGGTCCTGACGGCTGAGCAGCTCCAAGGCGTGCTGGCGCATGAAGAAGCCCATCTGCGGCGGCAAGACCCGTTGGCGTCCTTGCTGCTTTGTGCCTCGGGGCTCTTCGTGCCACCTCCGTTGGCGCGACGGTTCCTGGCGAGGTACCAGCTCGCGGCCGAGCAGGCGTGTGACGCGGAGGCGGTGCACGTCGTCGGGGATGGAGCGGTGATGGCGGAGGCCCTGGTGAAGATGGCGGCCCTCCAGCGCGGGGCTCGCGAAGCCGCCGCCGTGCCTGCGTTTGGCCAGCTGGCCCTGGAAGCGCGGGTGCGGGCCTTGCTCGGAGACGAGCCTCTTCAGGCCCGCGCTTCGCGTGCCCTCCTCCTGGGCGCGGGCGTGGCGGCGGGAGTGCTCACCCTCGCGCTGCTCCACGCGGGATTCCTCCACCACGCGGTGGAGACCGCCCTCCACTTCATCTCCTGAGTGTTGGCCATGTCCCTGCTCACATCCACCCGTCTTGCGTCCTTGTCTACTATCGTCGGTAGTATCTTCGCGGTGCTGCTCGCCCGTGGCGCCTCGGCGCAGCCCTCGCTCACGGAGGAGCGCTATGTGGAGCAGGTTCTCCACGGGAGCCTGGAGGCGCGTGTCTCCGAGGCCGAGGCGGAGGTGGGACGAGCCACGGCCGTGGGGGTCGGGCAATGGCCCAATCCCTCGCTGGCGTGGCAGCGGGAGAAGGTCACCTCGGGCCTGGCGGATGGGGCGAGCCAGGACATCGTGAGCCTCTCCATCCCGCTGGTGCTCTCCGGGCGGCTGGGTCTGGAGCGCGCGTCCGCTGGAGACGGTGCGAGGGCGGCGGAGGCAAAGCTCTCCCGGGCTCGAGGCGAGCTGCGACATGAGGCGACGCTCGCCTTCGCGTCCGTCCTCGCGGCGCGACAGCGGACCTCCATCCTCGAAGAGTCGTTGGCCGCGTTGCGACGCATGACGGACGTCATCTCCGCCCGGGAGCGCGCGGGGGCGGCGGCGGGGTATGACCGGCTGCGAATCGAGACCGAGGCCGCCGCGGTCGAGGACGCACGCCGTGGCGCCGTCCTCGACGAGCGGCGAGCCCAGGCCGAGGCCCTGCGCTTGTTGGGGCCCGAGGTGAAATCACTGCCGCTGCTCGAGGGAGCTCTGGCTCCGGAGCGCTCGCTGCCTGCCGTGGAGTCGCTTCACGCGGAGCTGGACTCGCGCCGCGCGGATGTCCGGGCGCTGGAGCTGGAGGCGCGCAGTGCGGGCGCGGAGCACCGCGCCGCGGGCCGTGGATGGATTCCAGACGTGACGGTGTATGGCGGCGCCCAGGTGCTGGACATCGGGCGGCCGGGTGAGGCGAGCGGGTACGTCGCCGGGCTCACCCTCCCTCTGCCCTTCTTCGAGCGGCGACAGGGGCTCATCGCCCAGGCGGAGGCACGTGAGCGGCTGGCCCAGGCTCGCCGTGCCGCGCTGCTGCATGCCGCTCACTCACGGCTCACGCTGGCGGGTGAGGTGGTGGTGGAGCGACGTGAGCGGCGAGTGAAGCAGCGTGACGATGCGCTGCGCCGCGCGGAAGAGCTCCGCCGTGTCGCCGAGGCCGCCTACCAGGGAGGCGGCGTGGACCTCCTCGTGCTCGTCGACGCCGAGCGGACAGCCCGTGATGCGCGGCTGACGGCGGTGGACCTGGCGTTCGACGTCGCCGAAGCCGAAGCGGACCTTCTTCTTCTCTCGGGCGCCTGGGATGGCGCCACACCTGGGGGCACCCAGCCATGAGTCGTCTCCACCTGTTCATCGCGGCCCTCGTGTGTGCACTCGCCGCTTCCTGCAAGGAGCACGGACACAGTCACGATGGGCAAGACCCCCGGGTCCATGACGAAGGCGGCGCTCCGGCCGTCGCCGAGAAGCCGCGGCCGGACGTCTCCATCACCACGTATCAAGACGGCCTGGAGCTGTTCATGGAGTACCCGGCGCTGGTGGTGGGACAGCCCTCACCGCTGGTGGCGCACTTCACGGATGCGCGCGACGCGGACGGCTTCAAGCCCGTGACGAAGGGGAAGGTGACGGCCACCTTGCGCCACGCGGATGGCGGCGAGGAGCGCTTCGTGGCGGAGCGGCTCTTGCGGGACGGCATCTTCAAGCCCGAGGTCCGCCCCGCGAAGTCTGGAGCGGCTCGGCTCATCCTGCGGTTGGAGGGCGAGCAGGTTTCAGGAACCGTGGACGTGGGCCCGGTGACGGTGTTTCCGTCGGTGTCCGCCGCGGTGGCCGCCGCTCCTCGCGAGGAGGCGGGTGAGTCCACCGTGCCCTTCCTCAAGGAGCAGCAGTGGAAGACGCGGTACGCCACGGCGGCCGCGCGGTCGCGTGTGCTCCAGGGCGGAGTGCGCGCCAACGGGGAGCTCAAGCCCGTGGCGGGCCAGGCGGTGGAGCTGGCTGCTCCGGTGACGGGGCAGGTGTCTGTCTCGGGGCCGGTTCCCCATCTGGGGCAGGTGGTGAAGAAGGGCCAGGTCCTGGTGCGGTTGTCGCCTGTCTCCGTGGCGGGGACGACGGACCTGGCTACCGTGGAGCTGGAGGTCTCCCGTGCTCGCGCCGAGCTGGGGCTGGCCGAGCGTGAGGTGACTCGGGCGGAGGAGCTGCTCGCGGCGAAGGCCATCCCGGAGAAACAACTCGACGGGGCCCGGGTGGCGCGAGAGGTGGCGGTGGCCCGCGCCTCCGCGGCGGAGCGTCAGCTGGCGCTCTATCGGGGCACGCAGAGCGGGACAGGAGGGCTTGGCGCCGCGGCCTTCGAGCTGCGCTCTCCCTTGGACGGAGTGGTGTCCTTCGCGGACGTGATGCCCGGAGCCGTGGTGGAGGTGGGCAAGCGGCTGGTGTCGGTCATCAATCCTTCGCGGCTGTGGCTCGAGGCGAAGGTGTACGAGGTGGATGCCTCCCGGGTGGAGCGGTCACCGGGCGCGGCCTTCACGGTGGCGGGGCTCGAGCGTGAGTTCACGGTGGACGAGACGTCGGGCCGCCGTGTCGCGGTGGGCAGCGTCGTGGACCCCCTCACGCGCACCGTCCCCGTGCTCTTCGAGCTGCCCAATCCCGAGGGGCTCCTCAAGCCCGGCATGTTCGCCAAGGTGACGCTCTTCACGGGAGAGACGGTGCATGACGTGGCCATCCCCGAATCCGCCATCGTGGATGACAACGGCCGGCCCACGGTCTTCGTCGTGGACGGCGGCGAGTCCTTCTTCAAGCGCGTCCTCCGCCCGGGTGTTCGCTCGGGAGGATGGGTGCAGGTGCTGGAGGGAGTGAAGGAGGGCGAGCGTGTCGTCTCGCGCGGCGCCCATGAACTCAAACTGTCCACCGCCACCGGGGCCATCCCCGAGCATGGCCACCAGCACTGAGGGCACGACGACCATGAATCGCCTCATTCGCTGGTCCATCGACCACCGGTTGCTGGTGGTGGCCTCCTCCGTGCTGCTGTTGGTGCTGGGCATCCAGGTGGCCCGGAGCATGCCGGTGGACGTCTTCCCGGACCTCACCGCTCCCACCGTCACCCTTCTCACGGAGGCCCACGGCCTGGCGCCCGAAGAGGTGGAGACACTCGTCACGTTCCCCCTCGAGACCGCCGTCAATGGCGCCACGGGCGTTCGCCGGGTGCGCTCGGCTTCGGGCGTGGGCATCTCCATCGTCTGGGTGGAGTTCGAGTGGGGGACGGACATCTACACGGCGCGCCAGGTGGTGAACGAGAAGCTCCAGCTCGTCGCCTCGCAGCTTCCTCCGGATGTCCCTCCGCCGGTCATGGCGCCCATCTCCTCCGTCATGGGGGAAATCCTCTTCCTCTCCGTGTCCTGGAAGGAGGAGGCCTGGGCGAAGAGTGAAGAGGGACGCCAGGCGCAGATGATGGAGGCGCGAGGCGTGGCGGACTGGGTGCTGCGCAAGCGGCTCTTGTCCGTGCCCGGAGTCTCCCAGGTGGTGCCCATCGGTGGCGCGGTGAAGCAGTATCAGGTGCTGTTGCGGCCGGAGGCATTGCAGGCGCTCGGCGTCACCTTCGAGCAAGTCGCCCAGGCCTTGCGCACGACGAACCACAACGCCTCGGGTGGCTTCTACGTGCAGGGTGGGCAGGAGTACCTGCTGCGCGCGGTGGGACGGGCGAAGGGAGTGGAGGACCTGCGCGGCACCGTCGTCACGGTGCGCGCGGGTGTGCCCATCACCGTGGGGCAGGTGGCCGACGTGAAGGTCGGGCCTCGCATCAAGCGCGGGGAGGGGAGCGCCAACGCGGAGCCCGCGGTCATCCTGGCGGTGATGAAGCAGCCGGATGCCAATACGCTCGAGCTGACCGAGCGGCTCGACGCCGTGCTGGACGAGGCGCAGGCCACGCTGCCCGAGGGCCTGGTGGTGGGCCGGAACATCTTCCGGCAATCGGATTTCATCTCCGTCGCGGTGCGCAACGTGACGGTGGCGCTCCGGGATGGCGCGGTGCTCGTGGCCGTCATCCTGCTTGTGTTCCTGATGAACGCTCGGGCGACGTTCATCTCGCTGACCGCGATTCCCCTGTCGTTGGTCGCGGCGGTGCTGGTGCTCAAGGCGTTGGGCGTGACGCTCAACACCATGACCATCGGCGGACTCACCATCGCCATTGGCGCCATGGTGGATGACGCCATCATCGACGTGGAGAACGTCTTCCGGCGGCTGCGGGAGAACGCCCACCTGCCCGAGGCTCGGCGCAAGCCCGCGCTCGAGGTCATCTTCCAGGCCTCCGTCGAGGTGCGGCACGCCATCGTCTTCGCCACCCTCATCATCATCCTGGTCTTCCTGCCGCTCTTCTTCTTGTCGGGACTGGAGGGGCGGATGCTGGCGCCCCTGGGGCTGGCGTATGTCGTCGCCATCGCCGCGTCGTTGGGGGTGGCGGTCACGCTGACGCCAGCGCTGTGCGCCTATCTGCTGCCGGATGCCCGGGCGCTGGGTGTGGAAGAGGGGCCCGTGCTGCGTTGGCTCAAGGCGCGCTACCGGCCGGTGTTGCTGAAGGCGCTGGCTCGTCCTCGGGCCATCCTCGCGGGCTCCGCGCTGGCGTTGGTGGCCACGTTGGCGGTCATTCCCTTCCTGGGGCGCGCCTTCCTGCCGGAGTTCAACGAGGGCACGCTCACCCTCAACGTCGTCACGCTCCCAGGCACTTCGTTGGAGGCGTCGGACGCGCTGGGCCGGAGGGTGGAGGAGGTCTTGTTGTCATTCCCCGAGGTGGTGTCCACGGCCCGCCGCACGGGGCGCGCGGAGCTGGACGAACACGCCCAGGACGTCAACGCCGCGGAGGTGGACGTGGGGTTGGACTTCTCTCGAGGCTCTCGGGACAAGCAGGCGCTGTTGGAGGCACTGCGCAAGGCGCTGACCCAGGTGCCCGGTGTCGCCATCACGATGGGCCAACCGCTCAGTCATCGCATCGACCACATGCTGTCGGGCACGAGGGCCAACATCGCGCTGAAAATCTACGGAGAGGACCTGGACCGGCTGCGTGGCCTTGCCGAGCAGGTGAAGAAGGTGGCCGAGAGCACGCCCGGGGCGGTGGACGTGGCCATCGAGCAGCAGGTGGAGATTCCGGAGCTGGAGATTCGCACGGACCGGGACGCGGTGGCCCGCTACGGGCTCACCACGGGCGAGGTCGCGGAGGCCGTGGAGCGCGCGTTCGCCGGTGAGACGGTGGGGATGGTGCTCGAGGGGCAGCGGGTGGTGGACATCGCCGTGCGATTGGAGGACGCGGCTCGTGTGGACGTAGAGGCACTCGGCTCGACGCTGGTGGACACGCCCGTGGGGTCACCCATCCCGCTGAAGATGCTGGCGAGCCTCACGCGCGAGTCCGGCCCGAACACCATCAGCCGCGAAGGTGTGCAGCGGAAGATGGTGGTCCAGGCCAACGTCGCCGGCAGGGACTTGTCCGCGGTGGTGAATGACTTGCGGGCTCGCATCGCCCGCGAAGTGCCGATGCCGTTGGGGTACTCCGTGGACTACGGCGGCCAGTTCGAGAGCGCGGAGGAGGCCACGCGCTCCATGGCCTGGCTGAGCGCGGCGGTGGTGGTGGGCATCTTCCTGCTGCTGGTGGTGGCGTATGGCTCGGTCCGCAACGCGTTGCTGACCCTCGTCAACCTTCCGCTGGCGCTCATGGGAGGCGTCGTGGCCGTGGCGCTCACGTCGGGAGTGGTGAGCGTGGCCTCGTTGGTGGGCTTCATCACCTTGTTCGGCATCGCCACGCGCAACGGCATCCTCATGGTGAGCCACTATGAGCACCTGATGCGCGAGGAGGGGAAGTCGCTCCCCGAGGCCGTCGTGCAGGGCTCGCTCGAACGATTGGCCCCTGTGTTGATGACGGCGCTGTGCGCGGGGTTGGCGCTCGTGCCGCTCGTCATCGGGAGCGACGAGCCGGGGAACGAGATTCAGGCCCCGATGGGCGTGGTCATCCTGGGCGGACTGTTGTCCTCCACGTTCCTCAACATGCTGGTGGTTCCGGTTCTCTTCAGGCGATGGGGCCGGGAGCCGTCCCCGGACGCCATCGTGAAGTGAGCCGGGCTGTCGGGGCCCGTGGAGGTTGCGCCTCAGCCCAGGGCGGCGGAGGCGCGGCCGAGGCCCTCGGCGACGGAGGTGAAGGCGTCCGCGGTGCGCACGCGGTCCTCTCCGAAGCGCCGCACATAGAGCTGACGCACGGCGGGAATCTGCGAGGAGCCTCCCGTGAGGAACACCGCGTCGATGTTCTGCGCCTCGGGGTGGCGGGAGAGCAGCCCTTCCGTGCACTGCTCCAGTTCGTCGAGCAGCGGCTTGCTGAACGCCTCGAACTCCTGGCGGGTGATGGGCTCGTGGAGGGTGATGCGCGCCTCCTCGAAGTCCACGGTGGCCACTTCCTCGCGGGACAGGCGGACCTTGGCGGCCTCGATGGCGCGGAAGAGGCGGTAGCCCAGGTTGTCCATCACCAGGTCGTGCAGGGCCTGGATTTCGGCCTGCTTGTCGCTGGTCTCCAGCATGGTGTTCAGCAGGTCCTGGGTGGACTTCTCACGGATGAAGGACATCTCGTGCCAGGAGAGCAGCTTGGCCACCACGTGCTGGGGGATGGGCAGGCGCTTGTCGCTGAGTCCTCGGACCCGGTATGTGGAGCCGGCGCCGAAGCGGGGCAGCAGCTTGTGGCGCATGATTTCGGCGTCGAACCGGTCACCGCCGATGCGCACGCCCGTGGAGCCCACGACGTCGGGGCGGCGGTCCTTGGCGCCTCGGTGCGAGGGACCCAGGCGCATCAGCGTGAGGTCGGTGGTGCCGGCGCCGAAGTCGGCGACGAGGACGAGCTCATCGCGCTGGAGCTGGGCCTCGTAGGCGAGCGCGGCGGCGATGGGCTCGATGAGGAACTGGATGTGCTGGAAGCCGGCGAGCTCGGCGGCGCGGTGGAGGCGCTTCTGTGCGAGTGCGTCCGCTTCCGGGTCCGGCGTGAAGACGGCGGGGCGGCCCAGGATGACGGCGTCCGGAGGGGTGCCCATGTGATTGCCGGCGGCCTCGCGGACCCGGCGCAGGAGGATGGCGACCAGCTCCTCGATGGTGAAGGTGCGGCCCTTCACCTGGGTGGCGCGGAAGGAGGAGGAGTGGAGGAAGGACTTCACGGACTGGATGAAGCGTCCGGTGTTGTCCTCCATGTAGCGGTTGATGGCGTCGGCGCCTGTGTAGATTTCGCGCTCGTCGTCCGGGAAGAACATGACGGAGCGGTAGAGGCGCGGCTCCGAGGTGTGGGGTTGCAGGGACAGCACCGTGCCGTCAGGCAGGGCCGCCGCGGTGTTGCTGGTTCCGAAGTCGAGTCCGCAGGCGTGCATGGGGGTGCGCCCCTTATCCCCAAAGCTCGGGAAAGGGTAGGGCATCGTGAGCTGGCCCGCCTGGTGGAGGACGGGCGGGTGGACGAACGCTCGGAGAGTGAATGGGGTGGTGGGGTTGAGTGACTTCGGATGTTTCTAGTTCGGGAGGGCTACCCACAGGGGGCTTCATGACATTTCGGGCGAGAGCATGGGTGGTGGCGGGGGCCGCCGCCGCGTTGCTCATCTCGGGTTGCCGCGAGCGCGGCCAGGACGCGAAGTCGCGAGCCGCGGCTCCGAACGAGCAACCACAGCAAGTGGACAGTGCGAGGGACGAGGCCCGGCAGGAGCAGGCGGCCCAGGCTCGCGCGCAGGAGGAGTCCATCAAGGCGGCCCAGGACCAGGCCGACCGCCAGGTCGCCTCCGCGCAGCAGCAGGTTGCCGAGATGAAACAGCAGGGGGCGGGGACCGCGCAGCCGCAGTCGGCCGGAGCGGCAACGCAGCCAGGGACCGCACAGCAGTCGGCTGGGGCGGGCACTGCGCAGCAGCAGGCGGCCGGAGCGGCAGCGCAGTCAGGGGCAGTGCCACAGGAATCAGCCGAGGCTGCAACGCAGCCAGGGGCGGCGCAGCCGCAGTCCTCCGAGATCGCGCAGGGAGAGGGGAACGCCGAGGCTCAAGGTGGACAGGCAAATCCGCCCGCGAAGAGCGCGAGTCAGCAGGCCGCGGAGGCCGCGCGGCAATCCGCGCAAGCGAGCCAGCGTGACGAGAGCACGCCGCAGTCCACGGAGTCGGGACAGCTAGCGGAGACAGCGCAGCAGCGTACACCCCCGTCCACGGAGTCAGGACAGTCAGCCGCGACAGCGCAGCCGCAGGGCGCACCGCAGGACACAGCCCAGTCAGCGCAGGCGTCGGGTCAGGGGCCGTCACAGGGGACGGGTGGCGCTCAGGCACAAGTCGGCCAGACACAGGATACGCAGTCTCAATCGAGTGCTTCCTCAGCTGGTGTGGAGCGCGACGCGGACACGCAGGCCGAGCTTCGGGCCGAGCGAGAAGCCGCGCTGCGAGCGGAGCAACGGGCCCGGCAACAAGCAGAGCCCTCCACCTCCACCGGGACTGAATCGCAGCAGCCGATGGCTTCGGCGCCAACAGGCACGGGGTCCCAGACGTGGCAAAGCTCCCAGCCGTCCACGAGCTCCTCCTCGTCACCGACGACCTCCGGCACAGGTCAGCCCGTGGAAGACGCTCCCCAGTCGCTCTCCCCGCTGGAGCAACTCGATGCCCGTCAGCAAAGTGGCACGGAGGAATACACCGCCACCGCGCCATCGGAATCCACGGGAGTGACCACGCCGCAAGGCACTCAGACGACCCCCCAGTTCTCCGACGAGACGCAGGGCACGGGTCAACAGCCCACGGCTACCGCGCCCACGACCTCCGGACAGGACCCCACGCAGTGGGGAACCGGAACCTCGGGGACCTTCACCCAACCGGGCGTTCAGTCCCCGGTGGTCATGCTGCCGTACCCCTATACGAACTCGACGCAAGAGAGCGGTAGCACGACGTCGGAGACCCAGACGACTCAGGGGAACACGGAGCAGGAGTTCGTCGGTGAGGTGGTGAAGGCGAGCGAGGACGAGGTGCTGCTCGGCCAGAGCGGTGAAGCGCAGCTCCAGTTGACGGTGGACCCCAAGACCCAAGTCACGCTGAACGGATTCAACTCCGTCGCCGAGGACATCCAGGAAGGGACCCAGGTGCGCGCCTCATACACCACGGATTCCGCGGGCCAAGGGCGAGCTGTGCGCATCGATGCGACGACCCAGGGCGATACCTCCGGGACCCAGACGTCTCCCCAGCAAACGCAACCCTCTCAGTAACCGTCATCCAGTAACAACAGGTTCAGACCCCAGAGAGCTGCCCGTGGTAATCCCAGCCTCCTCACGAGGAGGCGCACATGAATCAGCGATGGGTGGTCATCCTGGGATGTCTGGGGTTCGGCGGCGTGCTCATGGGATGTGGCTCGACCCTGGAGGAGCCGGAGGGCGTCACGGCGCGGGCCTCAATCTTCGCTGAGAGCCCGTCGCCGTGGGTGTGTGGGCAGGATGGGAGCTGCGACGAAGGCGAGACCCACGAGACCTGTCCCCTCGACTGCGACGGCCCCGACCCGTTCTGTGGCGATGGCCGCTGCAACGGCACCGAATCAAATCAGTCCTGTCCCCAGGACTGTGATGCACCGGCCCCGTTCTGTGGCGACGGCCTGTGCGCTGGCTCGGAGACGCACCAGACCTATCCGGCGGCCTGTGACGGACCTGTTTCTGGCGTCTGTGGAAACGACGGGGTCTGCGACGAGGGCGAGACCCATGAGACCTGCCCATTCGACTGTGACGGTCCCCTCTAAACCAAGAGTCGTGATTCCCGATCAGGCAGAGGGGCAAGCAGGCCTGAGCGGAGCGGGAAGAGAGAGCAGGGGCACCTCTCGTTCGGCTCTGTGTGCGCAGAAAACCTGAGAGCGAGAAGGCCCTGCCCGAGGGCAAAGGTAGGCAGTGGTTGAAGAGAAAGCAGCGGCAAGCGCTGCTTCGGTGGGCAGCCAGGAGTGGCTGCCCGCTCACCTATCGCAGATGCATGGCCGTGGCGGCGGTGGGGCGAGGCGCCTCGTGCCACGCCGTCGCCCGGGCATTGGAGTGCGCGACCTCGACGGTGGTGGGCGCAGTCCGCCGCTACCGGGAAGGGGGTCGGCAAGCCCTTCGGGACAGGAGGGAGAACAACGGTCGGCCCAAGGTAGATGAGCGGTTTCGCGAGCGGCTGGTGCGAGTGCTTGCGGGGACGCCCGAGGATTGGGGCTGGTGTCGTCCTACCTGGACTCGGGAGCTGCTGTGCCAGGAGTTGGCCCGCCGAGGCCTGGTGCGCGTGTCGGTGGCCACCATGGTCAAGTCCCGAATCCTGTGTAGTTGGTTCAGAGGGGGTACAGGAGGAAGAATGCCTTGCGGCAGCATCATTCAGCCATGTCTGGCTCAGCCGAGGCGATAACTTTCCTGACACAGGGGGAACGCCCCCTTTGCAGCCAATAAGAACAGGCGGCTGAGCACTGGGTTGGCACGGTGGTGTAGCCCCGTTTTCAAGCACTCGCGGATTGAGGGGTGCCACACCAAGGTGTTGCACGAATATGGTCCCTTTCTTCTTCGCCGCTCATTGGATGCTGAGTGTGCTCTTCCAGAGCCTATTCCAGCATCGCTACGCCGCGCACCGAATGTACACGATGACTCCGCGCGCCGAACGCATCCTCCACCTAGGCACTGCACTGGTACAGGGTTCGAGCTATCTCGATCCACGCGCTTACGCCATTCTGCATCGCGAGCACCACGCCTATGCGGACACCGTCCGCGACCCGCACTCACCCGCGCAGCAGAAGAATCCTCTGCGCATGATGCTGGAGACTGCGCGTCGCTTCGGGGGGCTTCTGTCTGGCCGCATCCAGGCCGAGGCACGCTTCCTCGGTGGCTACCCCGAGTGGCCCGCCCTGGACCGTTTTTTCAATAGCTGGACCGCACACTTGGGATTCGGTGCGCTCTATACCCTTTTCTACAAGCGCTTTGCCACACGCCGATGGCACTGGGCACTGCTCCCCGTCCACTTCGTGATGGGGCCAGTGCACGGCGCCATCGTGAACTGGTGCGGACACCGGTACGGCTATCGCAACTTCACGACCCGAGATCAGTCACGCAATACACTGCCCCTGGACGTGGTGTGCATGGGCGAGCTGTTCCAGAACAACCACCACGCCACGCCAGCGAGCCCTGACTTCGCCGCCAGGCGATTCGAACTGGACCCCACCTGGCAAGTGATGCGGCTGCTCGCCCGGTTGAAGCTCATCCGGTTGGCGCACCCACCGCAGGCGCATCCAGGGGGCCCAAGCAGGCGCAGCCCGCGCCCAATTCGCCGGCCGTCTGACAACCATGAAGTTCAAGGCACTCCCATGAAGTTCAAGGCACTCCCATGCCGACATGCCCATCTTTGAGCGGAGGAAAAGGAGCAGACACATGCGATTCTCAGAACGCGTCCGCCCTGGCCACACCGTCGTCGCGGCAGGAGGACAGCAAATAGGTACCGTAGAAGCCTTGTCCATCGACAGCGAGACGTGGAAGGTCGAGGGACTTCAAGTGAAGTTGAGCCCGGAAGCTGCTGACCAGATTGGGGCGTTCTGGAACTTCTTCCACGCGGGCCGAGTCGAACTGCCTACGCGCATCGTCCAGTCGGTCAGTGACACCGTGGTCCTGTCTGTTTCCTTGGACGACCTTCGCCAGGTATTACCACAGGACCCCGCACAACATTCGCATGAAGCATGACTCGAAGACAGGAGCCATGCCAGTGCGGCCCCCACATCAAGAATCGTTGGGCCGGGTTGAGGTGAGAACTTCCAGTGAAGAGCCGAAGCCGGCAAATAATTGATTACCTGCAGAGCTCTCAATCATGCGAATTCTGAGGAGAATTCAAGAATGGAGGGGCCCCCAACCAACACAGCTCCTCCATCATGATTATTATCAAATCTCCTCCCAACTCGATGCCCCTCCGGCGCGGCACGAGCACAGCACCTCCATTTCTTCTCCGAGGCACCACACATGTCCTATCAAATCATCATCAGCCCTGAAATTTCAAAAACATACGAGCAACTTCCTCCCTCCGAGCGACAACCTATCGAGGAGCGGCTGGGGATGATTGCCGCAGCAGCCGAGGACGCCGCGCAGTCCCCGTCCAAGGCAAGGCGTCCTCATGCGAAGGAGCTCGCGGTCGTCTCGGCAGGAACGCACCGGATATTCCTGGCGGACCAGTGGATTGAGTACCGAATCCAGCCGGAGGACCGCCTCCTCCAACTGGTGGACTTCGGCAGTTGGAGCATGAGCCCACTGGCTCGCAAAGCCCCTTTCTCCGCAAGGTGGCACAGTTCGGGCCAGCAGGAGGATGGTTGGGACAACGAGGGCGGCGGCAGCCCCCCATCCCCCCGCCAGGCTCCCTGAGGGCTTTCGCTGGGTCAATTACCGAATCCCACGTCTTCGGCGCAGAGCGCCCACGCGGGAGGGAATCTCCTTGACGGCATCCACTCCCGCCAAGCGGCGCAAGGCCATCACGTACCTGTTCGCGTCACCCTGAACAGCGAGGCCTTGCTTCTCTGCCTCCCCCATCTCCGATACAAACGTTCCAACGCTGGGCTGCTGCGGGCATTTCTCCCGCATTGGCCACTGCCAAGACCGCGTTCAACCCGCTCTGATGTCGCTAAACCGAGGGTCGTGATTCGCGATCAGGTTGGAGAGCAAGCGGGCGCAGGAGGAGCGGGAAGAGAGAGCAGGGGCACCTCTCGTTCGGCTCTGTGTGCGCAGAAGACCTGAGAGCGAGAAGGCCCTGCCCGAGGGCAAGGTAGGCAGTGGTTGAGGAGAAAGCAGCGGCAAGCGCTGCTTCGGTGGGCAGAAAGGAGTGGCTGCCTGCTCACCTACCGCAGATGCATGGCGGTGGCGGCCGTGGGACGAGGAGCCTCGTGTCACGCCGTCGCCCGGGCATTGGAGTGCGCGACCTCGACGGTGGTGAGTGCGGTCCGTCGCTACCGCGAGGGTGGACGGCAGGCCTTTCGGGACAGGAGAGAGAGCAACGGACGCCCCAAGGTAGACGAGCGGTTCCGCGAGCGGCTGGTGCGAGTACTGGAGGGGACGCCCGAGGATTGGGGCTGGTGTCGTCCGACATGGATTCGGGAGTTGCTGTGCCAGGAGTTGGCCCGGCGGCGCACACTCGCCTTGCTCGGCACCCGGCTCAAGGCGGCCAAGCCCATCGTCGAGTGTCCTTGGCCTGGGTGGAAGAGACGCCGTCGGCTCCACGAGTTGAGGTGTCTCGAGGCGTATGGCTCATCCAGGGAGCCCGTTCTCCACGTGGACGAAGTCGACATTCACCTCAATCCCAAGGTGGGACGCGATTGGTGCATGCCTGGGCACAGGCGCGTGGTGGTGACACCCGGCAACAACCAGAAGCGCTACCTGGCTGGAGCTCTCAATGTCCGCACCGGAAGGCTGACGTGGGTAGAGGAAAGGAGCAAAGCCAGCGCGCTCTTCATTCAACTTCTCTGGCGTCTGGCGAGTGTGTATCGGCGCTCTCGCCGCATCCACCTCGTCCTCGACAACGCCGCCGTCCACTCCAGCAGGAAGACACGAAAGGTGCTCGCGCAGCTCGCCGGGCGATTCGTCCTCCACTTCCTGCCGCCCTACTACCCCCAGGGCAATCGCATCGAGCGTGTGTGGCTCGACCTGCATGCCAATGTCGCCCGCAATCACCGCTGCCGAACCATGGACCGGCTCATGGCCCGGGTGCATGCCTACCTCGCCGCCCGCTCCGCCCAGCGTTCCGCCAGTCCATCCCTACGCCGTGCCGACCTCAGGCGTACCGCCTGAGGCCGGACGAGATTTGCGATCTTTGGTTTAGTTACGCGACGCGGGCAGCGTGGTGACTGCACGCCGCGCTCGAACAAGGCCGCTACGCGACCACGTGAATCAGCCGCCGAGGAATCGCCTCGGCGTGCCAGCGCTGGAGCTCCCGTGCGACCTCCGCGGAGCTCTTCGCTCGGCCATCGCGGATGAGCGGTAGCAGTGCGCGGGCGGCCTTGCGCTCCCGGGGTTTCCCTCGGGCGGCGAGCCGCTCGAACATCTCGAGCCGCACATCCGCGTCATGCAGTTCGCCGAGTCCCTCCTGCAGCGGAGCGAACACCTGCACCAGCGCGCCGAGGGTGCGGCGC